>JAFGHH010000069.1 GCA_016930215.1 Deltaproteobacteria bacterium
GTACGTGCGCTCCGAGCGGCCCTTCGACCGCCCGTACCTCGGGGCGGCCGCCTGCTTCGTCCTGGCCGCGCTGACCAAGACCACGGTCTTGTTCCTGCCGCTGTGGCTGCCGCTGCTCGACCGCTGGGCCCTGCGCCGCTCGTGGCGCACCGCGCTCCGCCGCGCCGCCCCGCTCGCCGTCGTCGCCGCGGCGCTCGGGGCGCTCGTGACCTGGATCTGGCACGCCGAAGGGCTGACCCGGTCGCTGGGGGAGGGCGGCTCGCGCCTCGCGCTGGCGCCGAAGGTCCTCGTGCACTACGCATCGACGCTGGTTTGGCCCGCAAGCCTCTCGCCGCTCTACCCGATCGACCGCGTGGGGGACTTCGACGGCCGGTCGGTCGTCGGCTTGGTGCTGCTCGCCGCGCTGCTGGTGCTGCTCTGGAAGGCCCGCCGCGACCTCCCCGGCGTGGCGCTCGGCGTCGCCCTGCTGCTGCTCGGCCTGTTGCCGGTTTCGAACCTGGTCCCGATGACGTTCCAGGCCAACGACCGCTACCTGCTGCTGCCGTCGTTCGGGCTGGCCTTGATGGTCTGGGGCTACGCCGGCGCGCTGGAGGGCCGGGTCGTCCCGCGCCGCATCCTGCTGGGGCTGGGCGTCGCGGCCGCGCTGGCCTGCGGCGTCGTGTCGTTCGCCTATTCGTTCGCCTGGCGCTCCGACGCCGCGTTGTGGACGCACGCCGTGGAGGCGCAGCCGGAGTCGTACTACGCCTGGATGAAGCTCGGCGAGACGCAGCGCGACGCCGGGCGGTTCTCCGAGGCCGACGCCGCCTACACCCGCGCGGTGCGGCTCGAACCCGAGCTGCTCCCCGCGCGCGGCGGGCGGATGCTGGGCTGCTTCGTCCGCGAGGATGCCGAACACCGCCGGGACCGTCCGCTGCCGGTGGGACTGTCCGGCCGCTACCTGCAGGCGTGGGGCGACGCACGGGCGATGCTCGACGCCGCCGCCGCGGCCTTCTCGGCGGGCTACGAGGACTGCGCGTTCCGGATCCTGCTCGAGGCGACCGAGCAGCGGCCGCCGCTGGCGGACGACCTGATTCTCGCGGTGGCCCACGACTGGCTCGGCTTCGACCGTCCGGACCGCGCGCTCGCGCTGCTCGACCGGGTCTCCCCCGCGGGGCGCGCCGATCCCCGCTGGGCCGACCTGCGCAACCAGGCGCTGGCAAGGCCGTAGCTACGGCACCGTGTGCAGCTCGAGGTAAGACGCATAGATCCCGTACGCGGACGCCTCCTCGCGCCACTCGTCCCAGACGACGAGGAAGCCGTTGCCGGTCCAGGCGATGCCGCTGCGCGGCATGTCGTCCAGGCGCCGCGGGGAGACGCCGTCGTCGACCGGCACGGCGAGGTGCACCACGGTGCCCCCCACCGGTTCGGCGGCCACGACGGCGGCGACCCGCCAGCGGTCGTCCTCGACCAGCGCGAACGTCGCGCCCCACGCCGGGCGGGGGTCGCCGGACGCCGCCGGCAGCCCGCCGGGGAACAGCGCAGGAAACTCGTCCGTGACCAAGCCCCGGCTCGCGGACCAGGTCGTCATCCGGACGACCCCGTCGCTGCTCGGCGAGGCCACGCAGAACAGGTACGTGTCGTCCGCGCGGGTTGCCACCAGGTCCATCGGCGGGAACTCCGCCGGCACGGTCACGGTCGCGGTCGAGGTGCGGACGAGCCCTTCGGTGTACTCCTCCCCGACGATTCGACCGTCGGCGGCGGCGTAGAACAGCATCGCCACGCCGGGGTTGTTTCCGGGAGCAAGCACGAACGGACCGCCGGCGTACCGGTCCTCCAGTGGCACATCGAACAGCCGCGAACCGGGGAAGGCGCCGCGTTCGACGCGCAGCACCCGGATTCGCCCGTCGTCGCCGTACGTCCGGAGCGGTACGAGCAAGTACTCGTCAAGCACCACCGGCGGCACGACCGGCTCCACGACGCCGGATTCCAGCGGGGTCTCCATCGCCTCCACGAGGTTGCCCGCGGGATCGACGCGGGCCAGGACGAGCAGGTCCCTTCCGGACTCCGTGACGAACGTCACGAGGAACAGGTCGCCGTCGGCGACGATGTGGGGGATCGGCGAGTGCACCCCGCCGCCGGACCACAGCGTCCGCTCGGGGCCCGTCGGGTTGCCGCGGGCGTCGAGCGGAATGAAGTTGATCCGCTCGTCGGCCCCCGGCTCGCGTCCCTGGTAGACTAGGCCGGCCGAGCGGCCGTTCCAGGCCACGGAGGGGACCGACGCGAAGTACAGCCGGACCGGGATCGATAGGTCCGGGACGGCGCGGTCCGTGAACCGCCACTCCGGTGGCGGGGCGTCGGCCACATCGACGTCCCGGCCGTCGTCCGCCCGGTCGTCCGGCGTGTCGCGGCCGTCGGTCCCGCCGTCGCCGCCGTCCCCCAGGTCGGAGTACGAGAGATAGCAGCCGGGGAGGGCGGGCAGCAGGGCGAGACAGGCAAGCGGCACGACCGTTCGCATGGACCCTCCGTTCGGGCTTCGCGAGACGCGGATCACCGCGTGCCTTCCGGCCGGGACACGCAAGGACTACCCTCTGCGGTCGGGGTCGGTCTCGGGCACGCCGTAGTCGGGAGTGCCGTAGTTGGGCACGCCGTAGTCGGGCACGCCGTACGGCGGGACGACCTCGGTGCCCGAGTCCGCGACGCCTTCGTCGGCCGCGGCGTCGGGCTCGGTGCCGTCCGGGACGCCGTAGGGCGGGATCGCGTCCGGAGCGGCGGCGTCGTCTTCCGTGGCCTCGTCGCCCGCCATGTCCCCCGCGGCGTCCTCGGCCGTCGCGTCGGGCGGCGGGACACCATAGACGTCGACGGCCTCGGGCATGACGCCGTCGTCCTCCGTGGCGTCGTCCTCCGTGGCCTCGTCGCCCGCGACGTCCCCCGCGGTGTCCTCGACCGTCGCGTCGGGCGGCGGGACACCGTAGACCTCGACGGCCTCGTCGCAGCCAGGCGGCGCGGCGGCGGCGGCGGCGCCGAGGACGATGGCCCGGATCACGTTGGCCGGACGCGTCCGGACAGACCTTGGCTTCGGTTCCTTCTCGTCGTTCGGCATAGGAGGATTCTGACCCGGAACACCGCTCCGCGCAAGTGCGTGGTCGGTCCGTGGTCGGTCCGTGGTCGGTCCGTGGTCGGTCCGCGGGCTCGGCGGGCCGGCTTGCGGTGTTCCGCGACGACGCGCTAGCCTGCCGTTCGTGCCGGGCTCCAGGCCCGGGGGAGGTGCTCGATGCGCGGTTCGTTCGCTCTCGGCCTCGGGTTCGCGTGTCTCTCGACGACGGTGGCCTCCGCCGCCACCCTCCAGGTCGGCCCCGGTCGCACGTACGCGGCCCCCTGCGCCGCCGCGGCCGCCGCCGCGGACGGCGACGTGATCGAGATCGATGCCGGCACCTACACGGCCGACGTCTGCGCGATCCGCCCGAGCCGCCTCACGCTGCGCGGCGTCGGCGGCCTGGCGCGTCTCGACGCCGGCGGCGCCGACGCCGAGGGCAAGGCGATCTGGGTGATCAAGGGCGACGACGTCGTCGTCGAGAACGTCGAGTTCCTCAACTGCACCGTCCCCGACCAGAACGGCGCCGGGATCCGCGCCGAGGGCAGCGGCCTGACGATCCGCGGCTGCTACTTCCATCACAACGAGGACGGCATCCTCGGCGGCAACGGCCCGGTCACGATCGAGAACACCGAGTTCGCCCACAACGGCTACGGCGACGGCTACTCCCACAACATCTACCTCGGCAACAACGTCACCGTCTTCACCATGCGCTTCTGCTACTCGCACCACTCCCTCGTCGGCCACGTCGTCAAGAGCCGCGCCCAGCAGAACGTCCTGCTCTACAACCGGCTGATGGACGAGGCCGACGGCACCTCGAGCTACACGATCGACCTCCCCAACGGCGGCCGCTCGATCCTCGTCGGCAACCTCGTCCAGCAGGGCCCCGCCACCGAGAACTCCGGCATCTTCTCCTTCGCCGCCGAGGGCGCGACGAACCCCGTGCAGGAGCTGTTCGTCGCCCACAACACCTTCGTCAACGACCGCGGCTCCGGCACCTTCATCCGCAACGCCTCCTCCTTCGCCGCCGTCGTCGTCAACAACCTCTTCGTCGGCGGCGGCACCGTCCTCGACGGCCCCGGCGACGTCTCGGACAACCTCGTCACCGACGATGCCGGCCTCGTCGACCGAGCGGGCTTCGACTACCGCCTCGCCGCCGGCTCTCCCGCGATCGACATCGGCGTCGCCCCCGGCTCCGCCGGCGACTTCTCCCTCACCCCCGACTTCCACTACGTCCACCCGCTCGGCTCCGAACCGCGCGTCGCCGTCGGGACGCTCGACATGGGCGCCTACGAGTTCGGTATGCCGGCCGCCGACGCGGACGCCGACGGGGATGCGGACGCGGACGCCGCCGGTGACGGGGACGCCGACGCCGATGCCGCCGCCGACGCGGGGCCGGACGCGGCCGCCGATGCGGACGCGGCCGAAACGACCGACGCCGCCGGTGACGGCTCCCCGACCGACGCCGAGGACGACGGCGGCGGGGGAGGGGGCGACGACGGTTGCGGCTGCGCGCTGCCGGGAGCCGCGCCGTCGGCCGGGATCCCGATCCTGGCGGCGCTCGCCGCCGTCGCGTTCCGTCGCCGTCGACGGTGAACGTCCGCCGGGCCGATGGGGATCTACTGCCAAGCCGCGAGGCAGGCACCCAGCTGCGAGGGGGTCGTGGCGCCCCAGCACAGGACGCCGCCGTCGGTGCGGCGCACGCAGGTCTGCATCCCGCCCACCGCGAGCTGCGCCACCTCGGCCACGCCGGGGATGGCCGCGGGAACGTCGAGGTACACGCGGTCCGAGGTCCCGCCGTCGGCCTGGCCGCAGTGGTTCTTGCCCCAGCAGGCGACGGTTCCGTCCTTGCGCAGCGCGCAGGTCACGCCGTCCCCCGCCTCCACCGCCGCCACGTCGGCCAGACCCGGCACCGCGATCGGGGTGAACCGGCGGGCGAGCGCGCCGTCGCCGAGTTGCCCGCCTTCGCCTTCGCCCCAGCAGCGCACCGTGCCGTCGGCGACGACGGCGCACGCGTGGTCCCAGCCCACCGCGAGCTGCACCACGTCCGCCAGCCCGGGCACCGCGACCGGCGCGACGAACGGGTCCGGGCAGCGCGTGGCCAGCATCTCGCCCCAGCAGCGGACGGTGCGGTCGGCCAGGACCGCGCACGCCTGCTCGCGCCCCGCCGAGATCGCCGTCACGTCCGACAGGCCCGGCACCAACGCCGGCGCCGTCCGCGGCTCGCGCGTGCCGTCGCCGAGCTGTCCCGATTCGTTGCGCCCCCAGCAGTGCACCGTCCGGTCCTCGACCAGCGCGCAGGTGAAGCCGAAGCCGACCGCAAGCGCCGTGGCCCGCGGGAGCCCCGCGACCGGCTCGGGCGTCTCGGTCCAGGTCGTCTCGTTGGCCGCGCTGCCCAGCTTGCGGTTGTTCGCGGCGCCGAAGCAGACGACCGAGCCGTCGACTCCGAGCGCGCAGGCGTGCGGCGTCTGCGCGGGCCGGATCGCCGCCACGTCGGCCAGCCCCGCAATCGGTCCCGGGCGCCCCCGGACGTCCGGATCCTCGGCGACCAGCCCGCGGATCCCGACCCCCCAGCACGCGACCCCGCGCTCCGGCGTCACCGCGCAGGTGTTCCAGCCCTCGTCGATCGCCAGGTCCAGCACCGTCGGCAGCCCGTCCACCGGCGCCGGCGCCGTGGGCGGCAACTCCATCCGCTTCGCCTCGGCATGCCAGACCTTGCGCGCGGCGAGCCGGCACGGCTCCCCGGTCGGCCACGTCGGCATCTCGGGGCCTGTCGCGGTCGCGGCGGTGGTCGACGGGGCATCGGCCGACCCTGCGCCCGTCGCCTCCCCGGACGCGGCGGGTGCGGCGGCCACCTCCGTCCCGCCCGCCCCGGTCGGTGCGGACGTCGCCTCGGACGTCCCGCCGCCGGCGCCCTTGCGGCAGGCGCCGGCGCCCAGCACGAGCAGGCACACGACCAGCAGCCGTGCGGCTTCCTCGCCCCGACGCTTCATGTGCGTCAGCGTCCCCGTCGGCGGAGAACCAGCGCCAGCAGCCCCGCCAGCAACAGCAGGCCGCCGGCCGGACTTCCGGCGGGCGCGCGGCAGCCGCAGCCCGAGCCGCCCGAGGGCGGGGGCGTCGCCGTATCGCCGGCAACGTCCACGACGGAGTCGGTGACGGCAGTGTCGTGCGCCGTGTCCTCCTCGACATCGGTGGTGACGTCCGGGGGCGCGGCGCCGTCGTCCTCGACCGCGTCCGGCTCGGCGTCGGCATCGGCACCGACATCCCCGTCGGCGTCGGCGTCGGCGTCGGCGTCCGCGCCGCCGGTGCAGACGGTCGA
>JAFGHH010000480.1 GCA_016930215.1 Deltaproteobacteria bacterium
GGCAGTCTCCGGAACGGCCGCTCCAGACGGAACCCGCGGCGCCGTGCCAGCTCCGGGTACGCCTCGTCGAGCCGCCGCGCGGCGTGGCAGACCAGCTCCTCGGTCCGCTCCAGCACCGTCTCGCACGTCGCGTAGGCCTCGTAGAACTCCAGCATCGTGAACTCGGGGTTGTGCCGCGTCGACAGCCCCTCGTTGCGGAAGCACCGCCCGATCTCGTAGACCCGCTCGAGGCCGCCGACGAGCAGCCGCTTGAGGTACAGCTCGGGGGCGATGCGCAGGAACAGGTCGAGGTCCAGGGCGTTGTGGTGCGTGGCGAACGGGCGCGCCGCGGCCCCACCCTGGATCGCGTGCAGCATCGGCGTCTCGACCTCCAGGAACCCCGCGCCGTCCAGGTACTCGCGCAGCGCCGTCACGATGCAGCCGCGCGCCCGGAACAACCGCTGCACGTCCGGGTTGGCGAACAGGTCCACCGCGCGGTGGCGCAGGCGGGTCTCGATGTCGGTCAGGCCGTGCCACTTCTCCGGCGGCGGACGCAGCGCCTTGGTCAGGTGCACCCATTGCTCGGCCAGCACGGTCGCCTCGCCGGTCCTGGTGCGGAACACCGGGCCGCGCACGCCGACGAAGTCGCCCGGCTCGGCCAACTTGAACGCGGCGAACTCCGCCTCCGGCAGCACGTCGCGCCGGACCTGCACCTGCACCCGCCCGCTGCGATCGTCGAGCTTGAGGAACGCGGCCTTGCCGAACGAGCGCAGCGCCACGATGCGTCCCGCCACGGCCCGGCGCGGCGCGTCCGGCGCGGGCTCCGCGGCGGCACCGTCGGGCCCCGGTGCCGGCAGCGCCTCCGCGTCCCGCAGCACGTCGACGGCCAGCACGTCGGGACGGAAGTCGTTGGCGAACGGCCGACGGCCGAGCGCCGCCAGCCGGGCGGCCTTGGCCTTCCGGTCGGCGACGATCCGATCCAGCCCCCCGCCCTGCTCCTCGCGGTCGGCCTCAGGCATGCCCGGTCCCCTTCTGCATCCGGCGCGTCAACTCGTGCAGCAGGAACGCCTCGGTGAACGGCCCCAGCTCCCCGTCGAGCACCGCCTGCACGTTGCCGGTCTCATGGTCGGTCCGCAGGTCCTTGACCAACTGGTACGGCGCCAGCACGTACGAGCGGATCTGGTGGCCGAAATCGATGTCGCGCTTCTGCGAGTGGTACGTCTGCTCGATCGATTCCTCGCGCTCGCGCCGCATTTTCTCGTACAGCCGCGCGCGCAGCACGTTCATCGCCGTCGCCCGGTTCTGGTGCTGGCTGCGCTCGGTCTGGCAGGCCACGATGATCCCGGACGGCAGGTGCGTGATGCGCACCGCCGTCTCCACCTTGTTGACGTTCTGCCCGCCCTTGCCGCCGGAGCGGAAGAAGTCGAGCTTGAGATCCTCGTCGCGGATGTCCACCTGGATCGTCTCGTCGATCTCGGGCATCACGAACACGGCGGCGAACGTCGTGTGACGCCGCTTGTTCGCGTCGAACGGCGAGATCCGCACCAGCCGGTGCACGCCCGACTCCGAGCGCAGGTAGCCGTAGGCGTACGGCCCCCGGACCATGAACGTCGCACTCTTGATCCCCGCCTCGTCCGCGTCCTGCCGATCGACGATCTCGCTCTCCCAGCCGCGACGCTCGCAGTAACGCAGCACCATCCGCAGCAGCATCTCGGCCCAGTCCTGCGCCTCGATGCCGCCCGAGCCCGGCGTGATCGAGACGATCGCGTTCGAGCGGTCCTCGGGACCGGACAGCAACTGCTCGAGCTCGGCCTCCCGCAACCGCCGCTCGAGCGACGCGGTCATCTGCGCCAGCTCCGCGAGCGATGCGGCGTCCTCCCCGGCCTCCTCGAGCAGCGCCAGCATGGCCTCGGCGTCGGCCAGCGCCCCGTGGAGCTGCCGGTCCGTCTCCAGCACGCGCTCGGCCTCGGCCCGCCGGCGCATCGTGTCCTGGGCCCGCAGCTGCGCGTCCCAGAACTCCGGTCGCGCGGCCTCCTCGTCCAGCTTCACGATCTCGGCCCGACGTCCCGCCAGGTCAAAGATGCCTCCCGAGGTTCTCGAGCCGGCGGGCCAGCTCGGCCACGGTCTGTCGGGCCTCGGCCAGGTTCATCCGCGGACCTCCCTGCTCCCGGGCTCGTCGGCCCGCTCGCGGCAGCCGGCGTGCATCGCGCGCCCGCCCTCCCCGTCCCGCACCGCCACCGGATAGTCCCCGGAGAAGCAGGCGTCGCAGAACCGCCCGGGCTCCGGGGCGCCGCCGAGCGCCGCGTGCACCCCCGCCAGCGACAGGTACCCGAGCGAATCGCTGCCGACGAAGTCGCACACCGCCTCGAGCGGCCGGGTGGCGGCGATCAGCTCCTCCCGCGTCGGCGTGTCGATGCCGTAGAAGCACGGCCAGCGCGTCGGCGGCGACGAAATCCGCAGGTGCACCTCGCGCGCCCCGGCGCCGCGCACGAGGCGCACGATCTTCATCGAGGTCGTCCCGCGCACGATCGAGTCGTCGACGACCACCACGCGACGGCCCGCCAGCAACGAACGCACGGGGTTGAGCTTCAGCTTGACGCCGAAGTGCCGGATCGACTGCCGCGGCTCGATGAACGTCCGTCCCACGTAGTGGCTCCGGATCAGGCCCAGGTCGAACGGCAGCCCGAGGCGGTTCGCGTAGCCCAGCGCCGCGGGGGTGCCCGAGTCGGGCACCGCGATCACGACGTCGGCCTCGGCCGGCTGCTCCTCGGCCAGGCGCGCCCCCAGCCGCCGCCGCACGTCGGCCACCGACACCCCGTCCAGCACGCTGTCCGGCCGCGCGAAGTAGATGTGCTCGAACACGCAGAACCGGCGCGGCTGCGGCGGGAACGGGAAACTCGACCGCGTCCCCCGCTCGTCGATCACCACCACCTCGCCCGGCTCGACGTCCCGCTCGAACGTCGCGTCGATCAGGTCGAACGCCGTCGACTCCGAGGCCACGACGGGCGCGTTTCCCAGCCGACCGAGGCACAGCGGCCGGAACCCGAACGGGTCGCGCGCCGCGACCAGCTCCCGCTCCGACAGGAACAGCAACGACCAGGCCCCCTCGATCCGCGACAGCGCGTCCACGATCCGCTCGACCAGCGTCGCGGCGGTCGACCGCGCGATCAAGTGCACGATCACCTCGGTGTCGGCCGAACCCTGGAAGATCGAACCCTCGCCCTCCAGTCGCCGCCGCACTTCCTCCGCGCCCGACAGGTTGCCGTTGTGCGCCACCGCCAGCCAGCCGCGCGAGGACCGCACCAGGATCGGCTGGGCGCATGCGGCCTCGCTGCCGCCCGCCGTGGAGTAGCGCACGTGCCCGATCGCACGGTCCCCCGACAACCCGGCGATCACCGGGGCCGTGAACACGTCGCCGACCAGCCCCTGGCCGCGGTGCGAGCGGATCTGCCGCCCGTCGGCCACGGCCACGCCGGCCGACTCCTGCCCGCGATGCTGCAAGGCGTGCAACCCGAGGTACGCGATGTTCGCCGCCTCGGCGTGCCCGTACACCGCGAACACTCCGCACTCGTCGTGGAAGTGATCGTCCTCGAGCCGCACGGCGCCGAGACCCGTCTCCCGCATCGCGCCGCCTTGTAACACAACGCGCCGCCCCCCTCTACACCCTCTCCCAACTCCTTCCCCGCTGCCCGGCGCACCATAGGCCCCCGCCCGACTGGCATCGGGCTTGGTGGGGGCCTCCGAGGGGGACTGGCCGCGTTGGCGACCAGTGGAAGGAGGAGGTTGTCAGGCTTGGGGCACGGGACGAACCAACAACCTCCGGTCCGTTTCTGTTGCAGGTTCGATGCCAGAAATCCGCCGTTCGCGGCCTTCTTCGAGCCCTTCGACCGGTGAGGCGACAATGGTTCGGGATGAGACGGGTTTCACCGGATCGGCCTGCGTGATACTGAATTGCATCGGATCGGCGGCCGTGACACGGATGTCGCGCCGGACCACATCCTGTGAAACAAGGGACACACGGAACGGTGAGACAGTTCCATATTGACATGTTCCGTTTCCACGAATTCCACGTGATTTCAGAACCCCCTTGACGGGCGTTCACCTCCGGTGTCAACATCTGGTCTCGACGAGAGAAGGACAGGCTCCGATGAGTGTAATTGCTAAGCTGAATTCGGTCTCCGGGGGTCCGGGAGCCGGGCGGCCGACGGCGCGGTGATGGCGGAGATCGATCCCAAGGTGCTCGAGCGGGGCGACGGTCAAGAAGGGCGTCCCGTGCTCGTGTCGGTCCAGGGCAAGGTCTACGACGTGTCGAAGAGTGCGCTGTGGTCCGGCGGCGAGCACATGCACTCGCACCATGCCGGACGCGATCTGTCGCTGGCGTTGCAGGCCGCTCCGCACGGTGCGGACGTGCTCGAGCGCTTCGAGGCGGTGGGCGAGGTCGCGGCGCCGACCGACGCGGCGCCGACGGTGTTGCCGCGACCGACGGGACTGGTGGCGACGATCCTCACGCATCGCCCGCACCCGGTCTCCGTGCACTTCCCGATCGCGCTCGGCGTGGTGGCGGCGGCGTTCCTGGCGGCGTCGCTGGTACTGGACCGGCGCATCCTCGAGCTGGCCGCGCTGCTCGACCTTGCGGTCGCGGTGCTGTTCGTGCCGCCGGCGATCCTGGCCGGCCTGTTGTCGTGGCGTTTCAACTACGGCGGGATCTGGACGCCGACCTTCTTCCGCAAGGCGGTGTTGTCGAGCCTGCTGCTCTGTCTGTCCGTCGCCGCGCTGGTGATCCGGCTCGGGGTGATCGGCGTGCACGGCACGACGATCGGGCCCTGGTGGTGGGGCTACGTGGCTCTGGTGCTGGTGCACGTTCCGGTCGTGATGGGGCTCGGCTACCTGGGCGGGAGGATCGCGTTCCCGCGGTAGCCGTGGAGCGAGACCGATGGTAGCGGACGTCGCGAAGGGCATGGACCGGCTGATCGAGGTGATCGTGCATTCGATCCCACGGGAGCGCGAGTCCCGCGACGTGTACCTCGCGGCGGCGCGCGGGGCTCCGACCGAGATGACGCGGCTGCTGTTCGAGCGGCTGGCGCAGGACGAGGAGGGACACGAGACGAAGTTGCGGGCGGTGTTGCAGCTGCTCCAGCAAGCTTCGGCTCGCGGTTGAGTTGGCGATCGATGCCGCAGTTTTCCCTCACCGCGGCACGATGTGATAGAGTGGGGTTCCATGGAATCGGGTGAAAGCGAAGCTCCTGCACTTCCCCAACAGCTCGGATCGTGGCTGCGGGCGTTCGAGGAGTTCCTCGCGCGCGAGCGGCGCAGCTCCGCCAACACGGTCGTGGCCTACGTCCGCGACGCCGCCGACCTGCTGGAATTCGCGGCCGGCGAGGCGATCATCGACGTGCGCCACATCGGCGTGCTGGTGATCCGGCGGTACCTCGGGCTCCTGCACCGGCGAAAGCTCGACCCGGCCTCCATCGGCCGCAAGATCGCCGCCTTCCGCTCGTTCTTCGGCATCGTCGCCCGCATGTACCCGACCTACGACGATCCGATGGAGGCGATCCGGAGTCCGAAGAAGGCGCGCAAGCTGCCGCGCGTGCTCTCGGTCGACGACGTGTTCGCCGTGCTCGACGGCTCCGACGAGGAGGACGACCCGCTCGCGATCCGTGACAACGCGATCCTCGAGGTGCTGTACGGCGGCGGGCTGCGCGTCTCCGAGCTCGTCGAGCTCGACGACGACTCCCTCGAGCGCTCCGACGGCTCGATCGCGCTGCGCGTCCACGGCAAGGGCGACAAGGACCGCGTCGTGCCGCTCGGCCGCAAGGCCGTCGCCGCCCTCGAGGCGTACCTCGCGGTGCGTCCCGGCATCCTCGCCGGCGCCGGCGAGAGCGCCGGCAACGGCAAGGAGCATCCGCTGTTCGTCAGCCGCGGCGGCCCGCGCGTCGGCGTGCGCACCGTGCAGCGACTGGTCGAGCGGCGGTCGCGCGGCGTACTGCCGCGCCAGGCCAGCCCCCACGCCCTGCGCCACTCGTACGCCACCCACCTGCTGGACGGCGGCGCCGACCTGCGCGCGATCCAGGAGCTCCTCGGACACGCCAGCCTCGCCACCACCCAGCGCTACACCCAGGTCTCGCTCGACCACCTGATGGACGTCTACGACCGCGCCCACCCGTTGGCGCACGGCGACCCGAAAGAGCGCGGCGAATAGCCGCGCGGGTGCGGACCGCCATGGAAGAGGCCGTCCGCGTTCCCTGCGACACGTTCGACCTCGAGGGTCGTCTGTCCCACGCCCCCGCTGCGTCCCTCGCCGTCGTCGTCTGCCATCCCCACCCGAAGATGGGCGGCGACATGCACAGTCCGCCGGTCGACTGGGTGCGTCGAGCGCTGGTCGGGCGCGGCGCGGCGGTCCTGCGCTTCAACTTCCGCGGCACCGGCGCCTCGGGCGGCAAGCACGGCGGCGGGCACGCCGAGATCGAGGACGTGGCGGCCGCGCTGCAGTTCCTCGCCGGCCACGCCCCGCGCGCCCGTCTCGCCCTCGTCGGCTACTCGTTCGGTGCGCTCGTCGCCGCGCGCGCCGCCGCGTTGCGCGAGGACCTGTTCGCCCTCGGGCTGATCGCCCCGCCGTTGGCCAGGACCCGGCTGCCGCCGCTCTCCGCACGTCTCTTCCCCGCCGGCCTCTGCGTCGTCGCCGGGACGCACGACGAGTTCTGCCCGGTCGAGGCGCTGGAGGCCTGGGCCGCGAAGTCCGGCGCCGCGGTCGAGCTGCTGACGGACGAGGACCACTTCCTCGCCGGCGCCCGCGACCGCCTCGAGCGCATCTTCGCCGCGTGGCTCGACCCCGACGCCGCCTGAGCCTCATCGCGCCCGGCGCCACGCGATCCGTTCCAGCCAGTCCTCGCCCTGCGCCCGGTACTCATCGTTCCCCGAGCCGGCCAGCGTCCGGGCCTCCCGCGCCGCTCCGTCCCACGCGCCGCGGCGGTACTGCAGGTTGACCAGCAACGCCAGCGCCTCCAGCCGCAGCTCGTCGGGAGCCAGGCCCAGCGCGAGCGACGCCCGCAAGTGCTCCTCCGCCGGGCCGTGCTCCAGGGCGTTGTACCGCGCGCGTCCCAACAGGTACGTCACGACCGCGTCCTCCGGCATCCGCCGCGCGGCCTCCTCGAGCTGCGCGATCCAGTCCCGCTCGAACGTCTCCGGGCTCCGTCCGGGCCGCGAGAACTGCAGCAGGTAGTCCCGCAGCAGCTCCGCGGCCGCGGGCCGGGCCAGCAGGTGCAGCTTGGCCAGCAGCAGGCGGCGTTCGGCGGCGCGCGTCACGCGCGGCAGAACGGCCTCGTACTCCACCCGCGCCTCGGCCTCGCGCCCGGCCAGCCAGACCGCGTCGCCGCGCAGCACGCTCACGACGTCGTGCGCCCGGGCGCCGAGGTGCAGGTCCCGCAGCAGCGCCAGCGCC
>JAFGHH010000481.1 GCA_016930215.1 Deltaproteobacteria bacterium
CCCGCCGCCGCCGCCGATCGCCGAGCCGGAGCCGCCCGCTCCGCCTCCCGAGACCCACCACCGCCCGCGCAGACCCCCGCCCGGGCCGGTCCCCGAGGTGTTCGGGGTCGATGCGGCGGGAACCGCGAGCCATGGATTGGCGGTTCCGGTCGGGAACTCCCTGATGCTCGAGCCCGAGGAATCCCCGGACGTCGCCGTCGTGGAGCCGATCGCCGCGGCGGCTCCGCCGCCGCCACCACCACCCCCTCCTCCTCCGGAGCCGCCGCCACCACCGACGCCGCAAGGGCGAAGAGGACCGTACGCGGTGGACGAGGTGACCGAGCCGCCGCAGTTCGTGCGCCGCGTGGCCCCGAGATACACGGATTCGGCGCTCGACGCCGAGGTCGAGGGAGTGGTCCTGGTCCGGGTCGTGATCCGCGCGAACGGCCTGATCCGGAGCGCCTACGTCCTCCAGGGGCTCGGATTCGGCCTCGACGAGGAGGCTCTGTCCGCCGTGCAGTCCTCGACCTTCCGCCCCGCCACCCTGCAGGGCTGCAGGGTGCCCTGCGTCCTCGACATCCCGTACCGCTTCACCCTCGACGACGGAGCGTGACCAAGAATCGGCTGTCGCCGTGGCGGTCGTACCCGGACCCTCCGTCGGACCGACGGGCCGCACATGCTACGCATCGGGAACCGGCTCTCTCTTCGCTTCTTCGAGCTTCTCCTCCAGTTCCTCCAACTCCCGCCACATCGACGGAGGCACCGAATGTGCCGGCCACCTGGCCTTGAGGTCGGCGATTTGCTCCTCGATTTCCTTGATGAGGGTACCGGCTTCTGCCACCTTGGACCCCTCCCTTCTCGCGAGCGTCGAACGCCCCGAGTCCTGCGACCCGGCGAGCCCCCTCGCCACTCGTCCTCCTCGGCGCATCCGATGCGCTTCGGACCCGACGGTAGCCGGGGCCCCTGCCGGTGTCCAGCCGGGCCGCGTGGCCCGCGGCGATCCGGGCGGCGTACCGGGAAGCACCCGGAAGGCCCGAAACCGCAGACTCCTTGACGGCCGACGGACGAGATGCTACGCGTTTCAAGGGTCTGTTGGATGCACGCCTGGAGCACAAAGAGAATGCTGGCGGCTCGATTTGCACGGAACCGCGGCAGCAAGTGAGGCCATCGATGGGTTTCCTGGACAAGTTCTTCCATCGTCCACCCGAATCCGCCCTCCAACTCGGCCGCAACGATCCCTGCTGGTGCGGCAGCGGCAAGAAGTACAAGCACTGTCACTACGACGCCGACCAGAAGTACTTCGCGCGCATCCGCGGCATGACCTGCAAGCAATCCTCGTGAAGCAGATAGACGGGAGGTGAGTTCACCTCCAGGAGGTCGCTCCGAAGCCCGTCCCGGCCTTCCGGCTTCGCCACGCCGCGGTCTTCCTCGTGGAGCGCGAGGGCGAGTCGGTCTGCCGGCGCCGCGGCGGCAACGAGCTCAGGACGTCCGACGACGGGCCCGCGGCACGGCGGCGAGGGCCTCGGCGAGGGTGTCCGGGCGCACCGGCTTGCGCAGGTAGCCGTCCATCCCGGCCGCGCGGCAGCGGCGCTGCTCCTCCGCTCCCGCGTGGGCCGTCACCGCGATCACGTGCGCGCGGCGCACCGTCGGGCGCCGCGAGGCGCGGATCGCCTCAAGCACCGCGTAGCCGTCGAGCCCCGGGAGCTGGAGGTCCAGCAGCACGGCGTCGAACGGCTTGCCGGTTGCGCGTCCGAGCACGGCCAGTGCGCGGCGGCCGTCGGCCGCGGCGCGGACATCGTGTCCGAGGGCCGTCAGCGTTTCCGTCAGGAACATCCGTCCCGCCGGATGGTCCTCGACGAGCAGGATCCGCAGCGGGCGCGCGCGAGTCGCGGACCCGCGCCTCCGTGGTGCGGGCGCGGCGGATGCCCGGACGGCGCCGCCGCGGGACGGCCGTGCGCCCGGTCGGGGCGTCTCGGCCGGCTCCGCTCCGGCACGATCGGACGGGGCGTCGGCGACACCGAGCTCCACCGTGAAGTGCACGGCCGTGCCGCCTTCGGGCGGCCCTTCGATCCAGATCCGGCCGTCCATCCGCCGGACCAGGCGGTGGCAGATGGCGAGGCCGAGGCCGGTGCCGCCGTAGCGGCGCGACGTGCCGGCGTCGCCCTGCACGAACGGCTCGAACACGTCCTCGCGCAGGTGCGGGGCGATGCCGATCCCGGTGTCGCGGACCTCGACGTGGAGCCGGACCGTTCCGGCCGCCCCCGCGGCGCCGGCGAACGTTTCCGCGGTCGCGCGCACGACGACGCCGCCCGCGGGGGTGAACTTGACGGCGTTGTCGGCGACGTTGAGCAGGACCTGCCGGAGCCGGCCGGGGTCGCCGACCACCGTCGGCGGCAGGTCCGGAGCCGCGTCCAGCGACAAGGTCAGCCCCTTCTCGCGCGCCACCAGCTCGACCGCCCGCAGGGCCGCCGCGAGCGGCTCGAGGGTCGGGAACGGGCGACGCTCCAGCTCGAGCCGGTCGGCCTCGATCCGCGACAGGTCGAGCAGGTCGTCGATCAGCCGCAGCAGCTCCTCCCCGGAGTCGCGGGCCACGCGGGCGTACTCGCGCTGTCGGGCGTCGAGGCGGGTGTCGAGGAGCAGGCCGAGCATGCCGAGGACGGCGGTGAGCGGCGTGCGCAGCTCGTGGCTGGTGTTGGCCAGGAACGTGGTCTTGGCCTGGCTCGCCGCCTCGGCCGCCGCCTTGGCCCGTTCCAGCTCCAGCTCGGCGCACTTGCGGTCGGTGATGTCGACCAGCACGCCGTCGAACAGCAGGTCGCCCTCGGGCGTGCGCTCGGGTTGCGACAGCCCCTGCAACCAGCGGATCTCGCCGCCGGCCGCCCGGAAGCGCCCGATCCACGACCAGGGGGCGCAGCGCGCGACGGCCTCGCGGATCGACGCGTAGAGAGCCGGGCGGTCGTCCGCGTGCACGAGCTCGAACATCCGCTCCACGTCCCGCTCGAACTCGGCCGGCTCGACGCCGGAGAACTCCACGGACCGGCGACTGACGAACGGGAAGGCCATCGAGCCGTCGCGGCGGGCGACGAACTGGAAGGTCACGCCGGGCAGGTTGGCGGCGACGCGGGCGTACCGCGCCTCGACGTGCTGCAGCGCCTCGCGCGCTTCGCGGCTCCGCAGCGCCACGGCGGCAAGCTGCGCGAAGGCCTCGATCAGGCCGCGGTCGCCCACCGGCCGCCCGCCGGTGGCGACGATCGCGACGTTGCCGAACAGCCGCTCGCCGGTGCTGAACCCCACGGCGTGCAGCCCGCACACCTCGAGCCGACGCTCGACCTCCGCGCACGCCGCGGGGTCGGCCGTACGGAACACGAACGAGTAGAGTCCGCCGGGGACGTCGACCAGCCGCCCGGTCAGCAGCGCCACCTTCGCTTCCTCGAGCACCGGCAGCCGGACCCGGCCGGGGGGCTCGGAGAACAACGCCGTCAGCTGCTCCACCGCGGCCGGATCGCCGCACAAGGCGCGGTTGGTCGCCGCGCCGGTCGCCTCGTCGTAGTCGTTGACGGCGATGATGCCGCCGGGCACGAGCTCCAGCAGCCGCTCGCCGATGTACCGGTAGACGTCGCGGTCGGGCTCGAGCCCCAACAGGCCGATCGCGGACTCTCTCAGGAACTCGAGCTCGCGCCCGAGCGTTCCGAGAGCGACGGCCGGCCCGGGCGGAGTGTCGTGAGGCTTCATGGCTCCTCGATCCGTTCCCCACCCGCGACGACCCGTGCAGGGTATCACGTCGTCGCAGGGACGGGTAGCACGGCCGGCCCGCAAGTTCCCGGCGGGGAACCCGGGCCGACGCCGAGGGCGCGGGCGGGCGCTTCCGCGGGACGGACCCGTTCGGCGCACACCCGGCACCGGCTGGATTCCGGGGGGAAAAAGACTCGACGGAGGAAGAGGGCCGGGCAGGGCTACTTGTTGGCGTTGGCCTTGCGGCGGCGGTTCTTGGCCTTGAGGGTCGCCTTCAGGCGCACGGACCGCTTGCGGTCGGTCTTCTTGGGTCGCTTGCGGTAGATGAACATGGTCGGATCTCCCTCGAGAGGTTCCGGCAGGGCGGGCACCGCCCGCCGCGAAACGGCGGCGGGCGGTGGATCGGCGGAACCTCTACTTGCCGAAGACGTCGCAGACGCCGGTGGCCTCGTCGCAGTTGATGCCGGGGGCGCCGTACAGCTCGCTGCACCAGGCGTCGTTGAGGCAGGCCGGGAAGCAGAAGCCGGCGGGCGCGGTCTCGCCTTCATTGATGTAGGCGACGCCCTCGGTCACCAACACCGCGGCGGGCCAGCAGGACATGGTGTCCTGGGCACAACCGGTGCTGGCGGCGCCCAGCGGCGCGTTCGGGTTCGGGCAGGACGCGAGGCACATGCCGCTGTAGCAGAGGCCGCTGGCGACGCCGGTCTCGGTGTCGGTCTCGCAGACCGCGTGCTGTTCCGCCGAGGACTCGTTGCAGGACGCTGCGCAGAACTTCGGCGTCGTGAGCGGCTCGCGGAACGACATGCAGCTGCCGAGACCGTACGGCGAGTTGCACTCGTCGTCGTTCAGGCACTCCTCGCCGAGCAGCGCCGTGCCGCCCGGGAAGTTGCCGGCGTAGAAGCAGAAGCCGGTCGCCCCGGTCCCGTCGAGCCAGTCGGCGGTGGGGTTGAAGATCGGGAGGCAGGCGAAGTCGCCCTCGTCCGGGCCGGGGTCGCCGGTGTTGCGGCAGGCGAACCCTTCGTCGCCCGGCTGCGTGCCGGCCTCGCACGGCACGACGCAGACGATGAACGGATCGTTGGTGCTGCCGAGATCCGTGCAGCCGGAGCCGGTCGGGCACTCGCGGCCTTCCAGGTCGCAGCGGGCCTTTTCGCACGAGCCGCCCGGGAAGTAGCAGAACTCCTCCGGACCCAGATCGCTGCACGCCCGGAACTCGGAGCGGCAGTAGGCGTCCTGCGGGCAGTCCGAATCGTGCTCGCACGGATCGCCGATATGGCAGTCGCCGCCCACGCAGCCGTCGTTGACGCAGGCGTAGGTGCACGGGTCGCAGGTGTTGGTGCAGCGGTCCGAGCCCAGCAGGGTCACCTCGGCCGCCTGGCGCGCACCGTCCTCCGCGCCGCCGCCCTCACCGTCATGCCAGATCTCGCAGCACTCGCGGTCGTGCGAGCAGCCCGAGACGCACATCTCGACCGAGATCTCGCACTCGTAGCCGTCGCGGCAGTCGCAGTTGTTGGTCCACGGCACGCCCGAGGACGAGGCCGCCGAGCAGCTATCCATGCAGCCGTAGGCGATCTCGCCGGTCGCGCTCTCGCCGAAGTAGAGGCAGGCGGAGCCGGCCGGGCAGTCGGAGGGGACGTCCGGGTCGCAGCCCAAGGCGCCGAAGCCCCAGGTCACGCAGTAGCCGCCCAGGTCGCTTCTGTACTGCTCGCCTTCGTAGACGTCGACGCTCTCCTTGAAACAGGTCAAGCCGGACGTGCAGTCGGGGTTGTCCATGCACGGCGTGCCGATCGGACCATCGACCGGGTCGTTCGGGCAGCTCGTCGGGGCGCACGGGTCGACCGGGATATCCGCCTCGGCCTCGACGTCATCGTCGCCGTCCGCATCCGCGTCCGCGTCCGCATCCGCGTCCGCGTCCGCGTCCGCGCCGACGTCCTCGCGCGCGTCGCCCGCGTCGTCCGCGACGTTGTCGTCGTCACCGCAACCGAACACCGCGGCGGCACACAGAACCGCCAGCACCAGCATCCAACGCTTCATCGAGTTACCCTCCTTCTGTTCCAGACGCCACCGCCCGCAGCACGGGGCGCCCCTCCGGCAAGAGGACGGGTGGAAGATACGGGACGGTTCCCGGGTTGTCAAACGAAAGCTGGCGGGATACGGTCCGTTCGATGCGCTCCAGCCCGTTTCGTCCCTCGCCGCTCGACCAGGCCCGGATCCTCGGTCTCTACCTCGCCGAAATCCGAAGAAAAGCCGGGGTGCTGGCCGAGGTCCGCGCGGCCGCAGCGCTCGCCGCACCCTCGACCTTCCGCCGGCAGTCGGCCCTGGCCGGCGTCGGCACCACCCCGATCCTCCACTCGGTCGTCGGCGCCGTCGCCACGTACAAGGCGCTCGTCCGCAGCCTCGGCACGCACCGCGCGCTGGGCACCGTGCGGGCCGCGGTGGTCGCCGCGGCGCGCGGGCTGGCGGCCCCGACGGTCGCCCTGCCGCCCGGCACCGACCCGCTCGACGCGCTGGCCTCCGCCCTCGAGGCCACGCTCGCCGTCGGCCAGGAGCTGGGCGTCTACGAAGTGCGGTGGCTCGAGGGCCCGCCCGGCACGGTGCAGCTCGAGATCCTGCGCTGCCGGATCCACGAGCTGTGCCACGCGGCGGGGGCGCCCGAGGTGACCTCGTGCTTCTGCGACGCGGAAGCCCCGGTTCTGACGCGCGACCCGCACCTGGTGCTGGTGCGCGACATGACGATCGCGCGCGGCGCCCCGCTGTGCCGGTTCACGTTCCACGTGGTGGGCGACCTCGAGGCGCGGCGCGGGCCGACGCGCCCGCCGCCGGCTCCCGCCCACGTCTGAAGGTCCTCAAGGGAGGATCAACCCGCCGCCGCTGCGCCGTTCCGCGGCCGCGCCCGGCTCGCCGCGTCCGACCTCCTCCGGCGGACGAAGGTGGGCCGACACGAACGCGCGCAGGAGCTCCCGGGCCTCCGGCGACGCGGGCCGCTCGAGCAGCAGCGCGCCGGCCGCCGCGGAACTCCGCGCGGCCTCGGGCTCGCGGGTGCGGCGGACCCACGCACGGTCGAGCAGGCGGAGGCCGAGGCCGGCGACCAGGTCGGGCGGCAGCTCCCGTTCCACCAGCGTCCGCACCACCGCCGCCTCGCGCTCCGCAGCCAGCTCGGGCGCCAGCACCAGCGGGCTGACGCGGGCCGCGTTGAGCCGCTCGAGCAGCGTGTCGAGCGTGCGCTTGTCGAGCGCGAACGGCAGGTCGTGCAGGCCGAAGGCCAGCCCCGCCGCCGCTCGCGCCCGGCTGTCCGGCTCGGGCGGCGCGAGCGCCCAGGCCGGGTGCGGGGCGTCGGCGAGCGCCTCCTCCATCGCCAGCGCCTCGACCAGCTCGGTGCGCGCGCCGGCAGCCTCGGGGCCGTGCGGCGAGGGCGGCCTTCGGACGGCGGCCCGCAGGCGCTGCGCGGCGTGCCCGGCGGGGAGCGGCACGAACGGCGCGTCGCCCACCGACCCGCGCTCGACCAGCTCGCGCACGGCGCGCGCGGTGGCGTGGGGCGAGCGGCCGCCCTCCACGACGCGCTCCTGCTCGTCGAGGATCGCCACCAGCAGGCGGCGGCCGGAGGCGTCGCGGGGCACGAGCACGAGGTGCAGCGAGGGGCGCGGCACGGCCAGCCACGCCTCGGCGGTCGCCGACTCGCCCTCCGCCGCGGCCGCCGGCGCCAGTCGGGCCACGCGGGTCGAGGCCGGGGGCCGCACGCCGCGGGCCCGCAGGAGGTGCAACGCGGCCCGCACGCGCTTGCGCACCGCGGGCGGCACCGGTGCGACGTCGAGCTCGGCCAGCAGGTCCGCCCGGGAACGCTCGGCGAGCGCTCCGACCAGCGCTTCGGCCGCCGAGGGCGCGGCGGCGGCGAGCGCCTGCCGCAGCTCGTCGGTGCGCCCCGCGGTCGCGAGATCCAGCAGCTCCGCGGGCGTCATCGCAGCTCCTCGAGCCGGACGCGCTCGGGGACCGGCAGCTCGTGGAGCTCGAACGCCTCCCGCGCGGCGTTCCAGATCCGCCGCTCGCCGCCGAGAAAGCCGTCGGGGCCGAAGCGGTAGCGGTGGTAGCCGGCGGTGCGGGGCGACTTGCCGCCCTGGTCGCTGGCCGACGGGGTGCCGAGGACGCGCAGCGGACCGCGGGGGGTCTCCACCTCCCAGTGCAGCGAGAGGTGTCGGTGCCCGTGGAGGATCGCCGCGCCGGTACCGGCCAGCAGCTCGAGCAGCGCGCGCCAGTCGTGGAGCCCGTTGAGCCACTGCTTGAGCGGCTCGGCGTGGGGGATCGGGGGGTGATGGACCGCGACGACCAGCGGCGGCCGGGCCGCCGGATGCCGCAGCAGCTCGGCGAGGCGGCCGAGCTGTCGGGCGCCGAGGGTGCCGCGGGCCTGGATCGGCGAGGCGGGCCAGCCGGAGCAGAGGCCGAGCACGGTGAGGCCGGGGCGCGGCTGGAGGAACGGGAACAGGTCGTCGGGAAACGGCGCCGCGCTGCGGGCGAAGGCGCCGAAGTAGACCTCGAACAGCCGGCGCTCGTGCGCGTCGGAGGTGTAGCGGTCGTGGTTGCCCGGGACCGCCGAGATCCGCTCGGCCGGCAGCCCCGAGCGGCCGAGCAGCTCGCGGGAGGCGGCGAACTCCTCGGGCACGCCGAGGTTCACCAGGTCCCCGCCGACGACGAGCTGGTCGGGCGGGTCGCGCCGCAGGTCGTCCATCACCCGCAGCAGCAGCTCGTAGGGGTGCCGCTTGCGGCGGAGCAGCGCGAGGTTGAGCCAGCCCAGCGCGCGCTTGGTGAGCAGGTCGGTCGGGCGGAAGCGCGCGATGCCCGTGGGATGCAGGTCGGAGATGTGGGCGACGACGACCGGGGCGGCTCCGCTCATGACGGGCGCACCCTAGCAACGCGCCCGGCCGCCAGCAACCGCCGTGCGGCTCAGGGTGCCGTCGCGGCGAGTCCCAGCCGGGCCCGCACGGTGGCCGCCGCGCTCCCGCCGGGGAACTCGAGCAGGTACTGCTGCAGGCACTCGCGCTCGGCGACGCCGTTGCCGCGGGCCCCGAGCAGGTTGCACAGGGCGAGCCGGGCGTCCTCGCGCAGCTGGCCGCTCGGGTAGCGGTCGAGGTAGCGCTGGTACAGCGCCTGGGCCCGGGCCGGGTCGCGGAGCTGCTGGCGGCAGACGCGCGCCAGGTCGAGCAGGGTGACCTCGGCGGCGGAGGAGGACGGCGCGGTCTCGACCAGCGCCTCCAGCGCGGTCGCGGCGGCCGCCGCATCGCCCGCGCGCAGCAGCGCCTCGGCCGCCGCGTAGCGCTCGCTCCAGGTGCGCGGCCGCTCCGGGGCCGCGACGCGCGCCGCCGACTCCCCGCCGTCGGCGGCCGCGGGCGGCCGGCCGACGGGCGGCTCGACCCCGGGCGCTTCGGCCGGGACCGCGACGACCTCCGGCGGCCCGGCCGGCGTCGGCTCGACCTCCGGCGCCTCGAGCGGCGGCGGCACCGGCGGGAGCGGCGAGGCGGGCGAGGACGGTCGCGCCGCGCGCGTCGCACCCGACTCCCGCGCCACGCGCTCGGGGAACAGCGCGGTCATCCGCGCCCGCCAGGCCGGGTCGAGGGTCCGCGGGGCCGGCTCCCGCGCCGCCAGCTCCTCGCCGGCCGCGAGCTCGATCGGGTCGCCGTCGCGGGACACGACGCGAACCCGGCCCGACACCACCCCGACCCGCGTGCCGCCCGACGGCTCGACGCTCACCGCGAACACCGTTCCCAACACCACGACCGTCCGCTCGGGCGTCCGCACCTCGAGCCCTCCGCGCCCCGGCTCGACCGAGAACCAGACGGTGCCGGCGTCGAGCGCGAAGGTGCGTTCGTCGAGCTGCCGGAGCCGCGCCCCCTCCTCGGCCGCGTAGACCACGGGCCGCTCGTCGAGCGTTCCGGGCGGCGCGGACGGCGGGCCGGCGGGCGGGTGGACGGCCAGCGCCGGCGCCCCGCCCCCGGGCGGCGCGGAGGACGCCGGACCGCCCTGCCACCACCACAGCGCCAGGGCCGCGGCGCCGACCAGCGCCACGGACACGACGGCCAGCCGCGCGACCGCCTCGCGCCGGCGGCGGCGCCGGCGCCGCTCGACGTCCGCGAACCCGCCGCGCGGGGGCGCGAGCGGCTCCGCGGCGTCGTGCCGCAGGCGCCCGAGCACCCGGTCCAGTCGATCCCCCGCATCGTTGCCGCTCATGGCTGCGTCTCCTCTCCGTGCGCCGCACGGAGCGCCTGTTGCACCTGCTGCCGGGCGCGCGTCGCCCGCACCCGCAGCACCTCGACCTTCACGCCGGCGGTACGCGCCGCTTCCTCGCCGGGCAGCTCCTCGAGCACCAGCAGGACGAACGCCTCGCGCAGCTTCGGCGACAGCGCCGCGATCGCGCGTTCGGCGGCCCGCAGCTCCTCATCGACCCCGACGCCGCCGGCGGGATCCGGCGAAGGGTCGCCGGCGGCGGAGGTGAACCAGGCGAAGGCCTGCAGCAGCGCCCGACCGCGGGCCCGGCTGCGCCAGTGGTGTCGGGCGAGGTTGAGCGCGATGCGATGGAGCCAGGTGCCGAACGAGGCCTCGCCGCGGAAGCGCCACAGCGAGGTGAAGGCGGCGGCGAAGGTCTCCTGGACGAGGTCCTCCGCCTCCGCGGGGTCGCGCACGAGGAAGCGCGCGCGGCGGGAGAGTCCGGCCAGGTGGGCGCGGTAGAGCTGCTCGCGGGCCCGCGCGTCGCCGGCCCGCGCGAGCGTCAGCAGTGCCGATTCATCGACCCCGAATGCGCCTGCGGCCGGCAACGCCATCTCCACGATTCTATCGTGCCCGGAGGCCCCGCGGCATTTCCTCGTGCGACGGTGTTTGACAGGCCGGGCCAGCTGGCCGAAATTGCAGGTGGATGGCACGAACGTTCCCGGTGGTCTCGACGGACCGGCGGCCCGCACTTCCCCGACCGGCCCGGGCCGGGCACATCGCGGGGTTGCTCCTGCCCGCCATCCTGTGGGCGACCTCCGGGGCCCGGGCGCAACCGATGCCGGAGGACCGCCCGCCCGACGGGCCGGCGGCCGTCGCGCCGGCCGGTCCCGGCCCGACCGCCGGTCCGCCGACGTCCGGCGAGACGGCCGAGGTTCCGGCCGCGGAGCCGCCGGTCGACGCTCCGGCCGACACCGCCTCGGTCGAGCCTCCGGGGGAAGGCGAGCCCGGGCGGCTGCTCGTCCGGTCCGCGGCGGCGGAGGTCGATGGAGCCGCCCTGGCCGGGAACCTGGCCTCGCGGATCACCGGCTTCGAGGTCTCGGCGATCGGTGAGGAGGTTCCGGAAGGGGTCTACCTGCTGGAGATCGAGCCGGGTCCGGAGCCGGCCCGGCTGCGGCTGCTGCTGCGCAACCCGGAGGGCGTGGCGATCGTGCGCGAGCTGGAGGTCGGCGCGGGGGCCGAGGCCGAGGACCCGAGCCGCTTCGCCGCGGTGGTGGCGAGCCACATGGTCGAGGAGCTGGCGGTGCTGGAGCGACCGCCGCGACCGATGCCGGTCCCGGCGGCCGCGCGGCCGGAGCCGCCCGCGAGGCCCGGTCGAGGCGCGCCGGAGCCGCCGCCGGTCGAGCCGGAGCCTGCTCCTCCGCCGGAGCCGCCGCCCGCGTTCGAGCTGGCGCTGTTCGGCGGCATCCAGGGCAACGACCTGGGCGGCTCGCCGATCGGCGCCGGCACGGGCGGCACGCTGTTCCTGCGGGCGGCCTACACGTTCCTGCCCTGGCTCGGCGCGGCGCTCGAGGCGGGCTGGATGGGCGTGACGAGCAACCGGGTCGACGTGCTGCTGCACGCCGCGCCGCTGCGGCTCGGGGTCGATTTCGGCGTCCACATCCCGTTCCTGCACGCCTCGCTCGGGCCGCGGCTGGCGATCGACATCTGGACGGCCGCGCTGTCGCAGCGGCAGACCGGGTCGCGCTACGGCGGCGGGCTGTTCGGCACGGTGTCGCTGTTCCCGTGGGAGCGCTTCGGCTTCACGATCGCCGCCGCCGTGGACTTCTTCCCGGTGGCCGTGCAGCTCGACGCCGGCGGCGACCCGGCGTTCGCGCTCGGCTGGGTCCGGTTCCTGTTCAGCGGCGGGATCGTGGGACGGATCTGAAATGGACGACGGCGACCGGGCACGGGTTCGACGAGGCGGGATGGCGACGGCGGTCCTCGCGCGGTGGTGTCTGGTGCCGGCGGCCTGCCTGGCGGCGACGGCTTCGTGCAGCGTCGACCACCGGTCGCTCGGGGAGGTGTGGATCGATCCGGAGGACACGACGTCCGAGGTCGAGTGGCGGCCGACGAACCTGGCGGACGTGCTGTTCCTGGTCGACAACTCGGGCTCGATGGCCCAGGAGCAGGCGGCCCTGGCGCTCGCCTTCCCGTCGTTCCTCGAGACGTTCTTCGCCGAGGCCGAGGCGCGGGGCATCGATGCATCGCTGAACGTCGGCGTGATCTCCACGGACCTGGGGACGATGGGCCGCACGCTCGCCACCTGCGACGACCCGGTGGACGGCGACGACGGCTGCCTGTTGCACCTGCCGAGCGCGACGGTTGCCGGCTGCGAGGCGGAGTACCCGGCGTTCCTGTCGCGCGCCGCCGGCGACGCGTACCCGCTCGACCGGCTGGCCGGGGATTTCGGCTGCATCGCCACGCTCGGCACGCGCGGTTGCGGCTTCGAGCAGCATTTCGGTGCGCTCTGCAAGGCGCTGATCGACCACACGGCCCCCGGCGGCTGCAACGAGGGGTTCGTGCGGGGCTCCTACGCCGCCGTGGACGGCGGGCCGGCGGTGATCACGCCGGGCGTCACGGCGGTGATCGTGGTCAGCGACGAGGACGACTGCACGGTGCGGGCGACGCATCCGGAGATGTTCGACCCGGAGCGCACCGACCTGGGCCACGTCAACGTCCGCTGCTTCGCGCACCCGGAGTTCGTGACGACGCTCGAGGAGACCGAGGCGGCGTTGCGGGGGTTCGCGGGCGAGGGGCACTACCTGGTGCTGGGCGCGCTGGTCGGCGTGCCGCCGGACGAGCCGGCCTGCAACGGCCCCGGCGACGCGCTCGACGGTTGCCTGGCGGTGCCCGCGATGATCGAGCGGGTGGATCCGGCCGTGCCGTCGCAGCTCCTGCCGTCGTGCAACACCGCGGCGGGCCTGGCGTCCCCGCCGCGGCGGATCGTGGAGCTGGTCCGGCGCTTCGGGGCCGACGGCTACGTGGCGTCGATCTGCACCACGGACTACGGCGAGCCGCTGCGCGCCGTCGCGCTCCGCATCCTCGCGCATCTCGACTAGGACGAACGGAGGAACTCCGCCGTCGGCTCCCAGACCGCCGCGGGCGCCGCCGGGCCGCCCAGCACCCCGACGTGGCCCCCGGGTGCCGGCCGCACGACCACCCGCTCGGGCGGCAGGTGCTCGCGCAGGGCCACCACCGACGCGAGCGGCGCGATGGCGTCGGACTCGCCCGCGAAGGCCAGCACGGGGCAGTCGACCGCGGCGAGGTCGAAGCGCCGCTCGCCGAAGGTCAGCCACGAGTCGTGGGCGCGGTTGCGGCGCATCAGCTCGCGCAGGAACTGCTTGAAGGCCTCCCCGGGATACGGCACCAGGCCGCCGAGCCAGCTCGAGATCGAGCCGTAGGCCCGGAGGAACGGCTCGTCCGCCCCGTGGTCGCGCAGCTCCAGCACCCGCTCCACGGCGCGGCGTCCGGACAGGAGCTGGAACCCCGCGGTGGCGAGCCAGCCCGGCACGACGCCCAGCGCATCGACCAGGGGGTCGACGCGCCCCGCCGCGGCCGCGCCCAGCAGCCCGACGAAGCCCATCTTCGAGAAATCGACCGGGGTGGCGACGGTCGCCAGCCGCGCCACCTGTCCGGGGTGCCCGGCGGCGTGCAGCAGGCCGAACAGCCCGCCGAGGCAGTAGCCGACGAGCGACAACCGGGTCGCGCCCGCGTGCGCGCGGACCGCGTCCGCGGCCGCGGGCAGCGCCTGCAGCACGTAGTCGTCGAGCCGCACGGCGCGGTCCCCACGGTCCGGCTCGCCCAGGTCGAGGACGTAGGTCGCCAGGCCCCGGTCGCGCAGCAGGCGGACGAACGAGTGGTCCGGCTGGAGGTCGAAGACCAGCGGGCGGACCATCAGCGGCGGCACGAGCAGCACGGGGGGCAGGGGCGCGCCGCGCGCGACCGCCGGGGCGGCGGGCGTGCCGTCGTCGGCCAGCACGACGCGCACCGACCACTTGCCCTCGCGGTGCACCTCCGCCTTGGGCGTCGCGTCGAGGCCTGGGGCGGCGAGCGCGCGGGCGCGATTGCGGACCTCCCACAGCTCACGCCAGTCCATCGCGCGGCAACCTCTCAGATCGGCACGTTCGCGAGCAGCACGAGGCGGTCGATCTCGTCCGCCGGGTCGGCCGGGCCCACGAACGGCACCTCGAACAGCACCGGCACGTCCACCAACCGCTCGAGCAGCGCCCGGTTGGCGGCCTGGCTCGCGTCCCGGACGGCGGTCGGGCGGCACAGCGCCAGGCCGCAGACCCGCACGCCGGCGGCGCGAGCGGCCTCGACGGTCAGCAAGGCGTGGTTGGCGCAGCCCAGGCGGTCGGCGACGACGACCAGCAGCGGCAGGTCGAACTCGGCGGCCAGCGAGCGGACGGTCAGGCCGGGCGCGAGGGGCACGAGCAGGCCGCCGGCGCCTTCGGCGATCGTCGCGTCGGATCGCGACAACGCGCCGGACAGGCACTCGCGGACCGCTCCGGGCTGCAGCTCCACTCCCTCGGCCTCTGCGGCGAGCGTCGGGGCCAGCGCGCGGCGCAGCCGATAGGCGGAGATCAGGGCGAGCGGCCGGTCGTCGCCGGCGGCGCGGGCGAGCCGCTCGCCGTCGGAGCGACCGTCGGGCCGGGCGGCCACGCCGGTCTCGACCGGCTTGGCCACCGCGACCTGCAGCCCGGCGCGGTTCCAGGCGCGGGCGACGAGCGACGCGACGACGGTCTTGCCGACGCCGGTATCGGTGCCGGTGACGACGAGGCGCCGCGGCAGTCGCACGGCCGAGGGTTCCGCGGCGTCGGCCAGCGGGGCGCGAGCCCGTGCGCCCCGGACCAGCGGCCGGCCGCCGCCGGCGCCCGGCGGCGGGTGGGAGGACGGCCGGGGCGGCGGCGTGTGGGACGGCAGCGCGAGCCCGCGCGGCAGCCCCGGCTTGCCGGCGGTCGAAGCCTCGAGCTCCGCCTCGACCTCGTCCAGCCCCGTGGTCACCGCCGCGAGCAGCGCCTCGAGGGTCGCGGGGTCGATCGCCGGCGGGGGGTTGAGCACCAGCACGTCGCCGAGCGGCCGGACGATGGCGCCGTGGCGACGGACGGCCAGGGCGACGCGGTGCCCGACGCGCAGCGCGGGATCGAACCGCTCGTGGTCGCGCCGGTCCGCGACCAGCTCGAGCCCCACCATCACGCCGCGGCGCCGCACGTCGCCGACGAGCGAGTGCTCGCGCAGCGGGGCGAGGCCGCGGTCGAACACGGCCCCGAGCCGCTCGACGTGCCGCGGCAGGTCGCGGCTCCGCGCGAGCTCGAGCGTCGCGAGGGCGGCGGCGGCGGCGAGCGGGTTGCCGGTGTAGGTGTGGCCGTGGAAGAAGGTCCGTCCGAGGTGCCGCGGTCCGAGGAACCCGGCGTAGATCTCGTCGGTGGTGACGGTCGCGGCGAGCGGCAGGTAGCCGCCGGTCAGGCCCTTGGCGAGGCAGACGAAGTCGGGGACCACCCGGTCGCGCTCGCAGGCGAGGAACGGCCCGGTGCGACAGACGCCGGTCGCGACCTCGTCGGCGATCAGCAGCACGCCGTGGCGCCGGCAGGCGTCGGCCACGGCGCGCAGGAAGCCGTCGGGGGCGGTGACCATCCCGCCGGCGCCCTGCACTCGCGGCTCGATCAGGCACCCGGCGAGCTCGTGCCCGTGGCGCTCCAGCAGCCGCTCGAACTCCCGCGCGCAGCGCAGTCCGCAGGCCACCGGGTCGCCCGACTCGCCCAGCGGGCAGCGGAAGCAGTAGGGGTACGGCGCGCGGTGCACCGGGAACAGCAGGTTGCGGAAGGCGCCGTGGAACGAATCGATCCCGCCCAGCGAGACCGACCCGAGGGTATCGCCGTGGTAGGCCGCGTCGAAGGCGACGAAGCGGGTCCGCGACTCGCGTCCGTTCTGGCGGCAGAACTGGTACGCCATCTTGACCGCGACCTCGACGGCGGTCGAGCCGTCGTCGGAGTAGAACACGCGGCGGAGCGGGCCCGGCAGGCGCGAGACCAACCGGGCCGCCAGCTCGACCGCCGGTGCGTGGGTCAGGCCGAGCAGGGTGCTGTGGGCCAGGCGCCCGAGCTGCTCCCGGACGGCGGCATCGATCTCCGGCACGCGGTGCCCGAACACGTTGGCCCACAGCGACGCCACGCCATCGATGTAGCGCCGGCCCTCGACGTCCTGCAGGTACCAGCCTTCGGCCCGGTCGACCACGAGCTGCGGCTCGGATTCCCACTCCTGCTGGGCCGTGAAGGGGTGCCACAGGTGCCGGCGATCCAACGCCAGCAGCTCGTCCATCCGCGTCATCTCGGGTGCTCCTGGGGCACGCAGCGCCGCACCGCCTCGGCGATGCGGGCGACGTCCTCGGGGGAATGGGCCGCGGAGACCGACAGCCGCAGGCGGGCGGTGCCGGGCGGCACGGTGGGCGGCCGCATCGCCCCGACCAGCACGCCGGCCTCGCGCAGCCGCAGGGCGGCGGCCAGGGTCGCCTCGTTGTCGCCGACGACGAGCGGGACGACGGGGCTCCACGACTCGCCGAGCAGCCGGTAGCCGGCGGCCTGCAGCGCGCCCCGCAGCTGTTCCGCCCGCTCGTGCAGCCGTTGCACCAGCTCCGGGGTGCGGCGCAGCTTGCGGACCGCGGCGAGCGCGGCGGCCAGCACGGCCGGCGGCAACGCCGTGGAGTAGATGCCGGTCCGCAGCCGCGTCACGAGCAGGGCCCGCAGCTCGGGCGAGCAGGCGACGAAGGCGCCGTAGGAGCCGAGCGCCTTGCCGAAGGTGCCGACGACGACGTCGGCGGCGCCCAGCCGGTTGGCCAGCTCGAGGCCGCCGCGCCCGGTCGGCCCGGCGACGCCCAGCGCGTGCGCCTCATCGACCACCAGCAAGGCGCCGCCGCCGACGGCCGCCCGGCACAGGGCCGCCAGCGGCGCCAGGTCGCCGTCGACGGAGAACAGCGATTCGCTGACCAGCAGCGTCCGGTCGGACGGCGCGGCCGCCGCCAGCTCCGCCGTCGCGGCGTCGGCGTCGGCGTGCCGGTAGCGCCGAACCGCCCGCGGCCCGGCGATGCGGCAGCCATCGACGATCGAGGCGTGGTTGAGCTGGTCGGAGACGACGGTCGCGTCGCGCGCGAGCACCTGCAGCAGGCCGAGATTGGCGAGGTAGCCGGAGCCGACGACGAGGGCGCAGGGCATCCCGACCAGGTCGGCGCATTCCTGTTCCAGGTGGTGGTGCAGCGGGTGGTCGCCGGCGACGAGCCGCGAGGCGAGGGCGGAGGTGCCGCAGGCGGCCAGGGCCTCGCGGGCGGCGTCCCGCACGTCGGGGTCGTGGGCCAGCCCGAGGTAGCCGTTGCCGGCGGCGAGCAGCAGCTCGCGACCGGAGACCCGCACGGTGCGGCCGTCGGTCGAGGCCGCGACGAGATGCCGGCGGGCCAGCCCGGCGGCATCCAGGGCCCGCAACTCCCCCCCGATCCAGCTCGACCAGAGATCGGTCATCGTCTCCCGCCGGCGGCGCAAATTGGAATCCGGGCCGCCGGGGCGAACGGTGCATCGTACTCCACCCGCCTTGCGCGTCAACGCCGGCGCGCCTAAGATCACGCGAAGTCGAAGGAGGTCCGCGATGCCGCGAATTTCGAGCCTGCTCGTCGCCCTGCTCCTGGCCGGAGCCTGCTCGTCGTCGGACGACACCGACGCGACGGCCGACGGCGACGTCCCGCGCGACGTTCCGGACATCGTGGACACGCCCGACGTGCCGACCGGCTGCCCGCCCGGGACGGACCCGGATTCGGACGGCATCACGACCGAGGACGAGGGCGGCGAGGTTCTGGACACCGACGGCGACACGACGCCGAACTACCTGGACGTCGACTCCGACGGCGACACGATCTCCGATCGCGAGGAGGCGGGCCGCAACGACTGCGACCGTTCGCCGCACGATTCCGACGGCGACACGACCCCCGACTTCCTCGACGACGACAGCGACGACAACGGGATTCCCGACCGCGACGAGCCGCCGGGCGACCTGGACGGGGACACCACTCCCGACCGCAGCGACATCGACGACGACGGCGACAGCCTGCTGGACGCGGAGGAGTCCGGCCCGGGCCCGACGGCGCTCGACACCGACGGCGACACCACCCCCGACTACCACGACACCGACTCCGACGGCGACGGGATCGACGACCGGATCGAGGGCCGTTTGGACACCGACGGCGACACCACGCCCGACTACCGGGACACCGACTCCGACGGCGACGGGATCGGGGACGCCGTGGAGGGGCTGGCCGACACCGACGGCGACTACACCGCGGACTTCCGCGACACCGACTCCGACAACGACGGCCTGCCGGACGGCGAGGAGGAGTTCGTCCGGGGCACGAACCGCCTGGCGGCCGATTCCGACGGCGACGGCTACGACGACCTGTCCGAGGTGGCACTCGGGACCGACCCGCTGGACGACGCGTCGGTCCCGCCGCCCGACACGTTCTATTTCACGCTCCCCTTCGGGGACCCGGACGGGCCGAAGACGCAGGATTTCTCGTTCGAGACGACGTTGATCATGGCGGACGTGTTCTTCCTGATCGACACGACCGGGTCGATGGGCGAGGAGATCGCCAACCTGCTCGCCGGGCTGACCGGCGTGGTGATCCCGGGCATCCTGGCCTCGATCCCGGACGTGGCGCTGGGGGTTGCGCGGTTCGAGGACTTCCCGGTGGCGCCGTACGGCGAGCCGGGGAACCGGGTGTACGAGCTCGAGCAGCAGCTGACGACGGACTACGTGCGGGTCTACGACGCGATCTCGGCGTTGCGGGTGTACCGCGGCGGCGACATTCCCGAGTCGCACGTGCCGGCGCTGTACGCCGCCGCCTCGGGCGAGGCGGTCGGCATCTACGCGGCGCCCTTCATTTCCGACCCGACGACGCCCGGTACCGGGCGGATCGGCGGCGCCGGCTTCCGCGCCGACTCGCTGCCGATCTTCGTGCTGATCACCGACGCGGCGTTCCACAACGACGCCACCGGCGCGGACCCGTACGAGATCGCCCGGCTCAACCCCGGCACCCCGAACATCGCCTACCCCACGGCGCTGGGCTCGCTCCTGACGATCGGCGCGCGCGTGATCGGCGTCGCCTCCCCGGGCGGCCGTTCGGACCTGGAGGACATCGCAATCGACACCGGCACGATCGACACCGGGGGGGCCCCCATCGTCTTCGACGTGGGCGCCGACGGCAGCGGGCTGTCCTCCGGGCTGGTGGCCGCCATCTCCGACCTGGCGAGCGGCACGCCGCAGGACGTCGACACCGTGCTGGAGGACGACCTCTCGGATACGGTCGACGCGACCCGTTTCATCCGGTCGGTCACGCCGGTGTCCGCGGACCCGCCGGCGCCGACCGGTTTCGCCCGCATGGACGAGACGACGTTCTACGGCGTGATCCCCGGTACGATCGTGACCTTCCGGGTCACGGCGTTCAACGACTTCGTCGAGCACGGACCGACCTCGCAGGTCTTCCGCTGCCTGCTCGTGGTACGCGGCAACGGCGTCGCCCGCCTCGACTGGCACGACGTGATCATCCTGGTTCCCGCCCGGGGTGCCGGCGGCCCGTTCGGCTAGCCACCTCCAGGAATTTGGCCGGGCGGCCGGGCGCCGCGAGAATGGGCCCGATGAGCGGGTGGGCCCCGTCCGGGGTGTGGCGTGTCCTCTGGGTGATCCTCGCCGTGGCGGCCTGTCGCACCGACGGCCCGGACACCGGGATCCTGCCGCTCGACGGCCTGGCGCTGCGGGCGCTCCGGCCCGGCGCCACGGCGACGGTCACCGGGTCGGGCTTCGTCCCCGGACCGGCCACGCTCGAGCTGTCCGGCACGGTTTCCCAGCCCGGCGCGCCGCCCCGCCCGTGGACCTTCTCGGTCGCCGCCAGTGCCACGTCGGACCGCGAGCTGGTCGCCCTGCTGCCCGAGGGCGTGGTCGACGTCCTGCAGGCGACCCACGGCCGGTTCCGCGGCTCCGCGACCGTCCGTTTCCCGCCGCCGGCCACGCCGGGGCTCCCGCCGCTGGTCGGCCGGCACGACGGCCTGTCGCTGCCGATGGTCTCCGAGGTTCCCGCCGCCCAGGCGGTGCGGGCCGAGCTGGAGGAGGCGGCGCAACGGTTCCTCGAGCAGCTCGGGGTGGAGGTGACGGTCGAAGCGCCCGGGCGACCCGGCGGGGAGCGCCGCGTCGTCGTGCAGCGCGTGCGCGATCCGCAGCCGCCGCTGGACGAATTGCGCCCGGGCGACCGACTGGCCGAGCTGGACGGCATCCCGGTCTCCTCGCTGGCCGACCTCGCGCCGAATCCCGACGCCGCCTGGATCACGCTGACGGCCGCCGAGGCGGAGTCGGGGCGCCCGTTCGAACTGCACCTCGGCCTGCGGGCGGCGGACGAGACGTTCCCGGCGGCGGACGCGCTCGCCCTGTTCGTGGTCCTGGCCGTTCTGGGGCTGGTGCTGTACCTGCACTTCGCCGGTTGCTCCGACGTGCTGGCCCGCGCCCTGGCGTTCCCGCTCGTGCGGCGGGCACCCGCCTTGCCGGAGCCCGACGCCGGCAGCGGGTCGCGCCGGCCCCGCTGGCCGGGCCTGCTGGCGGCCGGGACGAGCCTGGGCGCGGCGGCCGCGGCCCCCGCCCTGTTCTACCGCGCCGGGCAGGCCTGGCCCGTGCTGGGCCTGTGGGCCGTCGCCGTCGCGGCGCTGCTGGTCCACCGCCTGGCGCACGCGGTGGGTGACCTGCTGCGCGAGCGGGCGACGCCCTGGACCTGGCTGACCCGGTCGTTCGGGGCCTTGGCGTCGGCGGGGGCGGCGGCCCTGCCGCTGACGGCCTGCGTGGCGCTCGTGCTGTGGAACGCCGCCGCGCTGACCGCCGGCGGCGCGGTCGCGGCCCAGGAGGCGCTGCCGCCGGCGTGGGCCGCGCTGCGGGACCCGTTTGCCCTGCTGCTGGCCTGCCTGGCGCTGGTACGCCTCGGCCCGTCGTTCGCTCCCGGGCAGCCCGGCTGGCGCACGGCGGTCGATGCCGCGGCGACGCTGCCCGCCTGCCTGCTGCTGGCGCTGATCGGTTTCGGCGGCTGGAACGCGGGACCGTTCGAGCCCGCCGCGTTCGGCGGGCTGCCGGTCGGCGCCTGGGTGTTCGAGGGCAAGGTTTTGCTGCTGGTCGCCCTGGCGGCCTGGTACGGACGGCGACGCTGGGCGCGCGGACGCGACCCGCGGGCGGCGGGCCTGGGCTGGCTGGCCGCCCTGCCTTTGGGCGCCGCGTCCGTGATGCTCGAGCAGCTCGTGCCGACCGCGTGGTACGCCGCGGTCGTAGAGCCCGCCACCGTCGGCCTGCTCGGCGCGCTGCTCTTGGCCCTGTGGCTGGGGCACCGGCAACAGGCCGAGCCGGCGATCCTCGAGATCCGCGTCGACGCGGGCTAGGCTACTCGCCCAGCGCGGAGAGGAAGCGGTCGAGGGACTTCTGGCCCGTCTCGTCGAGGTTCACGAACTGGGCGCCGACCAGGCTCCGGTCGTCGTCGAGCTCGCTGGTCCAATGGACCTGGGTCGTCACCTTGAGCGGCGCCGTCGAGACATCCTCGATGCCGTCCACCGTCAGGTAGAGCGTGGCGGCGACCGTGGCTCCCTCCTGCAGCAGCGGCTCGCACTCGAAGCACACGCCGCTGCGCGACAGGTTGCGCGTGGTGGCCTCCAACACCCGGTCCGGCAGGAAGACCTCCGCGGTCACGCTGACGTCGTAGCGCTTGTCCTTGCGTTGTTCGATCATCGTCCTTCCCGCGTCTCCGCCGGCGGCGCTTCGGCGCCCCGGCGGAACAACCCCCCGGTCAACGCGTCCAGCCGGGCCGTGCGCTCCGCGATCGCCCAGGCCGTCTCCGCGCGGCGAACCTCGTCCGTCGCGGCCTGCCATTCTAGCCGAAGCCGGCACCGCTCGAAATAGGTCGCCGCAACCTCCAGGCGCAGCGCCCGTCGGGCCGCCGCCGCCTCCCGCGCCAGCCGGCGCGCGGTGGTCGCGACCGGCGGCGCGACGAGCGCGCCGAGGTCCCACTGCGCGGACACCCCCAGCTCGAGGTCGTCGTCGGTGTCGACGCCGTAGCGGCCGTCGGCCGGGTCGGGCTCCAGGTCGAGCGACTCGTCGTGCTCCCAGTCGCGGCGTACCGAGACGCGCAGGCGGGGCAGCAGCGCGGCCCAGCGGGCCTGGTCCACGAGCGCCCCCTCGGCGTCCGCGTCGAGCCCGGCGAACGCCACCGCGGCGTCCATCGTCTCCTCCAGCGTCGGCGCGCCGCAGCGGCGCAGGAACTCGGCCAGGTACTCCTCGGGGCCGGCCTCCGGCGGCAGTCCGAGGTCGGGGAGCGGCCCGGGGGTCCGTCCGGGGCCACGCGTGTCCGACGGCGGCTGGTCGTCCGCCGAGCCGCCGTCGTCGGCCCCGTCGCCCGCCGACCCGCCGCCGGTCGGTCCGACCAGGTCGCCCAGCACCCAGGTCTCGTCGGCCCGCACCGGGCGACCGGCCGCGGCGAGACCCGCGCCGACGGTCGCGGCCAGCAGCGCGATTCGCGCACCCGTCCCTTGCTTCATCGTCGCACCTCTCCCGCGGGTTCGGCTCACGGCCCGCCCGCAAACGACCACAGCAGCCACAGCTCGAACGTTTCCGGCCGGCGCTCCACGCCGAGGCCGTCGCTCGTCGAGCGTTCGGCGCCGTTCCACCAGCGCAGCTCGACCCGCGGCAGGAGCGCGCGCCACCAGGGCCGGAAGCGGGCCCAGGGGTCGGCGGCGTGGTGCTCCGCCGGCGTCGGCGCGTCGCGGAACCGCAGGCGTTCGAGCGCCTCGCCGGGACCGTCGGGCGTCCATTCCCACTCGCAGCCCGCCGCCGCGGCCAGCTCCGCGAGCCACGCCTCGTCGAGCAGCCCGGCGGCGCCCGGGTCGGCCCAGCCGTCCCATTCGCCGATCAGCAACTCGATCAGCGCGAGGTCGTCCTCGTCGCACGACCGGGCGGCCGCGGGACCTGCGGCCGCGAGCAGCGGCAGCGCAACGAAAGGCAGGCGGAGGCTCGGCGACACGTCCCGGTGCTTCGCGCCCCGGGCCCCGATCGTTGCGCGGGAGGCAACCGTTCGCGGTCGCCCCGGCGGCCGCATCCGGTTTCCGGCCCGACGTGCGACCAGGCGGTCCCCCCCGGGTGAATCGTTGCGCGGGAGCTACGGGTCGCAGCCGGTGGGGACGTCGGGCTCGGCGCAGACGTCGAAGGTCATGCAGACCGACAGCTCGCGGCAGCACTGCACGGTGCACGGGTCGTCGTCGTCGTCGCAGCGCGTGCCGGGACGCACCGCGCGCCGCCAGCAGACGCCGTAGTCGTGGCAGAACGCCGCGAAGCACGGATCGTCCGGGGCCGGGCAGTCGGCGTCCTCCGTGCAGAGCACGCAGTCCCACGCCGGGCTTTCGCTGCTGCAGAAGTTGGTCGAGCAGCGATCGATGGTGCAGGGGTCGCCGTCCTCGCAGTCGGCGTCCACGACGCAGGCATCGACCGGCCGTCCGGCGACCAGCCTGCCCAGCGGGTCGGGCGGCAGCTCCTCGACCGATCCGGCCAGCACGGACTCGGGCACGTCGGGCCGCTCGCAGGCGCCGTCCACGCAGGTCCAGCCGTCGCGGCAGTCGAGCCCGGCGCAGCGCGCCTCCAGCGTGACGGCCGCGGCGGAGGTCCCCGGCGGCAGCCGCGCGAACCGCAGCCGGCGCTCGACGGCGACCAGGCTCGGCTCGCTGCCGATCTCCGGCGTGCGGCCGACCACGCGCAGCTCGAGGGACCGGGTGCGGTCGAGGTAGCCGAGCTCCAGCTCGGCGACGATCGGCTGCGGATGGCCGCGGGGATCGAGCGGCCGGACGGCGCGGACCTGCTCGCCGTCCTGCTCGAGCAGGAACTCGACGAGACCGAGCTGCGCGGGGATCTCGAGGTCGGTCCAGACGGCGACGGCGAGCTTCGTGGCCGCCGGCGGGTCCGCGGCAGGCGCGTCGCAGGCGAGCAGGCCGGCGAGCGCGACCGGCAGGCCGACGAGGGCGAGCCGCGATGGGGTGCGAGCCACGGGCTCAGTATACGCGGACCGCCTCGGCCAGGCCATCGAGGCCGGTGCCGCCGGAGGCGCCCGGGGAGAAGCCGCCGGCGCCGCCGACGCCGGGGGAGGCCAGCGCCTCGACGGAGTTGAACGCCGCGAGATCGGCGGCGTAGGCCGCGACGTCGGCGCCGCGTGGAACGACCAGGAAGCCGGCGACGGACCCGCCGCAACCGCCGCCTCCTCCGCCCCCCGAGCCGCCGCGCCCGCCGTCGCCGCCGCGACCGCCGCGGCGCGTGCACCAGAAGGTGCCGCGACCGCCCATGCCGCCGGCGCCGCCGGTGCCGCCGACGGCGCCCTGTCCGCCCATGCCGCCGTTGCCGCCCGGAGCGGTCAGGACCTGGAGCCGTTCGAGCGTCGGGCCGTGCGCGGCTCCCTCGGCCGTCCGGACGGCCACGCCCACCGAGCCGCCGCCGCCGCCGCCGCCGTCCGCGGCCGGCGCGCCGCAGCCGCCGGAGCCGCCGCCGCCACCCGAGCCGCCGACGGCGTCGGTGCAGGTTTCGGCGACGCCCGGGATCGCGTCGTAGCCGGAGCCGCAGGTGCCGCCGCCGCCGCCGCCGCCGTCGGTGCCGTCGGTGCCGGAGCCGCCGACGGAGGCGCGCCACAGTCCGGTGGCGACGTCGAAGGTGCCGGCCGGCGTGCCGCAGCCGCTGCCGCCGACACCGCTGCCGCCGTCGGCGCCGTCGGTGCCGTTGCCCCCCTCGCGGGGGAGCGTCGGGTTGTCGTCGCAGAACGAGCAGCTCCAGCGGTTGGTCACCGCGTCGTAGGTTCGTTCGCCCGCCCGGCCGGCGCCGGGCCCCAGGCCGTCGCCCGCCGCGGGATTGGGCATGGCGGCCGCGAGCACGGCGGCCATGTCGCACACGCCGCCGACGGTGAAGTCGGTGCAGCCCGCGTTGCCGCACGGCACGCCGTTGGAGCAGCCCGAGACCGGGCAGGCGGCGTCGCCGCCGGATCCGCCATCGATCGCCCGCGCGCTGCCGGGACAATAGCGCCGGCCGTTCGTGCCGCCGGGGATGCGGATGCCGGTGCAGCTCATCGACGAGGCGATCTGGCCGTTGGCGCCGTCGCCGCCGGACAGGCCGTCCAGGTCGCGCAGCGAGCTCATCCCCCAACGGGCCAGGTTCTGCGACGACGAGGCGCCGTCGGCGCCGTCGGCGCCGCGCCCGGCGTACACGACCAGGTTGGACAGCCGCACCTCGGGGCCGCACCCGTCGAGCAGCACGGCGGTGGAGCCCTGCCCGGCCGTCACCGCGTCGCTCCCTTGCACCACCAGCCCGTCGACCTCGGTCGCGGCGGTGATCCCGCGGCAGGTGAGCAGCGGGCTGCCGGGAACGCCGCCGACCTGCTCGAGCACGACGGGGAACAGCGACGGGTCGCGGTCGGAGAAGTCGGGGGCGTAGCCGCCGAAGACCGAGACGCCGGCCACGAGCTCGAGCGGCCCGGGGTAGCGGCCCCAGGAGAGCAGCACCGACTTGCCGGTGGACGCCGCGCGGACCAGGGCCGCCTGCGGCGTGCGCATCGGGAACACCAGCGTGCCGGGGTTGCCGTCGCTGCCGGAGGGCGTGACGAACACGTAGTCGGTCGTGTCATCGATCTCGCCGTCGCAGTCCGCGTCGACGCCCAGGCGCGAGGGGGGCCACGAGCCGACGGTGCGCTCGCACTCGCAGCCGTTGGCCGGGATCTCGTCGAGGTCGACGAAGTTCTCGGCGCACTCGACCTCGCAGCGGATCGGCGGCCCGGGCAGGCAGGTGGCGACCATGTTCGGCCCGGGCGGCACGCAGGGCCGGTTGCACTCGCCGCAGTGTTCGGGGTGCACGTACTCGCCGGTCTCGATGCGGAAGTCCTCGTCGGTCCGCCCGTCGCAGTCGTCGTCGAGCGCGTTGCAGGCCTCGTCGAACACCGCCTCGCAGGGCCCGAGCGACTCGCCGTCGCAGACCTGCTCGCCGGCGCAGGCCTGGCCGCCGGTGGTTTCCACCAGGCAGGGAAACGTCAGGCCTTCGTTCTCGGGCCCGCAGCCGCAGTAGCCGCTGCGGGGCCGGCACTGCCCGCCGCCGTCACCCGTCGGCGCGCACTCGAACCCGTCCGGACACCCGTCGCCGGGCAGCGTCGAGCAGGCGGTGGCGCAGCGGCGCTCGCCGGAGCCGGTGAGCAGGCACAGCGCGTCCGCGGCGTAGGCCGTGCAGTCGGCGTCGCGCACGCAGGGGAAGCAGAGCGGGTCGACGTCGGGGACGCACGCGCCGTCGCCGGCGGGGTGGGCTCCCACCGGACACTCGACGATCGCGCACCGGTACGTATCGTCGGAGGGGATGCAGGCGACGGCGGCCGCGGAGGGGAACACGTCGGCGCAGACCACGCCGCACACCCCGCAGTTGTCGGGCAGCGAGTAGCTGCCGTCCGCCGCGACGAACCCCTCGTCGGTCAGCCCGTCGCAATCGTCGTCGAGGAAGTTGCAGATCTCGGGGCCGTCGCACGGCGAATCGCAGTCGCAGCCCGGGCCGAGGGTCGTCGCCGCGAGCAGCACTGCCAGCGCGCGGCCGGCCTGCCGGAGGACGTCATTCCACGACCACATCGCGCTCCACTCCGTCCGTGCCGTCGCCGCCGGGGGCGGCGCCGGGCCCGCCGCGGCCGCCGCGGCCCGCGTGCCCGAGATTCGTGGTGGCGCCGGCGGCCACCGCGGCCGCCAGTCCCGGGTCGGCGCCCCCGCGGAGCAGGGCCCAGACGCCGACCACCGAGCCGCCGCAGCCGCCGCCGCCGCCGCCGCCGGGTCCGCCGTTGCCCCCCTTGCCGCCGCGGCCGCCCTGGGACGGCCCGGCCAGGGTCGGGGTCGTGCGGTCGCTCCGCGGGACGTCGCCGCCGGCGGCTCCCACGCCGCCCAGCCCGCCGTCGCCGCCGCCGCCGCCGCGCCCGCCGCTGCCGCCGTCGCCGGTGAGGATCCGCACTCCCTCCAGGCGCGGCGCCGCCGGCGCGACGCCGGCGTAATCGATCACGATGCCGATCGAGGGTGCGCCGGAGGTCCCGGGGCTGCCGCCCGCGCCGCCGCAGCCGCCGGCGCCGCCGCCCCCGCCGCCGCCGCCGAGCCCGTCGGCGAACTGGCATTCCGGCGCGTACCAGTTCATGTAGGCGCCGCCGCCGGCGCCGCCGCCCCCGCCGCCGCCCCCGGCGAGGCCGGTGGTGCCCGCGCTGGCCGCCGCCGGCGCCCAGGTCTCGCCCGACAGCTCGCCGATCGCGTCGCTGCATCCTCCGCCCGGGGAGCCCGGACCGCCGTCGCGGCCGTTGCCGCCGTCGCCGGCCAGCTCGTACTCGAGCGGAACGGTGAAGTCGGCGAGGCCGCAGCAGATGTCGGTCGGGCACGGGTAGCCCAGCACCGGCCCCTCGCAATCCCAGCCGCCGGGGCCGCCCATGCCGCCGGTGGCGCCGCCGGGGCCGTTGCGGCCGGCCGCGCCGCCTTCGGCGACGTCGCCGAACACGGGGCATTCGGCATCGGCGCCCGCGCCGCCGGCGACGTCGGTGCCCGCGCACAGGTTGCCGCCGCCCCGGCCGCCGTGGACGATGTTCGCCGCGTCCGGCCGGCAGTCGTGCCACTCGGTCTCGAGCGCGCCGCGGGGCGGCTCGCCGGCGGCGGCCGCGACGGTCGAGGTCGCGCCCGCGGCGCCGAAGACGCCGTGGCCGCCCGCGCCGCCCTGGCCCGCGCGCAGCTCGAGGTTGCGCAGCACGAGGTTCGGGCCCGGCGCGCGCAGGAAGGCGCCGAAGGCCGGCCGTCCGGCTCCGGGCGCGTCGCTGCCGCGGAGATGCAGCCCCTCCACCACCGTGGTCGTCGTGCCGGCGTGCTCCTCGAGCACGAGGGCCGCGCCGCCGGGCGCGTCGCCCGCCTCGGGGGCCACGACCTGCGTGATGAACGCGTCCGGCTCCAGGCCGAGGAAGTCGTTGCGGTAGCCGCCGTGGAGCCGCACGCCGTCGCGGACCCGGATCACCTCGGCATAGGTCCCGGCCGCCACGAACACGTCGGGCGTCGGCCGCTCGCCCGTCAGCGACTCCGCCGCGCGCCGCACGCCCTCGCCGATGGTCCGCAGCGGGTACATCGGCGAGCCGGGATTGGCGTCGTCGCCGTCGGGAGCGACGTAGAGCGAGTTCGGCACGTCGCCGTCGGCGCCGTCGCAGTCGACATCGAGGTCCTCGCCGACGGCGTGCACCGGGCCCGCCTCGTCGACGAGGTTCCCGACGGTGCACTCGCAGCCGTTGCCGATGATCAGGTCGGCGTCGAGGCTGTCGCCGACGTGGATGCCGTCGAGCGTGTCGGGGCACAGCAGGACGCAGCGGGGGCCGTACGGGTCGCCGCCGCAGACCAGGTCGCCGTCGGGGAGCACGGTGGCCGCGCAATCGACCCCGCAGGCGCCGCAGTTATGCGGGTCCAGCGAGTACTGCCCGCGCTCGTCCCGATATCCCTCGTCCAGCTCGCCGTCGCAGTCGTTGTCCCGGCCGTCGCAGATCTCCTCGGAGCCGGCGCAGTCGGACAGCTCGCCGTCGTCGCAGACGGCGGTGCCGAGACAGTCGGTCCCGTCGGGCTGCTCGAGGTTGCACGACACGGTGAAGAACTCGCCGGGCTCGCAGCTGCACGACCCGCCGGGCGGCCGGCACAGCCCGTCCCGGCAGTCGTAGCCGTCCGGGCACCCCGCGCCGCCGTCCCCGCAGGCCACGGTGCAGCGCGCCTCGCCGCCCAGCGACGCGCAGCGCGCCCCGACGAACGCCCCGCAGTCGCCGTCGTCGACGCACGGCAGGCACAGCCGCGCGTCCCAGGGCACGCAGCGGCCCGTCTCGCTGGGCAGCCAGCCTGGCTCGCAGGCCGTCGCCCCGCACATCGGCACCCCGCCCACCAGCCGGCACGTCACGTCGACCGCGTGCTCGACCGTCTCCGCACACGCCCGGCCGCAGCTCCCGCAGTGCTCGTCGTGGACGTACCGGCCCAGCTCGTCGCGGAAATCCTCATCGACCTCGTCGTCCTCGTCGAAGTCGTCGTTCAGCCCGTTGCACAGCTCGGGTCCCGGCTGCGGCACGTCGGGCGGCTCGGCGTCCGGCTGGAAGATGTCGGTCTTTCCCCCGCAGCCGAACGCCACGGAACAAGCGAGCAGCAGCAGGCATCGGGTCGGTTCGCGGCACGTCATGGCGGCCGGAGGATACGCGATCAGCCCCCCCGACGCCAACGACGCCGGGTAGCGTTCCCGGTCCGTTCGGGCCACAATGGGTCGTCGCCCGTCCCGGCAGGGTCGCCGAGAGGAGAACCGCCATGCGCTCAGCGTCCGCCCGGTTGATCATCGTCGCCGCGAGTCTGCTGCTCGCCGCCTGCGGCTCTCCTGCGGACGAATGTCCCGGAGGCTGTCCGGCGGGCCAGATCTGCTACTACGGCACTTGCGTCCCCGACCCGGGCGCCGACGCAGACGCCGACGCGGATGCCGACGCCGACGCGGATGCCGACGCCGACGCGGATGCCGACGCCGACGTGGACGCCGACGCCGACGCGGACGCAGACGCCGACGCGGATGCCGACGCCGACGCGGATGCCGACGCCGACGCGAGTTCGGTGTGCGGCAACGGCGTGGTGGAGCCCGGCGAGGAGTGCGAGGGCACGGTGATCGAGACCTGCGCCACGACCTGCGGCTCGACCGGTTCCCGGGGCTGCGGAGACGACTGCGCCTGGACGGAGTGCACGCCGCCGCCCGAGAGTTGCAACGGCCGGGACGACGACTGCGACGGGACGACCGACGAGGGCTGCGCGACGACGAACGACACGTGCGCGGGCGCGCTCGACATCAGCGCCGGCGGGACGTTCACCGGCTCGACGACGGGGTACGCGAGCGACGCGATGCCGCCGCGGGCCTGCGTGCCGGCGGACGCCGAGCCGGCGAACCTCGGCCCGGACGCGTTCTTCTCCTTCGACCTGGCGACGACCTCGGACGTCTTCCTCCACTCGGGCGGCAGCAGCTTCGACACGGTCTTGTACGCGGGTACCGGCTGCGGCGGGGCGGAGCTGGGCTGCAACGACGACATCATTCCGCCGGGCGGCCCCGACGGCGCGTGGGACGGCGACTCGGCGGTGACGCTGCGCAACCTGGCGCCGGGGCGCTACTACGTGACATTGGACGGCTACGAGGCCGCCTCGGCCGGTTCATACGCGCTGACGATCTACATCACGCCGCAGGACACCGACGGCGACCGCTGCGGGAATCCCCTGCGGATCGCGACCGGCGCGACGACGATTTCCGGGGACACCTGCGCGCTGTCCCACGAGGCGACGGGCAGCTGCGGCGGCGTGGGTCCCGAAGCGGTGCACTGGTTCTCGGTCCCGTCGGGGGGCCGGACGGTGACGCTGTCGAGCTGCGACCCGGCGCTGACGCTCAACACGGTGATCTACCTGCGCGGCCGCTGCGACGATCCGACGACGCAGCTGGGCTGCAACAACACGGACCCGGGTTGCCCCGGCGCGGCCGGCTCGGTCGCCCTCACCCGCTCCCTGGCCGAGGGGATCTACTTCCTGTTCGTCGATGGGGCGGGCGGCGGCACCGGCATCGGCTCGTGCGGCACCTGGAGCCTCGACGTCTCCGGGATCTGACGCGCGGCCGTCGCCGGACGACCGGTTGATCCCACGGGGCCCCCTCCGCTAGCGTGCCGGGCGTGGGTCGTGCCCTGCCGGGACTGCTGTTCGCCGCCGCAACGCTGGTCGCCGCGATGGCGCACGCCGAGCCGGCCGAGGTCGCCTCGGTCGGCACCACGGACGCCGCCCTTGCCTGGCGCAGCGACGACCCCGCACCGACGCGCGTCGTCGTCCGGAAGGCGGACGGTGACGGCGCCTGGCGCACGGTCGAGGCGGAGACGGGGCTTTCGCGGTTTCACGTGCTGGAGCTCGACGGCCTCGAGCCGGGGACCCGCTACGAGTACCGCCTGGGCGGGGAGGAGGACGGGCCGGGGGGCGTGCTGACGACGCGGACTCCGCCGCCGGGCGACCGGGTCGGCGTGCTGTGGGTGTTGGCGGACATCCACCTCTGCGCGGCGGAGGTGCAGGAGTGCCCGGACGGCATCCGCCGGCTGGGTGCCGCGAACGGGATCTACGCCGCGGTGCTGGACGAGGTGCGTGGACGCGCCGCGGCGCTGCCCGCCGAGCTGCCGCAGGCGGTCCTGATCCTCGGGGACCTCGCCCAGCACCCCGTGCCGGAGACCTGGCGCGCCGTCGCGCGGTCCGACACGGGCGACCTGCCGCTGTGCCTGATCCCGGGAAACCACGACGGCTGGGACGAAAGCTGGGAGACGCGGTGGGCCGAGACGACGGCCGCGCTCGACGACCCGGCCTGTCGCTACGACGGCGCACGTGGCGAGCTGGAGCTCGGGCCCTGGCGTGTCGTGCTGCTGTCCACGGTGGTTGCCGGCGAGAACCGGGGGGAGCTGGGGGACGAGCAGCGCGGGTGGCTCGAAGGTCGCCTTGCGGCCGGGCCGGAGCGACCGACGCTGCTCGCCCTGCACCATCCCTGGCTGCCCCATCCGCTGGCGCCGCTGTTGGGCGAGGCGTCGGCGTACCTGTGCATCCGGGATGCCGCGCCGCTCGAGGAGCTGTTCGGGCGCCATCCGCAGGTGCACGCGGTGCTCTCGGGGCACCTCCACGTCAACTGGACCGGGAAGCGCGGGACGGTCGTCCAGCACGTCTTCTCGGCGACGTCGCAGTTTCCCGTCGGCTACCACTCGCTGACGCTCCACGAGGGCGGCCTGGTCCGGCGCTTCCACCCGCTGCGGGCGGGGGCCGAGGAGTCGGCGGCGAGCGGCGCGGCGCTCAAGGCCTGGGCCGCGGACCGCGGCCTCCCGCTGCCGTGGGCGGTGACCGGCGTGGTCGCCGGCGACCTCGCCGCGCGCGCCGACGTGCAGCTCCTGTCGGACGCTCGGACGACGCCGGAAGCGTCCGGACCGGGGTCCGCGACGAGCGACGCGCCGGAGCGGGCGGACGGGGGGCAACCGGTCGCCGCGGCGGCGTCCGAGCGGATCGTGCTGCAGGAGTCCGCCGCGCCCGACGCGCCGGCGGGGGAAGCCGCGCGCCCCGAACGTACGACCGGTACGCGTTCCGGCTGTCGCTGCGCGCTGTCGGCCGCGACGGGCGGCCGAGGCGCCCTCGGCACACTGTTCCTGCTGGCCGTGCTGGCCCGCCGGCGAAGGAGCCGGCCGGCGACCTGCGCGGAGGGTCCATCACCGAGGAGGACGGCATGAGAATCTACGTGTGGATCGGCGCGTTGCTGGCCCTCGGACTCGCGGGCACCGCCTGCCGTTCGACGGACCACGCCGCGCTCTGCGACGGCGTCAGCTGCTCGGGCCACGGCAAGTGCGTGGTCGTGCGGCGCGAGCCGGTGTGCGCCTGCGAAGAGGGGTATCGCCCGGACGGCCCGAACTGCGTCCCGCTGCCGCTCGCCGAGCCGGCGCCCGCGCCGCCGGGCAAGGTCGTCGCGGTCGCGCCGCCGCCGCCCGCGACGGAGCCGGTGCCCGGACTCGACCCGGACGGGACGCCGTCGGAGAACGCCGCGACGGCGACGCCGGAGCTGACGCAGCTGTGCGCGCTGGCGCTGGAGGCGCTGGCCCGTCCGGCCGAGGGAGAGCAGCCCGACCTGGCCACGCTGGCCAAGCGGGACGCCATTCGCCGTGCGGCGCCGGCCATCACCGAGGACTGCGCGCGCTTCCTGCTCGAGCTCGCCGCCGCGCCCGAGACGGTGGAGTGCGCGACGCAGGCCCTGCGACGGGCCGCCGAGGCCGGGGTGGACCTCGGCCGGCTCGGCGCCGAGGACCCGGCCGTCACCACCTGCGGGGAACGCTGGAAGCAGGCGGTCGAGGCCGGTACCGAGGAGTTCCGGCGGTTCACGCAGCGGCAGCGCCAGGCGTTCGGAGTGGCGGTGTTCGGGTTCCACCGGCAGTACGGGTTCGCGGGCGGCCCGGACGAGGAGCTGTGCCGCCGCTGGCTCGCCGCGGCCCCGGGGGCGCCGCCGGAGCTGCTGCGGGCCACGGCAACCCCGGCCGGGGACTGGTCGCTGCGCCTCGAGGCGTGCCGCCGGGAGCTGGCCGCGGTCGAGCTGCGGCCGCTGGCGCGCTGGTGCCTGGTGGACCGTGCCGACGAGCTGCGAGCGGCGCGTTCGGCGGACCCGTGCCTGCCGTTCGCGGTGCCCGCCGAGACCGACGCGCTGGGACGGCTGGTGCAGCTTCTGCTGGCGGCAGAAGCAGGGATCGGCGAAGACGCCGTGCCCGCGCCCGGCCCGGCGGCGGCGCGTCAGAACCAGAACGGCTCGATGTTCAGCACGTAGTCACCGGAGCTGTAGCTGCTCCAGCCATCGACGAAGATGTAGTAGGTGCCCGCCTCGAGGTACAGCTCGAGCAGCGAGTTGACGCCGTCGCCGGCGTCGTCGTCGCAGCCGACCTCCCGCCCGTAGCAGTCGTCCCGGCGCACGTACAGCACGGTGTCGAAGCTCGAGCCGTTGGTATCGATGCGCACGGACATCGGGAAGGGCACCCGACCGACGTAGACGGCGTCCGGGCTGGTCGAGGGGGCGCAGCTTCCCTGGTAGTCGTCGTGCAGCAGCGCGGTGCTGCCGTAGAACGTGCCGCCGAGCTCCACGTCGATGGCCCGGTCGCAGGTGTCGGGTCCGCAGGCCGGGTCGCCGTAGCAGGCCCAGTCCTCGCAGTCGGTGAGACCGTCACAGTTGTTGTCGATCCCGTCGTCGCAGATCTCGGGGTACATCCAGCAGCACGACGGGTCCTCGGCGCAGTCCCACAGGTCGTCGCAGTCGGTGAGGCCGTCGCAGTCGTTGTCCCAGCCGTCCCAGCACTGCTCCGGCGAGGGCACGCAGCAGGCGGGCGCCAGCAGGCAGTCGCCGTCGTCGCAGTCGGTGTCGCCGTCGCAGTCGTTGTCGATCCCGTCGGTGCAGACCTCCGGCGTGCAGCCGATGCAGATCGGGCTGCGCCGGCAGTCCCGGTCCGAGCAGTCGGTGGTGCCGTCGCAGTCGTTGTCGACCCGGTCGTTGCACACCTCGGGACCGGTCGGCACGCAGCACCACGGGTGCTCCCAGCAGTCGTCGTCGTCGCAGTCGTAACGCGTGTCGCAGTCGTCGTCCAACCCGTTCGTGCAGATCTCCGGACCGGTCGGCTCGCAGCACTCCGGCGCCCACGCGCAATCATCGACGTCGTCGCAGTCGGTCAGGCCGTCGCAGTCGTCGTCCCGATCGTTGCCGCAGTACCGCTCCCAGGTGGCGATCGGGATGCAGGCGACGTCCCCGTCGTCGGCGGTGTCCGGGCGGTCCACCACGTCCACGTAGTCCGGAAGGTCCGGGCGGTCCACCACGTCCACGTAGTCC
>JAFGHH010000070.1 GCA_016930215.1 Deltaproteobacteria bacterium
CGGTACGAGGAGTTGTACCACCATTCGACCTGCAGCCCGACGAAGTGCTCCACGTCGTGCGCCCGCCGCGGGTCGTCCTCGCCCAGCGTGTTGCGCGCCGCCTGGTTGGGCAGCGAGAGCTGGTACACGAACCGGATCTGCGGCCGGGACAGCGTCCCGCGGCCCAGCGGCACCCACATCGGCATCGCGGCGAACTTCCAGATCTGCGGCGTCTCCGGCTCCCCCGAGTCCACCGCCAGCCCCGCCGACTTGCGGAGCTGGTACGACGCCTCGAGCGCCACGTGGAACCAGTCGTTGAGGTAGAAGTGCGGGCGCAGCGCGAGGGCGAACTCCCAGGCGTCGTCGAGGTCGTACTGGTTGCGGTCGGCGTCCTCGAACCACCGCGCGTAGGTTCCGCCGAGCAGCCCGAACCAGTCCAGCTCGAGGTTGCCGGCCGCGACGATCGCGAACTCGGTCGCGTCCAGCGCCCGCTTCTCCTGGTCGACCCCGAACGGGATCGCCAGCTCGCCGTAGGCCGCCAGCCCGCCGGCCGTGCGCAGCCACAGGTTGAGGAAGTTGCCGCCCTCGGTCCACAGCCCCCCCTGGACCCCCGCGACCCAACCCTGGTCGTCCGGCAGCTGCTCCTCCGTCCGGTCCGGATGGACCAGCGTCCCCGAGGCGATGAAGTGCCCCTCGCCGTAGACCGCGACCTTCCAGCCCAGGTCGCCGGGCGACTCCGGCAGCGCCAGCCGCTCGGCCTTCAGGCTCGCGATCGTCCGCGGCCGGTCCAGCGTCAGCACCTCGCGCGCCCCGAACTCCGGGTCGGGAACGAGGAAGTACTGCGTCTGCCACTCGTCGTCGAGCCGGTTCATGCCGACGTGGGCCGCCACGCGGTACGCCCCCAGCTCGAGCCCCGCGCCGCCGCCGACGGTGTTCAGGTTGTCCAGCGGCCACCAGTCGAACAGGTACACGTCGTCGCCGCGGTACATCCGCGAGCCGGCCCAGATCCGCAGCCAGTCCCGCCAGGTCGATTCGATGTACAGGTTGCGGATCGCCAGCGACTGCACCGGGTCCCCGGTGAAGTGGAACAGGTCGTCGAACACCGCGACCGTCGTCAGCATCCGCAGGCCGATGTCCTCGGTCGGGTGCATGCCGTAGCCGAGGTCCAGCTCCAGGTACGCCGGCTGCTCCAGCCGCGGGCCGTGCGACACCACCGAGAACGGTCCGGCCGTGCCCCCTCGACCGTCCCAGGCGATCCCCACCCGCCCGTACGTCCCGAACTTGAACCCGTCCTCCGGATGCCCCTCCTCCTCCCCGGTCGTGGTCGTCGGCTCCGCGGGCGCCGTCGTCAGGTCGTCGGGGTACGGGTCGTCGTCCGCGACCGCGTCGTCGGCGGGCTGGCCGGCGGCGGTGGCCGCCGCGGCGAGGCACGCGGCCAGGATCCACAGGGAGGTCCCGAGTCGGTTCATGGCGCGGGATGCTACCCGCGGCATGCGGTCCGAGGCAATGCGTTCCGTCGGGGCGCGGCTCAGCGGTTTCGCGGCGGCCAGGGGACGATCGCCGAGACGCGCTTCCTCCGCTCGGCGTACTCCGGGTGGCCGGCCAGCATCCGCTGCGTGACCAGCCGCAGGGAGATGCACGAGAAGAGCAGCGTCATCGCCGCCGGTCCGGCGAGCGTCCACCACCAGGTTTCCGGCGCCGCGGCCAGCGCGAACAGCCACAGCCCCCACCACAGCAGGATCTCGCCGAAGTAGTTCGGGTGCCGGGACCAGGCCCACAGTCCGGTGGTCAGGAGCGCTCCCTTCGCCGGCCGCGACCGGACGAAGCGCAGGAGCTGCCGGTCCGCGGCGGCCTCGATCCAGATCGCCGCCAGCGTCACCGCCGCCGCCAGCACGTCCAGCGCCCCGAACGGGCGGCCGGGAGCGGTGGTCGCCGCGTGGACCGAGAGCAGCCCGAGGAACACCACCACGGTCGGCATCGAGTGCAGGGCGAGGAAGCTGGCCGGCCAGTACAGCGGACCGGTCCGCCGCCGCACATCGACGTAGCGCCAGTCCTCGTCCGCCGGGTCGTTCCACGAGCGCATCCAGTTCCAGGTCAGGCGGACGGCCCACAGCGCGACGAGACCGACGACGACGGCGCGGCGCAGCGGGTCGGCGCCGTCGCCGGGGCCGCCCCAGGCCCACCATGCGGCGAGCGGTACCGGGGCGACGCTCCAGTACGGGTCGTAGACGCTGGTGTTGTCGAGCGCCAGGCTGAAGGCGAACACGGCGACGGTGCCGGCGGCGTCGGCCGTGGCGGCGACCCACAGCGGGTCGAGGCCGCGGGCCAGGCCGCCGACGAACCAGGCCGCGGCGCCGGCTACCGCGTAGGCGAAGGCGACGAGCAGCAGGCCGCCGCGCCGGCCCGGGGCCCGGGTCGATGCCGCGCCGTTCATCGCCCCGGCTCCAGCTCGGGACGGATCCTGATCGGCCAGTTGGAATCCACCGTGCCGCCGTCGATCTCGTAGACCTTGCCGGTGACCCAGCTCGAGGCGTCCGAGGCGAGATACAGCGCGAGGATCGCGACGTCCTCGGGGGTGCCGAGCCGGCCGAGCGGCGTCTGCTGCTCCATCCGGGTGCGGGTGTCGTCGTCGAGGAACAGGCCGAGGGCCTCGGTGAGGACGGCGCCGCAGCAGACCGCGTTGACGCGGATCCGCGGGGCGTACTCGCAGGCCAACAGCCGCGTCAGGTGCGACAGCCCGGCCTTGGCCGTGCCGTAGGAGACGAACCCGGACTCGACGAGGCGCGAGAGCGCCGAGGTGACGTTGACGATCGAGCCTCCGCCGACCGCCAGCATGCGCGGGATCGCCAGCCGCGAGAGCACGAAGGCCGACGAGACGTTGAAGCGGAACGCCGCCTCGAAATCGTCCCGGCTCGTGACCTCGGCCAGCATCGGCATCGAGCCGCCGGCGTTGTTGACCAGCACGTCGAGGCGTCCGCCGAGCCGGACGGTCTCGGCGACGAGGTGCTCGAGCTGAGGTTCCTCGAGCACGTCGCACGGGACGGCCAGGCCGCGCCCGCCGCGGCGCGTCACCTCGGCCGCGGTGTCCTCGAGCGCTGCGACGGTGCGCGCGGCGCAGACCACCGTCGCGCCCGCCTCGCCCAGCGCCAGCGCGATGCCGCGGCCGATGCCGCGGCCCGCGCCGGTGACGATCGCCACCTGGTCGTCCAGCCGGAATCGCTCGAGCAGCATCCGTCGTCCTCCCGGTTCCGTTCTGCGGCCGCCCCGCGCCGCCGGAAGGCCGAAGCTACTCGACCGGGCAGCGGCGTGCTACAACTTCGGCGGCGGAGGGGGGGTGTGCCGCGGCGCGGGTCGGGGGCCGCGGTGCGACGGCGAGGAGGACCACGATGCGCGAGGCACACGGCACGGCGCGGACGCAGACCACCCGCGGGGCGCTCGCCCTGTGGCCGTTGCTGGCGGCCCTGGCGGGGTGCGAGGCGGCGGTGATGCCGGACGACGAGCCCGGCTCCCTGCAGCGGCCGATCGTCGGCGGCGACCTCGAGACCGGCTACCCCGGCGTCGGCGCGCTGGTCATCGAGCCCGCCTACACCGGCTCGACGCCCGCGCACTTCTGCTCCGGCAGCCTGATCGACCCCCAGTGGGTGCTCACCGCCGCGCACTGCGCCCTGCCGGAGGAGATCGAATTCTACATGGTGTCGTTCTTCATCGGCACCGACGTGACGCTGCCCGGGACGATGTACGAGGTCGATTCGGTGCACCCGCACCCGTCGTACAGCTCGTGGACGCACGACTACGACATCGCGCTCGTCCACCTGGCCACCGCCGTGCCGAGCTCGGTGGCGACGCCGTACACCCGCGCGACGAGCGCGCCGACGCGGGGAGCGAGCGTGTTCTGGGTCGGCTGGGGTGTCAACAACGGCGTCGCCGACACCGGTTCGGGGATCAAGCGCAGCGGCACGGGCTCGATCGACTCGGTCTCGACCCGGCAGTACGGCTACGACTTCACCGGCGAAATGCCCTGCAGCGGCGACTCGGGCGGTCCCGGCTTCACCGGCACCGGCACCTCCCAGCGCATCGCCGGCGTGGTGTCCACCGGCGACGAGGACTGCCGCTACTCGGGCCAGGACACGCGGGTCGACGTGTTCGCCTCGTGGATCACCACGACGATGGCGGGACCGACCGGGACGCCCAACTGCGAACCGCTCGGCGGCTCGTGCGGGAGCGAGGCCTGCTGGCCCGTCGAGGACAACATCTGGGTCTGCCTGCCGAGCGCCCGGCGGTCGGGCGGCACCGCCTGCAACCCGGACCCCTCGACCTGGGGCGACACGCTGCCCTGCGCCGACGGCTATGCCTGCATGGAGATCACGCCCGGCGTCGGCCAGTGCGTCGATTTCTGCCGCAGCACGGCCGACTGCCCGGGCGGCCAGAGCTGTGTGGTCCCGATCTTCGTCGGCGTCCCCGACGTCGGCGTCTGCCTGCCGGTGTGCGACCTGTTGGGCGGCGACTGCGGCGGCGGGACCGCCTGCTACGCCGTCGACGGCGCCCGCACCGGCTGCCGCGAGAGCAGCGGCCTCGGGGACGGCGCGGTCTGCGACCCGGTGGTCTCCAGCACCGGTGCGGTGCCGTGCGCCGACGGCCTCTCCTGCACCCGGATCGGCGGGGTGCACGCCGGCGAGTGCACCCCGTACTGCCGCAGCGATGCCGATTGCGGACCGACCGAGCTGTGCGACATCCCCGTGTTTCGCGCGATCGCCGACGTCGGCGACTGCGTCTGCGCCGACCGCGACCTCGACGGCTGGTGCCTGCCCGACGACTGCGACGACGCCGAGCCGCTGGCCAACCCGGGAATGGTCGAGCAGTGCGGGGACGGCATCGACAACAACTGCAACGGTACCGTGGACGAGGGGTGCGGCTGCGTCGACAACGACGGCGACGGCTCCTGCCTCCCCGAGGACTGCAACGACGGCGACCCCGCGGTCCACCCGGGCGCCGCCGAGATCTGCGGCGACGGGGTCGACAACAACTGCGCGGGCGGCATCGATGAGGGGTGCCCGTGCGCCGACGTCGACGGCGACGGCTTCTGCCCGCCCGAGGACTGCAACGACTCCGACCCCGCGGTCAACCCGGCGTCCGCCGATGTCTGCGGCGACGGGATCGACAACAACTGCAACGGCACGATCGATGAGACCTGCTCCTGCGTCGATAACGACCTCGACGGCTGGTGCGCCGAGGACGATTGCGACGACAACGACCCGTGGTTCAACCCGGCGACCCCCGAGGACTGTTCGGCGTGGGTCGACCGCAACTGCAATGGGCTGTACGGCACCGACGACCCCGAGTGCCAGCCGACTCCCGGGTCCGACGACGGCTGCGGCTGCGCCGTGCCCGGCCGCGCCCGACCCCCGGCCGCGCTCCTGCTGCTGGCGCTCGGCTTCCTGCCGCTCGCCGCTCGCCGCCGGCGCGGGCCGCGGTAGGCGTGCATGGACGGGCCCGCCTCGCTGTTCTCCGACGCGCAGCGGCTTCCCGACGGGCCCGCCTTCGTGACCGAGGCCGGCGGTGCGGCGGACGTGGCGCTGTGGCGCACCGACGACCTGGGCCGCCGCTTCGTCCCGGTGCTCCACCGGCGCGGCCTGGCCGACCCGGTCCGGCTGTACGGCCTGTGGTTCCTCGACCCCCGCTGCGGCTTCGTCTGCGGCGAGACCGGCGACGGCGACGGCGTGCTGCTCGGCACGCAGGACGGCGGCCTGTCGTGGGAGGCCGTGGCCGACCTCGGCGACCAGGCCTGGGACGTCCCGCTGACCCAGGTGGTCTTCGCCGACGACCGCCACGGCTTCGCCGTCGGAGCCGGGGAGGCGTTCTGGCGGACGGTCGATGGCGGTCGCCGCTGGCGGCGCGTCTCCGTCGAGGGGCTCTCGGCCCACGGCGTGTTCCTGCTCGACGGCACCGGCCGCGGCTGGGCCCTGTCGCAGCAACTCGGCGACGACTACCGGATCCTCGGCACCCAGCACTTCCTGACGTTGGACGCCGGCGCCACGTTCGAGCCGGTGGGCGACCGGCTCGACGGCGAACCGCTGCGCGTCGATGTGTCGGCCTGCGCGTTCTGGGACGAGCAGGTCGGCGTGCTGTGCGGGCCCGACGGGCTCCTGCTGCGCACGACCGACGGCGCCCGCCGCTGGGAGCGGCGGGAGTCGGGTGTCGGCGCCGGCGCCGACCTCAACTTCCTGGTGCCGTTGCCCGACGGCCGCGCCTGGGCGCTCGGCATGCAGGGGACGCTGCTGCGGACCGCCGACACGGGACGGACCTGGCAACGCGTCGAGTGCGGTGCGACCGCGGAGCTGAACGCCGCCGCGTTCGCCGACCCGAACCACGGCTTCGTCGTGGGGGAGGGCGGCCTCGCCCTGTGGACCGCCGACGGCGGCCGGACCTTCGAACGCTCCGTCTTCGGGTGAGCCGCCCGGCCCGACGGTTCAATCGATGCAGCCGAAGGAACGGACGAAGACGGAGTTCGCTCCGCGGTCCTCGGCCAGCCCGTGCCAGATCAAGAGCACGCGGTCGCCGTCGAGCACCGCGTGGGGGTCCACGAGGTAGGCGTCGAGCTCCTCGCCGTCGCCGACCGCGCCGTGCCACGACTGCACGACCGTCCCGCGCTCGTCGAGGAACTCCACGTGCAGGTCGGAGTCGGGCTCGTCCGACGGCGACTGCCAGACGCTCAGCACGCGACCGGTGGGCGAGTCGACCGACTGGAAGTCCTCGAGCGGGTTGTCGCCGAGGCGTCGCAGGTCGGGGAACTCCGCCGGCTCCGTGAGCGGGTCGCCCTCGCGCGACAGGAGCAGCTGGAGCGTCGGGCCGTGGACCGGAAGCCAGTGCAGCCAGCCGGCCGCGGTGCCGATCAACCGGGCCCAGGACGCATAGGGAACGCGGACCTCGCGGGGGCCGGCCAGGCGTTCTCCCGCGGCATCGAGCAACAGGAAGGCGACGGAACGCGTCGCGCCGCCGTCGAGGACGGCGAAGGCGCGGACGCCGACGTACCCGCCCCAGGCCGCCACGTTCCCGCCGTAGGCGCCCGGCACCGCGTAGGCGTTCCGTCGCGCGTCGGTGCCGTCGCGCCGCGACGACACGACGTGGATCGCGTCGGCGGCCCAGCAGACCGAGACCAGCCGCTCGCCCGTCCACACCGTCTCGCCCGACAGGGCGGCGCGGCAGTCGTCGTGCAGCTCGAACGTCCGACGCTCCACGCCGACCGCGCCGTCCGCGGATACGCGGACCCAGCCCGCGACGTCCGTCCGGCCGACGCGCAACCGGCTCTCCAGCAGGGTGTCCGGCGCCGGGACGTCCGAGGGGACGACGTGCATGTCGAGCACGACGTCGGTCGCCAGGACCCGCACCGGCCCCGTCGGCTCGAGCGTGCGCGACAACGGCCGTCCGTAGAGGTTGGGAACCTCGTGGCCGCCCGAGATGCCGACGCGCCACAGGGCCAGCCAGCCGTCGGCGGCCGGCGCCAGGGCGGTGTCCCAGGCCCAGTTGCAGGAGGTGCAGCTGCCGCCGCTGCCGACCCCTTCGCGGAGCTCGCGTGGCGGGCCGAGGGGTCCGAAGCCGAGGCCCTCGTCGACGAGGCCGTCGCAGTCGTCGTCGAGTCCGTTGCAGGTCTCGGGCGAGCCCGGGAGCGGCACGCACGGCGGGAAGACGCCGTCCTCGCACCACACCTCGTTCCGGCACGCCCCGGCCCCGCAGGTCGCGGGCGGGATGTCCTCATCGATCCGGCCGTCGCCGTCGTCGTCGAGTCCGTTGCACGACTCCGGGATCGCCGGGAAGCCGTTCGCGTCGGGAGGCAGCTCGAGGCCGGACTTGGCCCCGCAGGCGACCAGCGCGAGCGGCAGAAGAGCGTACAGGCCCGGACGGGCGGCGTGGGAAAGGCCCCCGAGGCCCCCGGACGTCCGAGCGGGTGGTCGCGGGTTCAGACGCCGCCTTCCCGGCGCTTGCGGCCGGTCCAGGTGCCGCCGCCCTGCACGTCGTTGTCGTAGCCCCAGGTGCCCTCGAAGCGATGGATCGGCAGGCCGGTGCCGACCGGCGGGTCGACCAGGTACTGGAGCACGCCGCGACCCTTGGTCATCCGCGGCATGCCGGGGATCGTGTCGTCGGTCTGGGTCCAGCTGAAGAACAGCAGGCAGCCGCGCACCGTACCTTCGAGGTTGCCCGTCTTGTGGTTCGGCAGGTCTTTCCACGAGCCGACGACGGTGGTGCCGTCCTGGGACAACGTCATGTCGCCCAGGTTGGTGTTCCAGCGCCCGCTGAAGTTGCCGCCGTCGGGCATCGGGCTGTCCGGAAAGGGTGATTGCGTGCTGCCGCCGTTGCCGTTGCAGGCGGCTGCGGCCAGGCCGAACACGGCGACCAGGGTCAGGGTTCTCCTCATCTTCCACCTCCTGGGTCCGATGCGTCGCATCGCGCGCTGTCCCGGCAGGATGCAACCGCGCCTCGGACGCCCTGTCAAGATCGGTCCGCAAGACCGGGGCTAGCCCGAGTCCGGCGCCGCCGCGGTCTCCGCCGGCGGGGGCGGGACGGTGATCGTGGTCGTCTCGCCGGCCCGGACCATGACGTCCCGGCTCAGCGGCGGCCGACCCGGGAAGGTCACCACCACCCGCAGCGACGGGGAGATTCCGTCCTGCGCCTCGAACGGGATCTCGAGCGGCGCGTTGGCCCGGCCGCTGGCGCGCCCGCGCACGTCGACCTGCGCCTCGACGCCCGAGGTGTCCACGATCAGCGTGCCGGGCCGCAACCGCAGCCGCCGGGTGACCACGTACGGACCGTCGCCGGCCGCGACCGTCTCGGTCCACGCCTCGTCGTAGCAGTTGACGGTCAACGGACGGTACCGGAACTGGTGTTCGCCCGGCGGCAGCGGGGTCGATACCAGGCCGGGCGGCGGGCCCCACACGCCGAGCCGTTCGCCGTCGATCCAGATCTCGACGTTCGTGCACGGCGCCGGCCGGAAGCTGACCAGGCGCGGCGTTCGCGGCGGCGCGATCGGCGGCCGCCACGTCGTTTCCGCCGCCGCGACCGCCGCCTCGGAGACGTCCGTCGCGGCGTCCGCGGCTTCCTCGAGCGGGCCGTCGCCCGCCGGAACGTCCCGGGCCGGTCCGTCCCGCCGGTCCGCGTCCGTCGCGGCATCGGCGACGGGAGCCTCGGGGGCGCCGCCGTCGTCGGGCCGGTGGCTGTCGACGGCGGCAGTGGTCGGCTGTCCGGCCGCGGCGTCCGGGCGCCGGGCGGCCTCGCCGGCGGCGGTGCCGTCCAGTGCCGCCGCGACCAGGGCGTCGGCGGTCGTCGTCGCGGGGTCGCCGTCCGAGGCCCCGCGCAAGGCGAGCCAGACGCCGAAGACGACGGCAAGCGCGGCCAGGGCGCCGAACGCCACGGTCAGGCGCGAGGGTGGCCAGTGGCGGATCGACTCCTCGACCAGGCGAAGCGCCTCCCGGTGCTCGGGCTCCCAGGCCAGGATCCAGGAGCACAGTCGCCGCACCTCGGCCTCGGCGCCGCGCGTGCGGGAGAGCCGGCGACAGCGTTCGAGCAGCGCGGCTTCCCGGCGCCGGAGGATCGTCGGACGCTCCGCTCCGGGGTCGAGTTCGAAGGCCGCGAGCAGCTCGCCGACGGCGGCCGGGGCGACGCCGCAGCCGGCGAGGACGGCGCGCAGGGCGGAGCCGAGGTCGGCCATCGAGGCGAAGCGGTCCTCGGGTCGGCGCTTGAGGCAGGTGCGGATCACGTCGGCCAGCTGTTCCCCGATCTCGGGCCGCACGCGCGCCGGATCCGGATACTCGGCCTCCAAGACGCGGCGCAGCACGGCATGCGGGTTGGGTCCGTTGAACGGCAGCTCGCCCGTGGCCAGCCAGTGCAGCAGGGTGCCGAACGAGAAGACGTCGGCGCGGGCGTCGAGCCGCGCGCCCTCGAGATGCTCGGGGCTCATGAAGGCGGGAGAGCCGAGGATCTGGCCGGTGGAGGTGAGGTGCTCGATGTCGACGATCTGGGCGATGCCGAAGTCGGCGACCTTCACCTGGCCGCCGGCCCCCATCAGGATGTTCCCGGGCTTGAGGTCGCGGTGGATGATGCCGGCCTGATGGGCGGCGTGCAGCCCTTCGGTGATTCGCAGGCCGATCGCGGCGACGACCTCGGTGGGCAGCGGGCGCCGGGCGGCCGCCCAGTTGTCGAGGCTGCCGCCGAGGACGAGCTCGCTGACGATGAACGGCCGGCCGTCGTCCTCGCCGGCCTCGTAGACCTCGAGGACCGCGTGGTGCTTGAGCCGGGCCACGGCGCGGGCCTCGCGCCGGAAACGGAGCCGCGACTCCTCGCGCGAGCAGAGGTGCGGGTGGAGCATCTTGATCGCGACGTCGCGCTGCAGATCGGGGTCGCGGCCGCGGTAGACCGTCGCCATGCCGCCCGAACCGAGCGACTCGAGCAGCTCGTACTTGCCGATCCGCTCGGGCCGGGTCATCTCCCCCGCTCACTTCAATCCGGGATCGGCAGCCCGCGCTGACGACACTCCTCCCGGTAGGGCTCGATCGCCCGGTCGAACGCCGCCACCACGGCCGGGTCGAACTGCGTGGCGGCACACCGGCGGATCTCCTTCATCGTCACCTCGTGGCTCAAGGCCTTGCGGTACGCGCGGTTCGACGTCATCGCATCGTACGTGTCGGCCACGGCCAGGATCCGGCCGGCCAGCGGGATCTCCTCGCCCTTCAGCCCGTCGGGGTACCCCGAACCGTCCCAGCGCTCGTGGTGCGAATGCACGCCCGGGACGATCGGCCGCAGGAAGGTGATCGGCTCGAGGATCTGGCGGCCGAAGGTCGGGTGCGCCTTGAAGATCTCGTACTCCTCGGCCGACAGCTTGCCGGGCTTGTTGAGGTTGGCCTGGCAGCCGATCTTGCCGATGTCGTGCATCAAGGCGGCCTGGGTGATGATTTCGACCTCCTCCAGCGGCAGGTCCATCTCGAGCGCGGTCATGCGCGACAGGCGGGTCACCCGGTCCGAATGGCCGGCCGTGTAGCGGTCCATGGCCTCCAGCGCCCGGGCGAAGCCCTGGATCGTCTCGCGGAACGTCGCCTGCAGGTTCTCGAACAGCCGAATGTTGTCGATCGAGGCCGCGGCCCGCCCGCCGAGCATCGACAGCAGCTTGCGCTGGCCCTCGGAGAACCGGTTGCCCGGCGTGAGCGAGATCGCGGTGACCAAGCCGAGGATCCGCTGGGGCACCCGCAGCGGCACCGACAGCAGCGACGTGACGTTCGGTGCGCCCTCCGTCACGAACGGCGTGCAGCGCTCCCCGTGCGCCAGCACCGGCTGGTTGCCGGCGTGGGCGGCGAACAGGGCCCCCAGGTCGAGCTGCTCGGGCGTGAACTTCGACTCGTTGTGCGCCGCCCGCGTGCACAGCGTCACCTGACCCCCCTCCGCCGTCAGGTGCAGGATCACCTCGTCCGCCGGCGTCTCGCGCAGCGTCGTCTGCGTCAGCTGGTCCAGCACCTCGGACAGGGACAGCGTCGTCGAGATCTCCTCCGTGGCGCGATACAGCGCGATCGTCTCGCGCAGGATCATGTTCTCCCGCACCAGTTTGCGGTTCTGCAGCCCGCGCTCGACGACCCGGATCACCTCCTCCATCTTGAACGGCTTGAGCAGGTAGTCGTAGGCCCCCTTCTTCATCGCGTCGATCGCCGTCTCGACCGTGCCGTAGGCCGTCATGATCACGGTCAGGACATCGACCCCCCGGTCCCGGATCGTCTCGATCAACTCGATGCCCCCCATCCGGGGCATCTTCATGTCGGAGATCACGATGTCGAAAGTCGTCGTCTGCAGCTGGTCCAGCGCCGCCCGGCCGTCCTCGGCCGTCTGGACCTGGTAGCCCTCCATCGTGAGGAAATCCGCCAGGATCTGGCGGATCACGAGCTCGTCGTCGACGACCAGGATCTGGGATGCTTCTCGTTCGGCCACGTTGTGGTCGCCGCGTCCGGCGCGACGCCTCCCGGCTCCCCCGACCCGCGGCAATATAACCCCAAAACGCGCCCGTCCGCCAGTCGAGACGAGGAATTCCGTCTTTGGGCTTGACGATCTTCTCCAGGTTCCTAGAATCCCACGCCGAATCGACGGCACGACCGAATCGGGGTGCCGATCGAATTCCGAGGTCCCAGCAACGGGAGGAGGAGAGGCAGATGAAGCAGGTTCTTTGTGTGGTCGGTCTGGCCGTGGGTCTTCTGGGTTGCCCCGCCGGCGGTATGCCGGGCGTCGGGAACGTGACCGGCGGCGGTGACGAGGGCGTGCTCGTGAAGTACGATGTCTGGCTCGCCAACGTCGAGGAGCTCCAGGCGTCGGTGGAGGACGCCGAAAAGTGGGTGCTCGACGCGCCGAAGGAGCTGGCGGTCACCCTCGGCCTGCCCGAGACCGCGACGCTCGACGAGATCACCGCGGCGATCCGCGAGAAGCTGGCGGCCGCCGGCGTCACGGCGGAAGCGGGCCTGACGGTGGAGATCAACGCCGAGGCCGGCGCCTCCGGCAGCGCCGAGGCCGGCACGGGCGGCGCGGCGGCCCAGGGCGAGGCGCACGCGTCGGTCGAGGTGCGGATCGTGGCGGCGGCGGGCGTCGAGCTGACGCCCGAGGCGCAGCAGATCATCGACGCCGTCAAGCTGTGCCTGGAGCGCGTGGCGGGCATCAAGCCGCGGCTCGAGGCGATCATCGCCAACCTCGAGGTCGTGATCACCGAGGGCAAGGACCTGCTGGTCTCCCTGCCGAACGACCTGCAGGGGATGCTGGCGGTGAAGGTCCCCGAGTACACGGCGCAGTTCAACGCGAAGCTCGAGTTCCTCGGCGGCGTCGCCGGTTCGGCCGGCGGTACGATGGAAGCCTCGGTCAACGTCCAGGTTTCCGTCTCCGCCTCCGTCACCGCCGGCTAGTCCCACCTTCCTCCCATCCGTCCTCTTCGGCCGGCCCGCGCGGGCCGCGCCGCAGTGCTTGCCCAAGAGTCGCCTTTTCGGGTACATCATCGATCGATGCTCCGCCTTCGGGTCCAACCGCTGACCACCGACCAGGTCCTCCTGTACCTCAAGACCCTGGCCGGCGTCGCCGCGGCCGACGGCGAGGTGGCCGAGGCGGAGCGGGCGATGTTCGAGGCGACGATGGCGGACTACGGGCTGCCCGAGGAGGCGCGAAAGCTGGTGCGCGCCTGCCTCGACGCACCTCCCTCCGTCGAGCTCGAGCTGCGCCGGCTGCAGGACTCCGCCGTGCGACGGCTGCTGCTCCGCGACGCCTGGCTGATGGCCTACGCCGACGGCGCGGTCAGCGAGGCCGAGCGCCGCAGGCTCGCCGCCCTGCTCGAGGCGCTCCGGCTGCCGCCCGAGGAGGCGGCGGCCGCCGAGGGATGGGTCCGGGAGGGGCTTGCCTGGATCGAGCGGGGCGACGAGATGGTCGGTACGCTCCAGCCCCACCGACGTTCGATGTTCTGACCCGGGAACGACACCAGCGGACCGAGTCGCGAGCCATGCCCGCAAACCTGTCACCCGAATACAAGGAAGCCGAGCAGCGCTACAGGTCCGCCTCCTCCTGGGAGGACAAGCTGCACGCCCTGGAGGACATGCTGGCCGGGATCCCCAAGCACAAGGGGACCGAGAAGATGCAGGCGGACATCAAGTCCCGCATCGCCCGCATGCGCGACGAAGGCCCGCCCAAGGCCAAGGCCGGCGGCCGCTCGCAGGCGACCACCGTCGACCGCGAGGCCGTGGCGATGGCGATGCTCCTGGGTCCGCCCAACGCCGGCAAGTCCGCCCTGCTGCGCGCCGTCTCCAAGGCCCAGCCCGAGGTCGCTCCGTACCCCTACACCACGCAGCTCCCCTGCTCCGGCATCGCCTACCACGAGGACGTCCCGATGCAGTTCGTCGATCTGCCGCCGTTGTCGGCCGAGCGACCGTTGCCGTGGGTCATCGGCCAGGCGCGCAACGCCGACGTGCTGCTGCTCGTCGTCGATCTCGCCGTCGACCCGCTGTCCGAGCTGCACGAATCGGAGCGGCTGCTCGAGGAAGCCCGGCTGTTCCCGTGCCGCGACCCGGCGCTGGCCGACGAGGCGATCCGCCCGCGGGCCAAGCCGGCCGCGATCGTCGCCACCAAGCTCGACGCCCCGAACGCCCGCGAGAACCTCGAGGCGTTCCGCGAGCTGTACGAGGGGGACCTGCCCGTGTTCCCCGTCTCCGCCCAGGCCGGCGAGGGGCTCGCGGAGCTCACGGCGTTCGTCTTCCGGACCTGTCGCCTGCTGCGGGTCTACGCCAAACAGCCCGGCAAGCCGCCCGACCTGGACCAGCCGTTCGTGCTGCACGAGGGCGACACCGTCGCGCTGCTGTGCGAGCGGATCCACAAGGACTTCGCCCAGAACCTCAAGTTCGCGCGCATCTGGGGCGCGCACACCTTCGAGGGACAGCGCGTGATCGCCGACTACGTGCTGCACGACAAGGACGTTGTCGAGCTGCACTTGTAGAGGGGAGGCCCGGATGCCCATCGTCGCCAAGTGCCCCAACTGCAACGGACCGCTGGACAAGGCCCCCAGCGGGCCCGAGAGCAAGTGCCCGTACTGCGGCGCGACGCTGCTCGCCACCCGCTTCATGCCGTCGCCCGTCGTGCCGGGCCCCGGCCCCGCCCCGGGCTACCCGCCGCCCGCGGCGCCGCTTCCCGCCTCCTCCGGCGGCTGGGGCACCCCGACCGTGGGCGGTGCGCCGCCCTATCCGCCGCCCCCGCCCGTGCTGCCGGTGCTCACCACGCGCCGCGGCTCCTCGGCGACCTACATCGTCTCCAGCGTCGTCACCCTGCTGATCATCGGTGGCACGATCTTCGGCGTGTACATGATGCAGCACCAGGTCCAGGAGCAGGTCGAACAATCGACCCAGGCGGCGCAGCAGGCGATCGATGACGCCACCAAGCCGCTCACGCTGCCCGAGCTACCGCTGACGCCCGGCCAGGACCTGGTCCTCTCGCTCCCCGGCGCCGGCGGCCGCCGCGTCAGCGCCTGGCTGCCGCTGACCCTCGAGGAGGAAACCCCGTTCGAGATCACGGCGCTCGGCTCCGAGGCGTACGTGCGCTGTCGACTCAAGGCGTTCAACGCCGAGAACAAGGCGCTGGCCCGCTCCGACGAGGGCGACCAGCTCCAGATCTACCCGCTGCTCCCGACCGGCACCTCGAAGGTCTTCCTCGACTGCTCCGGACACCCCAGCGAACGCTCGGTGCGCGTGCTGGCCCGCCCGCTGCCGCTGGTGATGGTCGACGAGCCGGTGCGTGTGATGCTGGAGCCCGGCTTCGAGTCGGCGGGCGCCGGCCTGCTTCCGGACCGGGCCGGCCTGTACGCCGTGGCCGCCGACTGCGAGGACGGCTCGATGAACCAGCTCCAGGTCCTCGGCCCCCAGGACGTGTTGATGGGCCGCGAGTCAATCAACTCCACCACCAAGCGCGCGATCCTCGAGCTGGAGCTCGAGGAGCAGGGCTACCTGGCCCAGCTCGTCCGCTCGGTCGGCGCCGACCAGAAGATCCCCGCCACCGTCGTGCTGACCCGGCTCGACCCCGAGCCGATCGCGCTGGGCGGAGAGGCCCGGGGGACGATGACGCGGCACGTGCTGCGCCTCTACTACGAGCTGAAGCTCGAGGCGGCGACCAAGCTGGCCGTGACGATGGTCGCGCCGTTCCCGCACACCGTCGAGCTGCGGCGCGCGGACGGCGTGGCGGTGGCGACCAGCGACGAGGCGCGGGCGAACCGCGAGGCCCGCCTGGCGCCCTCGGTGCCCGTCGAGCCCGGCACCTACCGCATCGTCGTGCGCGGCGAGGAGTACTCGGTGTCGGAAGGCGAGTTCACGTTGAAGGTGGAAGAGGTGGTCGCCCCGCCGCCCCGCCGCGGCACGCGCCGCTCCGGAGGCTGAGGCCGCACCGCCCGTCTACAACGGCTCGACCTCGTTGAGCAGCTCGAGGGCCACGGCGACCGCCTGCTTGCTCTTGTCGACGCGGGCCAGGTCGGCCTCCAGCTTCCCGCGGAGCTGGTCGCGCAGGTCGCGCAGCTCCGCCAGCTGCTGCTCGAGCCCGGCGATCGCCTTCTGCGCCCCCTCGAGCTCCATCCGCAGGTGCTCGGCCGCGACCTGGCTGGTCTTCAGCTCGCCGTCCAGGGCGTCCCGCCGGCGACCCAGCTCGTCGCGCTCCTCCGTCAGCCGCGCGATCTCCGCCACCCGTTCCTCGAGCGCCTTGTTGGCCTCGCCGAGCTTGCCGTCGCGGTCGGCGAGCTCCGCCCGCAGCCCCGCGATCTCCCGCTCGTGCTCCGTCACCAGCTCGGCCACCTGGCCGTCGTGCCGCTGCTGGGCCTCCTCGAGCGCGCGCACGCGCTCGGCGTTGAGCTTCTCCTCCTGCTGGTTCATCGCGCGGCGGAACCGCTCCTGGATCTCGTAGACCTCGGAGTCGTGGCGGCTCTGCTGCTCCTGCTGGGCCTTCTCGAACTCGACCTTCGCCGCCTCCAACGCCGCCTCGCGCTCCGCCGCCGCCTCGGCCCGCAGCGACCCCAGGGCCGCTTCGCGCTCCTGGTCCTTCGCCGCCGTCAGCTCGTCGCGAGCCCGCTGCAACGCCGCCGCATGCGCCTCGTCCTTCTCCCGCAGCGCCTGCTCCGTCGCGACCCGCTGCGCCTCGGCGTCGTCCTTGGCCTTCTTCAGGTTCTCCTCGGCGGCCTTCAACCGGCGGCCCAGGTCGTCGGTGCGCTTGCCGGCCACCTCCTTGTCCGCCGTCAACGCCTCGACCTGCCCCTTGAGCGAGCCGATCTCGCGGTCCCGTTCGGCCAGCTGGTCCTCGTACTCCAGCCCCTTCTTCTCGTGTTCGAACAGCTTGTCCTTGAGGTCGACCAGCTGCCGGTCCTTCTGCAGCGACGTCTCGCGCAGGTCGACCAGCTCGGACTCCCGCTTGTTGAGCGTCTGCTTGAGCTCGAGGATCTGGCGCGTGTCGGAGCCGCCCTTGCCCTTGGCCGCCGTCGAGGCCTCGGTGGCCTCCTTCGCCTGCTTCTGGGCCAGCTCGAGCTGCTTCTCCAGCCGCGAGACGTCGGACCGCAGCTTCTCGAGCTCGTCGCCGCCGCCGGCGGCGGCCGTGGCGAGCGCCTCCTCCTTGGCCCGCTTCAGCTCCTCGCGGGCCGCGCGCGCCTCCTGTTCCGCCCGCTCCAGCTCGTGACGCAGCCGCTGCTCTTCCGCCGACGGCCCCGCCGGCGTGCCGATCATCTCCTCCAGGACCACCGGCGACCCGACGACCTCCTCCTCGACGATCGGCGGACCGTCCTCCTCGACGACCGGCACCCCGACGATCTCCTCCTCGACCACGTCGCCTCCCGGCCCCGCGGGCGGCTCGGCCATCGGCAGGTACTCGGCCACCGCCGCGCGGAACTGCTCGAGCTCGAACGGCTTGCGCAGGTATACCTCGGCCCGCCCCGCCAGGCTCTGGTGCCGCTGCACCTGGCCCTCCTCCCGCTCGGTGTACAGCAGCACGCACGGGGTCTTCTTGGCTTGCGGGGTCTTCTTGATCAGCGAGCACGCCAGGAAACCGGTCGACTTGCCGAGTTGCGGGCCGATGACCACCAGCCGCGGCGAGGTGCTGACCACCTTCTGCCGGGCGGTCTCGATGTCGTCGACCGCGTCGACGACGTAGCCGTACAACCCGAGAAATTGGCTCAGAGAGTCGATCGTGTCGCTGTCGGTCTCGATGATCAGGACGGTATCCACCGACGGCCTTCCTTTCCTTCCGGACGGTGACGGAGCGCGGGCCCCGGAAGCCCCGAAGCAAACAGCGAATTTATCTTAGGCCGGGTCGGCGAGTCAAACTCGTCGGCCGGGATGGACTTCCGCATCGCTCTCGGGCAGCATCGCCCGCGATGACGCCCGATCTCCGGACCTTCCTCGGTGAATGCGACGCCGCCGGCCTGCTCGACCGGGTCGCCCGGCCGACCGCCCCGGGCGGAGAGCTGGCCCGGCGCCTGGCCGAGGCCGGCGAGCGGACCGTGTGGTTCGAACGGGTCGTCGGCCATCGGGTCCCCGTCGTCGCCGGCGTCTGCGCCTCGCGCGCCGCACTGGCGCGGGCCCTGGACACCACCCCGCCCCGGCTCGTTCACACCGTGGCCGCCGCGATCGACGGCGCCCGCCCGTGGCGTTCGACCCTCGACGCCCCCTTCCGTGCGCACGTCGTGCGTCGCCCCGACCTGGGCCGCGTCGTCCCGGTCGTCGAGTTCTATCCGTCCCAGCGGCGGCGCTACCTGACCGGCACGATCGTCGTCGCCCGCCGCCCCGGCGGCGTGAACCTCTCGTTCCACCGCATGATGCTGCTCGGCGGCAACCGGCTGGCCGTTCGCATCGTGCCCCGCCACCTGCACGCGCTGCTCGCCGAGCAGGAGGGGCGGGCCGAGGTCGCGGTCGTCTGCGGCGTCCACCCGGCCGTCGAGATCGCCGCGTCGGTTTCCGGCGACCCGGCGCTCGACGAGCTGCGGGTCGCCGCGGCCCTGCTCCGCGGCCGCCTGGCCTGCACCGACCTCGACGGGTTCGCCGTCCCGGCCCACGCCGAGCTGGTCCTGCGGGGCCGGTTCACCGGCGCGCTGGCCGACGAGGGGCCGTTCGTCGATCTCACCGGGACGGCCGACGGCGTGCGCCGCCAGCCGGTGCTCGTCGTCGACCGGCTGTACCACCGCGACGACTGGCTGTACCGCACGATCCTGCCCGGCGGCGCCGAGCACAAGGCGCTGATGGGGATCCCGCAGGAGCCGCGCATCCTGCGCATCGTGGCCAACGCCGTGCCCGGCGTCGCCGGCGTCGCGCTCACCCCCGGCGGCTGCTCGTGGCTGCACGCCGTCGTGGCGATTCGCGTGCGCGCGGACGGCGACGGCCGCAACGCCGGCCTGGCCGCCCTGGCCGCCCATCCGTCGCTCAAGCGCGTCGTCGTGGTCGATGACGACATCGATCCCGCCGACGCCCAGGCCGTGGAGTGGGCGGTGGCCACGCGCTGCCGCCCGGACCGCGACCTGTTCGTGATCCCCCACGCCCGCGGCTCGAGCCTCGACCCCTCCCGCGACCCGGAGACCGAGACCACCGCCAAGTGGATCGTCGATGCCACGATCCCGTTCGGCCGCCCGCGCGGGGAATTCCTCCGCGTCCAGCCCGACGAGCCGGCGCGGAAGCCCGTGCCGCGCGGGACGCGGCCCCGGACCCCGCGGCGCCCGCGCTAGCCCGCCGACCCCACGCGACAGGCGCCATGCGACTCACCGACGAAGAACGACGCTGGCTCGACGGGAAGGCCGGGCACGCCGCCCGTCGCGCGATGGAGATCCTCGCGGCGCTCGGCGAGATCTACGACGCCGAGCGGCTGCTGCCGATCCGCTCCGCGCAGGTCTCCGGTGTCTCGTATGCCAATCTCGGCGATGCCGGCCTGGAGCTGCTCGAGGCCTGGGCACGCGACGGCCGCGCGGCCTGCCCCGCCACCCTCAACCCGGCCGGCATGGACCTCGTCGCCTGGCGCGAGCTGGGCATCCCGGAGGAATTCGCCGAGCGGCAGCTGCGGATCGTGCGGGCCTACGCCGCGATGGGCCTCCGCACCTCGTGCACCTGCACGCCGTACCTCGTCGGCAACCGCCCGGCCTTCGGCGAACACGTGGCGTGGTCCGAGTCCTCCGCCGTGACCTACGCGAACTCCGCGCTCGGCGCCCGCACCAACCGCGAGGGCGGCCCGTCGGCGCTCGCCGCCGCGCTGGTCGCCCGCACGCCCGCCTACGGCCTGCACCTCGACGCGGCGCGCCGCGGCGAAGTCCACGTGCGCCTCGAGACGCCGCTCGGCGGCGCCGCCGACTGGGGCGCGCTCGGCGCCGTGCTGGGCGCCCGCGCGCCGGGCCGTGTGCCGTGGATCGACGGGACGCCGCCGCCGGAGCAGGAGTCGCTGATGGCTCTCGCGGCCGCGCTGCCGACCTTCGGCGGGGCATCGCTGTTCCACGTCGCCGGCGCGACCCCGGAGGCCGGCCTGCAGCCTGCGCCGACCGACGGCTTCGCCGTGGGCCGACGCGACCTGGACGAGGCCTGCGCCCGGCTGGACGACGGCGCCGACGGGCTCGACCTGGTCTACCTCGGCTGCCCCCACGCCACGCCGGAGACGCTCCGGCGCGCGGCGCGCCTGCTCGACGGCCGCCGCGTTCGCGTCCCGCTGTGGATCGCCGCCGCCCGCGAGGTCCTCGAGCGGGCCGAGCGCGACGGCGACGCGGCGGCGATCCGCGCCGCCGGCGGCGTGCTGGTCGCCGACACCTGCTTCGTCGTCGCGCCGCTGCGCGACCGCTTCCGCCGCGTCGTGACCGACAGCGCCAAGGGGTGCTTCTACGCCCGCGGCGCCAATGCGATGCAGGTCCGCCTCGCGCCGCTCGAGGCGTGCCTCGCGGCCGCCGTGAGCGGCACGATGGTCCCTCGCCCGGGCGCCGCGCCGCCGGTCGCGCGGTCGGCAGACCGCGGCCCCGCCGCCGCAGCGTCGGCTCCCCACCCGGGTTCCACGCCGCCCGCGCCGGAGGCGCCTGCGTCGGCCGCCGTCGTGTCGCGGGAGCACGACGGTACGACCGACGCCGGACCGTGGCGCGGGCGGGCGATTCGGCGCGGGGAAGCGACCGGCACGACGCTGGTCAGCGCCGAGCCGCTGTCGTTCTACGGCGGCGTCGACCCCGAGTCGGGCCGCGTGCTCGAACGCGGTCACCCGCTCGAGGGCTGCTCGGTGGCGGGTCGGGTGCTGGTGCTGCCCACCGGCAAGGGCTCGACCGTCGGCTCGTACGCGTTGGTCCGGATGGCCCGCGCGGGCACGGCGCCGGCGGCGATCGTCTGCGGCGTCTGCGACACCGTGGTTGCCGTCGGCGCGATTCTGGGCGAGATTCCCTGCGTGGACCGGGTCGACGTCCGCCGGATCCCGGACGGGCGGCCGGTGGCGGTTCGGGGGGAGGAGGTGGTGCCTCGTGACTAGGATGCTGCTCAAGCTCGGCGGGTCGGTCGTCACCGACAAGCACACGGAGTATCCCAAGCTGCGCAACGCGGCGTTGGCGCGGCTGGCGCAGGAGATCGCGGCGGCGCGCCCGAAGCGGCTGATCGTCGTGCACGGCGCCGGCAGCTACGGCCACCCGCTCGTGGCACGGACCGGGATCGACAAGGGAGTGCGCGACCTGCGCGGGCGCCTCGCCTGGGCCGAGACCCAGTGCTGGCAGAACGTGCTCAACGTCGAGATCTCGGCCACGCTGGGCCGCGCCGGCCTCCCGGCCGTCCCGTTCCAGGCCTCGGCCGCCGCCCGGATGCGCGACGGCCGCCTCCGCCGTCTCGACCTCGGCGTCCTCCAGGGGCTGCTCGACGCCGGCATGATCCCCGTGCTCTACGGCACGCCGGCCTGGGACGACCGCCGCGGCTGCTCGATCCTCTCCGGCGACGTCATCACTCCGTACGTCGCCCACCGGCTGGGCTTCGACTTCGTCGTCCACGCCACCGACGTCAACGGCGTGTACGATGCCGACCCGCACTTCGACCCCGACGCCCGGCCGTTCCCCGTCGTCAACCGCAAGACCTGGCCCGAGGTGCGCCGCGCCCTGCAACGCTCCGCCGCGATCGATGTCACCGGCGGCATGCTCGGCAAGGTCACCGAGCTGGTCCGCTGGGCCCGACGCGGGCTGCGCGGCCGGATCGTCGATGCCGACGCCCCCGGCCGCGTGCGCGACGCCCTGCGCGGCAAGCCGGTCGGCACGCTGGTGAGCTGGTGACCCGCCGGACGCCGCGCCAACGGCTCGTCGTGGCCGTGACCGGCGCCTCCGGCGCCGTGCTCGGCGTCCGGCTCCTCGAGCGGCTCCGCGAGCGGGACGAGCTGGAGACGCACCTGGTGGTCAGCCGCAACGCCGAACGCGTCCTGCGGCTGGAGACCGGCTGGACCGCGGCCCGCCTGCGCAAGCTCGCCGACCACGCCTGGAACCCCGACGCGCTCGACGCGCCCATCGCCTCCGGCTCGTTCCGCACCCGCGGCATGGTCGTCGTGCCGTGCTCGATCAAGACTCTCTCCGCCGTCGCCAACTGCTTCGCCGCCGACCTCGTCGGTCGCGCCGCCGACGTCACGCTCAAGCAGCGCCGGCCGCTGGTGCTGGTCGTGCGCGAGACCCCGCTGCACGCCGGCCAGCTCCGGCAGATGATGCTGGCCGCCCAGGCCGGAGCGACGATCCTGCCGCCCGTGCCCGCGTTCTACGCCCGGCCGCGCTCGATCGCCGACCTGGTCGACCAGACCGTCGCCCGGATCCTCGACGCCCTCGGCATCGATGACCCGCTGCTCCGCCGCTGGCGCGGCGGATGAGAAGGAATCGAGCGTAGGGGAGGGTGAGCCCGAGCGGAGCGAGGGCGAGTCCTCCCGGGAGCCCAGCCGTGAGTACCCGGTGGTCCGCCGCGCTGCATCTCGTCGCCGCGACCTGCGCCTTCTCGGTCGTCGGCCTGCTGGTCAAGCTCAGCGCGGAGCGCTTCCCGGCCACCGAGCTCGTGTTCCTGCGCGGGCTGTTCGGCGTGCCGGTCCTGCTGCTGCTGGCCCGCGCGCGCGGCGTGTCGCTCGCCGGACGCCGGCGCCGGCTGCTGGCCGGCCGCGCCCTGGCGGGCACCGTCGCGATGTTCCTGTACTTCGTCTCGCTGGCCTGGCTGCCGGTCGGCGAGGCCCTGCTGCTCAACCAGTCCAACCCGATCTTCGCCCTGCCGCTCGCCGCGCTGCTGCTCCGCGAGCGGATCGGCTGGCGGCACTGGGCCCTGGTTCTCGCGGCCCTGGCCGGCGTCGTGCTGATCGTCCGCCCGCAGTCCGCCTCCCTCAACTGGCCGGCGCTCGTCGGCCTCGCCTCGGCGCTGTTCACCGCCCTGGCCTACGTCCAGGTGCGCGAGCTGACGCACAGCGAGTCGTCGCTGACGATCGTCTTCTGGTTCACCGCCGGTTCGATGCTGCTCGGCGGCCTGGCGATGATCCCCCAGTTCGTCGTGCCGCGCTGGGACGAGCTGCCCGCGCTCCTCGGTATCGGCGCCTTCGCCCTGCTCGGCCAGCTCTCCCTCACCTGGGCCTACGCCCACGGCGAGGTCGGCCGCCTCGCCGCCCTGGGCAGCCTCGGCGCCGTCCTCGGCGCCCTGTGGGACCTGCTCGTCTGGGGCCACGCCCCCGACGCCTGGACCGCCCTCGGCGGCCTCGTCGCCATCGGCGCCTGCGCCGGACTGCAGCTGATCCCCGGACCCCGCCCCTTGACGCCGCGCGCTCCCACCGCCTAGCGTCCGGTTCCGGGCGCGGCGTCCCGCCGCGCCGGCGGCGGGAGGTGCCCGATGATTCCGCGCTACACGCGTCCCGCGATGGCGGCCGTCTGGTCCGACCGCACGCGCTACGAGACCTGGCTCGCCGTCGAGCTGGCCGCCTGCGAGGCGATGGAGGCCGCCGGCTCCGTCCCCGCCGGCACCGCCGCCGCCGTGCGCGGCAAGGTCGTCCTCGACGAACGGCGGATCCTCGAGATCGAGGAGCGCACGAAGCACGACGTGATCGCCTTCCTCACGCACGTCGAGGAGCAGGCCGGAGAGCCGGCCCGCCACCTCCACCGCGGCATGACCTCCTCCGACGTCCTCGACACCGCCCTCGCCCTCCAGCTCGACCGCGCCTCGAAGCTGCTCGACGAGGCACTCGACGAGCTGCGGGCCGCCGTGCGGGAGCAGGCCGAGCGCTGGAAGCTGCTGCCGATGATCGGTCGCACCCACGGGATCCACGCCGAGCCGATCACCCTGGGCCTGGTGTGCGCCGGCTGGTACGCCGAGCTGGGCCGCGCGCGGACCCGCTTCCGCGCGGCCTGGGACGAGCTGCGGGTCGGTAAGCTGGCCGGCGCCGTCGGCACCTACGCCCACCTCGACCCCCAGCTCGAGACCCGCGCCCTCGGCGCCCTCGGCCTGCGCCCCGAGACCGTCCCGACCCAGATCGTCCAGCGCGACCGCCACGCCGCCTACCTCAACGCCCTGGCCCTGGTCGCCGCCGCCGTCGAGCGGCTGGCGCTGACCGTGCGGCACTGGCAGCGGACCGAGGTCGGCGAGGCGGCCGAGCCGTTCGGCAAGGGACAGCGCGGCTCGTCCGCGATGCCCCACAAGCGCAACCCGATCCTGGCCGAGAACCTCTGCGGCCTGGCACGCCTCGTCCGCTCCTACGCCGGCGCCGGCCTCGAGAACGTCGCGCTGTGGCACGAACGCGACATCAGCCACTCGTCCGTCGAACGCGTGATCCTGCCCGACGCCACCACCGCCGCCCACTTCCTGCTGCACCGCGCGACCGGCCTGGTCCGCGGCCTGGTCGTGCGCGAGGACGCCATCCGCGCGAACCTCGAGCGGACCAGGGGCCTGGTCTACTCCGAAGGCCTGCTGCTGGCGCTGGTCGATGCCGGACTGCCGCGCCAGGAGGCCTACGGCCACGTGCAGCGCGCCGCGCTGCGGGCCTGGGACGAGGGACTTCCGTTCGCCGAGGCGGCGCGCGCCGTGCCCGAGATCACCGCGCGCCTCGATGCCGCGGCGCTCGAGCGCCTGTTCGACCCGCAGCACGCGCTGCGCTGGGCGGCGGCGATCGTCGAGCGGGCGCTGGGGGAGCCGTAGGGCGCACCGCGCCCCGGGAGGAGCCGATGGTTGAGGACGCAACCCTTCGCCGAGGACTGGCCGCCACGCTGGACCGCACCGAGCTCGACGGCTTCGGTCGGCTCGAGCGCGGCAAGGTCCGCGACTCGTACGTCGGCCCCAACCGCCGCACGATCGTCGTCACCGACCGGCTGTCGGCCTTCGACCGCGTACTGACCACCCTGCCGTTCAAGGGCCAGGTGCTCAACCGCGCGGCCGCGTTCTGGTTCGACAAGACCCGCGACGCCGTCCCCAACCACGTGCTCGACGTGCCCGACCCCAACGCGATGGTGGTCACCGAGTGCCGGCTGATCCCGGTCGAGATGGTCGTCCGCGCCTACCTCACCGGCAGCACCTCCACCTCGATCTGGGTCCGCTACGACCACGGCGACCGCATCTACTGCGGACACCGCCTCCCCGCCGGCCTGCGCAAACACCAGCCGCTCGAGCGGCCGCTGGTCACCCCGACCACCAAGGCCGCCGCCGGCCTGCACGACCAGCTCGCCAGCCGCGAGGAGCTGCTCGCGATGGGCGCCTGCGACGCCCGCACCTTCGACGAGATGTCGGAGCTGGCCCTGACCCTGTTCCGCCTCGGCACCGAACACTGTGCGGCCAACGGCCTGCTGCTGGTCGACACCAAGTACGAGTTCGGCCGCACGCCGGACGGCAAGCTGGTGGCGATCGACGAGGTGCACACGCCGGACTCCTCGCGCTTCTGGGTCGCCGCGACCTACCAGCAGCGCCTGGCCGAGGCCAAGGACCCCGACGCGCTCGACAAGGAGTACGTCCGCCGCTGGTACGCGCAGCAGGGCTTCCGCGGCGACGGCGAGCCGCCCGCGATCCCCGACGACGTGCGGCTCGAGGCCGCGCGCCGCTACATCGATGCCTTCGAGCGCATCACCGGCACGCCGTTCGTCCCCGACCTCGAGGAGCCCACGGCCCGGCTGCACCGCAACCTCGCACGCTGGAGGTAGGCCCCGCCCCGCCCCTCGCGGTATCCTGGCACCCGCCGACCCTGCGGCGGAGGCGCACGTGACCATCGGCCCGGACGACCTGCTCGACGGCAAGTACCGCATCCGCCGCCTGATCGGCCGCGGCGGGATGGGCGCCGTCTGGGAGGCCGAGCACGAGTTCCTGCGCCGCACCGTCGCGATCAAGGTCCTCGCCCCGCCGCTCGCCGCCGACGAGGGCGCCGTGCGGCGCTTCTTCCGCGAGGCGCGCGCCGCGGCCGGCATCGGCCACGAGAACATCTGCGAGGTCACCGACGTCGGCCGCGCTCCCGACGGCTCCCCGTACCTCGTCCTCCCCCGCCTCGTCGGCCGCTCGCTCGCCGCCGCCCTCGCCGCCGACGGCCCGTTTCCCCCCGCCCGCGCCGCCGCCGTCCTCGCGCAGGTCCTCGCCGCGCTCGCCGCCGCCCACGCCCGCGGCATCGTCCACCGCGACCTCAAGCCCGACAACGTCTTCCTCACCCGCCTCGCCGACCGCGACGACTTCGTCAAGCTGCTCGACTTCGGCATCTGCAAGGTCCGACCGGCTCCCGGTCGCCCCGCCACCGCCACCACCGGCCTGCCGCTCGGCACCCCCGCCTACATGGCCCCCGAACAGCTCGCCGGCGAGGCCGACGAGCGCAGCGACGTGTGGGCCGTCGGCGTGATGGCCTACGAGCTGCTGACCGGCCGGCGGCCCGTCGCCGAAACCGAGCCCCGGCACGTGATCCCCGCCACCGCCACGCAGCCGGTCCCGCCGCCCGGCGCCCTGCGGCCGCACATCCCCCAGGCCCTCGACGCGCTCGTGCTGCGCGCCGTCGAGCGCGATCCGGCCCGCCGCTTCCCGTCGGCCGTCGCGTTCCTCGACGCCCTGCGCGCTGCGCCTGCCGCGGAACCCGGTTCGCCCCCCGCCGCACCCCCGCCCGCCGCCGCCGCGTCGCTGCCCACGGTCCCCGATACCCCCCCGGCCGACGGCGCCGGTCCGCCGCCGCCCGCCGTCCCGCCGGCCGACGCGGCTTCGCCCGGGACGCCCCCGGCCGCCGTCGAGCCCGCCGCGCCCGAGCCCGTGGCCCCGGCGCGCGCGCCGTCCCCCGCTCCGTCTCCCGGATCGACGAGCCCGGCGGTCGGGACGGCCTCCGACGGCGCTCCTCCGGCCTCCGCACCGCCCGCAGGCTCCAGCCTTCGTTCGCTGGCGCCGCTGGCCGTCGGAGCGCTGCTCCTCGTCGGCGGCGCCGTCGCCGCCTGGCTGCTGCTCGCCGCGCCCGAGCCCCAAGCCCCCGACGTGCCGCGCGCGGCCCCACCGCGGGACGCTCCGGTTCGTGCGGCGCCCACCCCGGTCGTCGCCGCCCGCGACGACGTCTCCTGTCCCGGCGGGATGGTCCCGGTGCCGGCCGGCCCCGTGCGCCTCGGCAGCCCGCTCGAGGACGCCCGCCCCGACGAACGCCCCGTCCGGACCCTCGACCTCCCCGCCTTCTGCATCGACCGCGACGAGGTGACCAACGCCGCCTGGCGCAAGTGCGTCGAGGCCGGCGCGTGCCGCGTGCCGACCTGCGGCCCCCGGCCGAGCTACGGACCGGACGACCATCCGGTGACCTGCGTCGATTGGCACCAGGCGACCGCCTACTGCGCCTGGCGCGGCGCCCGCCTGCCGACCGAGTGGGAGTGGGAAAAAACGGCGCGCGGCGGCTGCGAGGTCGTCGAGCCGCCAGGCTGCGGGCCGGAGGACCTGCGCACGTTCCCCTGGGGCGAGGCCGAGCCGGACTGCGAACGCGCCAACCGGCAGGAGTGCCTCGGACGCACCGACCCGGTCGGCGCTCGCCCGGCCGGCGACGGCCCGTACGGTGCGCGCGACCTGGCCGGCAACGCCGCCGAATGGACGGCGGACTGGGCCGGCGCCCCGTGCGGCCCGGAGACGCCGCGGGCCTGTCCCCCCAAGCCGGCCCCGGACCCCCGCTGGCGCGGCGTGCGCGGCGGCTCCTGGGACGACCCGCCGCGCTGGGTGCGCC
>JAFGHH010000482.1 GCA_016930215.1 Deltaproteobacteria bacterium
CCGGCGGCGGAGGCCGGTGCTCCGGCGGCGGAGGCCGGGACGGCCGCGGCGGACGCCGGTCCGGGGACGCCGCCGCCCGGCGGCGGCATGCAGCTGCTCGCCTCGTTGATGGGCGGCGCCGGGCCGGCGGCCCCGGCGGCGGCTCCGCGGGAGTCTCCGTCGCTGGACCTGCTGCGCGCAGCCGGTCGCCAGCTGCTCGCCCAGGAGGACGAAGCCGTGCTCTCCCGGGCCCTCGGCGCCGCGGAGGTGGCCGAGGCGTTGTCCGAGGCCAAGGCGACGGGACCGATGTCCGACGCCCCGGCGCCGTCGAGTGCGCCGTCGGTGGTGGTTCCGCCGTACGATCCCGCGGACCCCTGCGGCGCGTTCGTGCCGATGCTGTTCGCCTGCCTCCAGTCGGAGCTGGGGGAGACGCTCGGCGCGGAAGAGCTGGCGGAGGCGACCGCCGACTGCCGCGCGGAGTTCGCCGGCTGGTCCGACGAGCGGAAGGCCGGGCTCCGGGCGTGCGTGGCCGAGCCGGACTGTGCGGCCCGGCTGGCGTGCGTGACCGAGCTGGACGACGACGTTTCCGGCGCCGGCGGCGATACCCCGGCGACCGGGGCGACGATCGGGCCGCTGCCGCCGAACGCCGACTTCTGCACGAAGCTGGCCTACCGGACGACCGAGTGCATGAACCTGCCGGCCGGCAGCGAGGTGCTCCAGCCGCAGATCGAGGAGTGCCGGCGCGAGTTGGGCTCGATTCCGGTCGAGATGCGCGAACAGTGGGAGACCTGTTTCGACCGGCCGTGCGACCAGCTCTTCGACTGCATGTCGAACATCGACCCGGGCGGCGTCGAGCTGTCGGACCGCCCCGTGTCGACGACCTCGATCGGCGACCCGGGAGCGCTCGGACCGCAGCCGCCGGACCCCGCGCGGATCGCGGGGCTCCCGCCGCAGGTGCACCAGCTCTGCACGCAGTTCACCGCGAAGTTCGACAGCTGCTGGGAGGCGCTGGTCGGGGAAGCCGCGGGCACCGACGACCCGGCGACCCTCGCAGCGATGGCCGGGGCGCGCGCGGAAATGCTGAAGGCGGTGAACGACGCCTGTCTCCAGGCGGCGGTCGAGTCGCCGGCGGTCTTCGAGACGACGTTCGGCCTGTTCCGGCCGTGCTTCGCCGTGCCCTGCGCCCAGTTCCAGGACTGCCTGATGAATGCGGCGACGAACGTCGGCGCCGGGGCCGGCGCCGCCCCGTAGTCCGACCGAGGCGTGCCTCGACGTGGGGACGCCTTCGTCGCTAGCGGGGCAGGCCGGTGGCGACGTCGAACCGGCTCTGGTCCAGTCCGATGCCCGCGCCGACGACGGCCGGGTCCGTGGCGAACCAGGTCCGGAAGTCGAACGGCCGGTCCAGCGACCACAGGCTGTCGGGCGGGAACGGCGGCAGTTCGTCGTCGTAGAGGTCCAGCGCCACGCCCGCGTCCAGCAGGTCCACCACCCCCTGGAACTGCGGGTCGGCGAAGACCGTGCCGAACAGCAGGACGTCCGCCAGCTCGTCGAAGCCCGACTCGCCGACCAGATGGCGTTCGCTCGGGCTGAAGTAGCGGAGGAAGAACAGGTTGTCCTCCAGCACCACGCTCGCCGTGCTGCCGTCGATGATCAGCAGGTTGACGTTGTTGGGGTTGCCCAGCGTGTCCCGGTACGACTTCACGGCGAGGCTGTCGGTGAAGATGCAGTTCCGGATCGCCGCCGGCTCGTCGGGGGCGTTCCGGAGGATGAACGCCGCGATCATCGGCCGCGCGAACACGCTGCTCTCGATCACCAGATTCGGGCAGTTCTCGAAGTAGTGGCCCTCGAGCTTGTTGCCGTCGACGGTGTCGGTCAGCCGCAGCCCATCGACGTCCTTGGCCACGACCAGCCGGTCGCCGGTCGTGCGACCGTCCGACAGCACCCGCGAGATCTCGATGTCCCGGCTCCCCCAGATGTTGAACTGGCCGCCCATCTGCGGTTCCCAGGCGCCGCTGTGCGAGACCGCGGCGCCGTGGTTGGCGAAGAAGAAGCCGTCGAAGCGCAGGTGGGCCTTCTTCCCGATCACGAACGCGAAGTCGAGCAGGCCCTCGGCGCCGTCCAGCAGCGCCAGCTCTTCGGGCTGTCCCAGGAACGAGATCGGCGCCGCGGCGGTCCCCGTGGCCCGGATCCGCACCGTCTCGGCGTAGGTCCCGCCGCCGATCATCACCGTGTCGCCGATGCCGACCGCGTCCGCCGCCTTCTGGATCGTCCGGAACGGGGCGTCCGGCGCGAGCCCCGAGTCGTCGTCGCTGCCGTCCGGCGCCACGTAGTACGTCCGCGGGGCGTCGTCCTCCGCGCTCGTGGTGAAGCTCAGCACCTCGGAGGTCACCGTGACCGGGTCGGCCACGATCGGCACGTCGTCCGGGATGCGCAGGGAGTCGATCCGGAAGTAGTAGGTGGTGCCGGGGGTCAGGTCCGTCAGGCTGAAGCTGGCGAAGCGGTTGGCGTCGAGCGTGGTCTGGTGCTCGAGCGCTGTGGTCGGGCCCCAGGACACGGTCGTCACGGCCGGGTGCGAGGTGAACCACTCGATGTTCGCGGTGGTCGCGCTTGCGGAGTGCAGGCTCGGCCCGTCGAGGAGGCGCAGTTCCTCCCGGGGGATGTCCCGCCGGAACGCGCCGAACGGGCTTCCCACGGTGCCGCCGCCCTGGAACTCCACGGCGTTGGCCAGCACGACCGACTCGCCCTCCGCCTCGAACTCGGGGACGAGCTCCCGGGCCGCGAGGTCGTGACCGGCACGCAGCTCCTCCGGCGTGCCGGCGCCCTCGCCCGGCTCCCACGCCCCGTCCAGGTCGGCGTAGCTGTTGTAGTCGGAGTACCGGACGCCTTCCCGGCCGAACACCCGGAGGGCCGGACCGACGCGGTTGTCGTACAGGTTGCCCGCCAGGTGCGCTTCCGCGGAGCACGGCAGGCTGACGGCCGCCGTCGCGAACCCGGTGAACGTGCACTGCGCGACGCGGAGCCCCACCGTGTTGGCGCCCGTCAACGACGTCCCGGGACCCCGGAAGACGACGTTCGAGAACTCGATCGCGTCGCTGTTCTCGACCGCGACGTCCTGCAGGAACTGCACGCGCTCGAACCGCACGTGCCCGCTGTCGACGACGCGCATCCGCCCCGCCACGACCGCCGGCTCGCGGCCGCGGCCCCGGATCACGACCGGTTCCTCCGGCGTCCCGCGGAGCGTGACGGTGAAGTCGCCGGCGTGCGTGCCCGGCGCGAGGTACAGGGTGTCTCCCGGCGACAACCCGGCGAGCGCCCGGCCGAACGTCGCGAACGCCTGGTCGACGGACAGCCCGTCCCCGGCGTCGCTGCCGTCGGGGGCGAGGTAGCGGACGTCCTCCTCGTAGTCGAAGGCGCCGCGGTCGCCGCCGCCGGCGGCGGCACCGAGGAACCGGGAGCGGGCCTGCAGCCGGAAGTCGTAGTTGTCCGGGTCCGCGAACTCGCGCTGGAGGTCGAGCGTGTCTTCCGCAACCAGCACGATGCTGTCGCTGCCTTCCGCCGCTCCCGCGCCGGTGATGCAGCGCCGGAGATGGTCGGTATTGCCCGTCTCGCCGAAGGCGACGGAGTGCTCGTAGTAGTTGTAGTTCTCGCCGGCCTTGATCCAGAAGTCGTACTCGAGGTTCCCCCAGGACAGCGAGCTGCGGACGAAGCTGGCGTCGGCTTCGGTGTGGTTCGTGACGCCGCCTCGCATCGAGATCCCGTTGGCCTGGTTCAGGAAGGCCACGGAATCCCGCACCTGGTCGCGTCGCGCGTAGAGCAGATCGATGCCGCCCGTGTCGTAGCCGAGCCCCACGCCGCCGTTGCCCCAGGCCCGGCAGCCTTCGATCGCGTTGTCCCCGGACGTGTCGTCGTACTCGTTGGAGGTCCCGATCCCGCGGCCGTTCAGGTAGGCTTGGCAGTTGCGGATCACACTCCGTCTCCCGTTCCGGACGAAGATGCCGTACGTCGCCCAGAGCGTCTGGTCCCCGTACTCCTGGCCGACGTAGCTGTTGAACCCCGTCGCGGTCAGCCCCTCGACCCGGACCCGCTCGGGGGCGTCCAGGTACAGACCGTGGGTGCCGACCACGGTCAGCGTGTAGACGTGCCGGTCGGCCGGACCGGCGTCGGAACTGGAGACGTAGAGCCGGCCGGCGGTGCGGTCCTGGTGGAACCGGCCGGGGGCGTACTCGAGCTCCGCGACGTTGGGCACGCGCGGCAGCACCCGCAGCGTGTCGACCTCGTTCAGCACCTGGACGTCCTCGTCGGCGGCGAAGTCGGCCACCCAGACCCGGCGGTATCCGTCCAGCGGCCGGAAGGCCGGTGCCGGGACGTCGCCGCGGAGCAGGACGGTCCCGGGGATTTCGGCGCGGATCACCGTCTCCACGTCCGGGCTCCCCAGGCTTGCGGCACGGACCGCGCCGAAGTACTCCCCCGGCCCGACGACCAGCGTCTGCCCCGGCCGCAGGACGTCCACGGCGTGCTGGAGCGTGGCCAGGGCGGTCTCCCGGGTCGTGCCGTCGGCGGCGTCGTCGCCGTCGACGGCGACGTACAGGTCGCCGGTGACGGGGGGCGGCAGGCGGTCGGTCAGGTCCCGGCAGACGACGGGGCCGCCGTCGTCGGCGCCGCCGTCTCCTGCGTCGGTGCCGCCGCCGCCCGAGCAGGCCCAGGCGGCGACGGCCCAGGCGACGACCGTGGCGCGGCAGGCGGAAGCCGCAAGTGCGGATCGACGAGGCCGGGAACCGTTCGAGGTCGTCATCCAACCGTCCTCCTATCGAATCGAATCATAGCATGGGGTCCCACGGCGGACCGCTCGTGCTACCCCGGCGCGCTCACGGCAGCTCCGTGACCGGTTCGGCATCGTCGAGCGTCCCGGTCGGCGGCTCGGGCGCCGGCAGGTCGTCCGGGGGCGGAGTGTCGCCGGGCGCGTCCGGAGCCTGGGGAGGCTCGGCGGGCGCGGCGGGGACGACGTCGAGCACCACGCGGTTGTCGGGTCGGAGCCAGGTGGCCGCGGCGTTGCGCACGTCCTCGACCGTCACGGCGTTCCAGCGCTCGAGCTCCCCGAGCAGCAGGCGCGGGTCGCCGTGGTAGAGCCAGG
>JAFGHH010000483.1 GCA_016930215.1 Deltaproteobacteria bacterium
CCGACGTCCAGGGCTCCGCCGAGGCGCTCTCCGGGGCGCTCGGTCGCCTCTCGACCGAGGAGGTCAAGGTCAGCGTCCTGCAGTCGTCGGTCGGCGGCATCACCGAGTCCGACGTGATGCTCGCGGCGGCTTCCCGCGCGATCATCATCGGCTTCAACGTGCGGCCCACCGGCAAGGCCCGCAAGCTGGCCGAGACCGAGAAGGTCGATATCCGCTTCTACAACATCATCTACTCCGCCCTCGACGACGTGAAGCAGGCGATGAGCGGGCTGCTCAAGCCGACGATCCAGGAGGTCTTCCTGGGCCGGGCCGACGTGCGGCAGGTGTTCAATATCTCCAAGGTCGGCACGATCGCCGGCTGCATCGTCGCGGAGGGCAAGATCGTCCGCTCGGCCCTGGTCCGGCTGCTGCGCGACCAGGTCCAGGTCTGGGAAGGCAAGATCAGCTCGCTCAAGCGGTTCAAGGACGACGCGCGCGAGGTGCTGCAGAGCTACGAGTGCGGCATCGGGCTCGAGGGCTACAACGACGTCAAGCCGGGCGACGTGATCGAGGCCTTCGAGCGGCGCGAGGTGGCACAGACGATCGCGTAGGCGGCCGCGCTGCGAGGCGTCGGGCGCCGGCGCGGGTCGAAAGGTCGAGGGGTCGAAGGTCCGTTCGATGTACGTCGCCGTCGGCCGCGTGCGGTTGCTGCTCCCCGGCAACCAGTCGTTGAAGGGCAAGCGCCACGTGCTGCGCGGCGTGCTGGAGCGGATCCGCGCGCGACACCTCGTGGCGGTCGCCGAGGTCGCCGACCAGGACAAGTGGCAGGTCGCCGTGCTCGGACTCGCCGCCGTCGGCAACGAGGTCGCCTTCGTCCAGTCGGTGCTCGACGCCGCCGTCGGCGCCATCGGCGGCGTGACCGACGCCGAGATCGTCGACGTCGAGCGCGGCCTCGTGGGTCCCGAGGCGCTGTCGCTGGACTCCACCGGCGCCTCCTTCGACCTCGCCGCGCTCGCCGACCGCTTCGACCTCGAGCCGACCGACATCCCCGGCGACTGGCCCGCGCAGGCCGGCCGGGACGACCGCCGCCGCCGGCGCCGCCGCTGATCGGTCCGTGGCGGTGCGGGAAGGATCGTGACGATGGCCCAGGGACAACGCCCCGCACGAGTCGCCGAGCTGATCCAGCGGGAGGCCGCCCGCGTGCTGCTCGAGGAGGTCGATGACGAACTGCTGCGCGGCGCCACGATTACCGGCGTCCAGCTCAGCCGCGACCTGCGCTACGCCCGGATCCTGTTCACGGCCGGCGCGGGCCAGAAGGCCGAGCTGGAGCGGCACGCCAAGCGCTTCGAGCCGTTCCTGCAGCGCGAGCTGGCCCGGCGCGTGCGCCTGCGCTACGCCGTCCAGGTCGCGCTGGTCTACGACGGGGGTCTCGACCACGCGATGCGCATGGAGGAGGTGTTCGCGGAGATCCGCCGCGAACACCCCGTGGCCGCGGCGGACGACGACGACGAGCACGAGCACGACCACGACCACGACCACGACGACGTTGAGGAGGGGGAGGAGTGACGATGGCGGCCGAGGACGTGACGGAGGAGCGGGCGGCGGAGCTGCTGGGCGCGGCGCGGCGCGTGCTGCTGGGGATCCACCGCAACCCGGACGGCGATGCCGTCGGCTCGGCGCTCGGACTGGCCCACGTCCTGCGCGGTCGCGGGGCCGAGGTGGTCTGCTTCTTCGCCGAGGGCGTTCCCGCGCCGTTCCGGTTCCTGGTCGGGGCGGACCGTACGGTCGATCGGCTGCCGGAGGGCCCGCCGTTCGACCTGGCGGTGGCGCTGGACTGCGGCGACCCGTCGGTGCTGCCCCGGAGCTGGCCCGATGCAACGCACTACCGCGGGCTGCTGGTGCTCGACCACCACCCCGTGCGCCGGCCGTTCGGCGACTGGACGCACCGGGACACCGCGGCCGCCTGCGTCGGGGAGGTCGTCGTGCGGCTGGCGGACCGTCTGGGACACGCCCTGGACCGGCCGCTGGCCGAGGCGGTCTACGTCAGCCTGGTGACGGACACCGGGTTCTTCCGCTACCCGAGCGTCACGCCCGCGGTGTTTCGGCTCGCGGCACGGCTGCTCGAGGCGGGGGTTGCGCCGTGGAAGCTGGCGTTCCTGGTCGACGAGAACTACCCCGCGGCGAGGATCGAGATGCTGAGCGCGGTCCTCGGAACGCTGCGGCTGACGGCCGGGGGGACGGTGGCGACGCTGACCGTGGCGCCGGGGCTGCTGGAGGGTCTGGGGCTCGGCAACGAGAACCTGGAGGGCGTGATCAACTTCGCGCGGGGGATCCGGGGCGTCGAGGCTTCCGCGCAGCTGCGGGTCAACGAGGAGGGGAAGGTCCGCTGCTCGCTGCGCTCGCGGGGCCGCGTCGACGTCGCCGGGCTGGCGCGGGCCCACGGCGGCGGCGGGCACCACAACGCCGCGGGCTGCACCCTCGAGCCCCCGCTCGAGGCCGCGCGCGAGCGGATCGAAGCCGCCGCGGCCGCGGCCGTTGCCGCCCTCCCGCCGCTCGCTCCGGGCGACGACAGCTTCTTCGAGAACTGACCGCGCCTACCAGAGGATCGTGGCGCAGCCGAACCGCGCGCCGATCGATTCGACCTCGCCGGCCTTCAGCTCGTCGCACGCCTCGCCGCAGAACTCCACCTGCCGGTGCGTGTCGTCGGTCCAGCGCCAGCCGTTGGTGCACGTGTCGTCGTAGCCCACGACCTCGCCGTCGAAGTAGAAGTTCACCGCGTCCGGGTCGGCCGTGGCGTCGGGCTCCTCGATGTCGTAGACGCAGCTCACGATCTCCGAGGAGATCCGGTCGAACGCCTCGACCAGCGCCGTCGGGTCGTCGACCGGGAAGAAGGAGGTGAACTCCGACCCGCCGTTGGCCGCGATCGCGTTCAGCTCGTCGGCCATCGAGCCGGAGGTGTCGCCGAAGCCGATCGCGAACGACTTGATGCCGTGCGTATCGAGCAGCGTGCGGGTGGCGTCGCCGAGGCCGGCGATCACCGGGCCGGGGTCCGGCGGATCCTCGGTGTCGTCGCAGGTGTCGGAGCCGTCCGAGACCACCAGCAGGTAGCTCGCCCCCTCGTCGTCGAAGAACTCCGGCACCACCGTCGGGCCGGTGTCCCGGTACCACTGCATCTGGCGCAGCAGCGGGGTGGCGGTGAACGACCCCGGCAGGAACGGGTAGGCCATGTACGCGCTGATCGCCGGACCCGACTCGATCGACGGCGCCAGCGGCACGATCGGCGGCAGGTCGACCGAGCAGTTGCGGTTGCAGGTCGTGGCCATCGCCATGCAGCGCATCATCTGCGTCATCAGGCACACCGGGTCCGCGCAACACTCGTCGTAGCATTCCTCGAAGTACTCGACGGTCCCGTCGGGGAAGGCGTCGAGGCCGTAGATGAAGTTGCGGCTCACCGGGTCGGACAGCAGGTGGTCCAGCCCCGCGGTCGCCTCGTCCCAGTGGCTGGTGGCCCAGGGCAGCGCGCTGGACATCGACGACGACTGGTCGAGCAGGATCATCACGCGGACCGGCTCCATCGCGATCGGGAAGTCCTGCTCGTCGCACGTGATGTCGGTGCTCAGGTCCGGGCCGTGGTCGGCGTCGGCGTCGGCGTCGGCATCGGCATCGGCATCGGCATCGGCGTCGGCGGCCGTCTCGCCGCCGCCGTCGTCGTACGGACCGACGTAGTCCGTCGCGGTGTCGTCGGGCGGGCTGCAGGCGGCCGTCACGGCGGCCAGGGCCAGGGCGGCAACCAGGATCGTCCACGGTCTTCGTTCGGTCATCGTCCACCTCGCACCCAGGGAGGGTAGCACGTCGGGAGGACCCCGTGCCAAGGCGCCAAGGCGTGAGACCTTGCTCCCCTTGCCTTTTGGCACCCTTGCGCGAGAATCCCCCGATGACCTCGGGAATCGTCCTGCTCGACAAGCCGGCGGGGCTGTCGTCGAACCACGCGACCCGGCGCCTGCAGCGGCTGTTCGGCGCGGCTTCCGCCGGACACCTCGGGACGCTCGATCCGTTCGCCACCGGTCTGCTCCCCGTGATGCTGGGCGACGCGACCCGCCTGATCCGGTGGCTCGAGGGTGGCGACAAGGTCTACCGGGCCGAGGTGTGCTTCGGGACGACCACCGACACCCTCGATCGCGAGGGTGCCGTGCTCGAGCGGCGTCCGGTGCCGGCCGACCTCGACGAGCGGCTGCGGGCGGCGCTGCCGTCGTTCGTGGGACGGCTGCGCCAGCGGGTGCCCGAGTACAGTGCGGCGAAGGTGGGCGGGGTGCGGCGCTGCGACCTGGCGCGGGCGGGCCGGTCGGTGGAGCCGAAGTACAAGGACGTGGAGGTTCGCTCGTTGCGGCGGGTCGAGCCGGCGCGGGGGGAGCCCGCGAGCGATGCGGGCGGGGTATCCGGAACCGGAGGCGCGGGCGGCTCCGCGGAGTCCGGACGGGTGGCGCTCGAGGTGACCTGCGGCGGGGGGACCTACGTCCGGCAGTTGGTAGCCGACCTGGGACAGGCGGTGGGGTGCGGGGCGCACACGGTGGGGCTGCGGCGGACGAGGGTCGGGACGTTCGGAGCGGAACTTGCGGTGACGTTCGAGACGATCGAGCCTATCATCTTGGAATCACGGGTGTCCTTGTTCATCGATCCGCGTCGGCACCTGCCGGGTCCGGTCTGGTCGGCGGGGGAGGCGGAGTGGGGTCGGCTGGAGCGGGGGCAGG
>JAFGHH010000484.1 GCA_016930215.1 Deltaproteobacteria bacterium
CGCGCCATCATCATCGCGTGGGCCGGCGAGGCGATCGGATGAGCGGCCGCTCCGGGCGTCGCCGGGGCCTTCTCGGGCTCGACCGGCTTCTCGGGAAGAATGAACGACGCGGGGGGCAGCTTGGGCGACGACTGGGCCAGCCGCCGCTCGCCCATCCCGGCGGCGTTGCGCAGCGCCTGCGCGAATACCTCCGCGGTGCGGAACCGCCGCTCCGGGTTCTTCTCGATCGCCTGGTGCACCGCCAGCTCGACGGCCCCCGGCAAGGGCGGCCCGCGACGCACCGACGACAGCCGCGGCGGCTCCTCGCGGACGTGCTTCATCAGGATGTCGAGCGGCTTCTCGGCGTCGAACGGCGGACGGCCGGCCAGCATCTCGTAGAGCAGCACGCCGCAGGAGTAGATGTCGCTGCGGGCGTCCGCCGGGTCGCCCGCGGCCGCCTCGGGCGAGATGTACTTGGGCGAGCCGAAGACGAGGCCCGAACGGGTGGCGACGGTCTTGTGGTCGAGGACGCGGGCGATGCCGAAGTCGAGCACCTTGACGTAGTCCGGGTCGTCGCCGACGCGGGTCAGCATGACGTTCTCGGGCTTGAGATCCCGATGGATGATGCCGGCCCGGTGGGCCTCGCCGAGCGCCGCCAGGACCTGCCCGATGATGTGGACGGCGCGCTCGAGCGGCATGCCTTCGGGCGGCACGACGGAGGACAGCCCGGCGCCGACGACGAACTCCATCGCCAGGAACAGGTTGCCGTCCGGCAGCAGGCCGGCGAGGTACAGGTGGACGATGTTGGGGTGCGAGATGCGGCTGGCGATCTGCGCCTCGCGCTGGAACCGCGCGACGATCTCGGGCTGGCTCTTGAGGTCCGGGTGCAGCACCTTGAGCGCCACGGGGCGGCCGATGCCGAGCTGCCGGGCGCGGAACACGGTGCCGGTGGAGCCGACCCCGCACAGCTCCTCGACGACGAACTGCGAGTAGATCGTCCGGCCGACGTACTCGACGAGCGGCGCCGGGGCCTTGCGCGGCCGGTGCGGATCGTGGGCCCCCTCGGTGAAGATCGGCGGGGCCGGAGCCGGCGCCGACATCGCCGCCCGCAGCACGTCGGTGGACAGCGGCGGCACCGCCGACGGCCGGTGCGTCGGCAGGTCGTCGTCGGAGCGGGGCGCGGGCCGCGAGACCGCGACCGGTGCGGGCGCGGGCGCAGGCACCGGGGCGCGCGGCACGACAGGCATCGGCGCCGGCGCGGGGGCCGGAGCGACGGCCGAGGGGGCGCGCGACGGCACCACCGAACGGCTCGGCGCCGGAACCTCGATCGTCGGCGGCACCACCGTCGTCGGGGGCGCCGCCCCGGCGACGGCCGGCGACGGCGTCCCGGGCGGGGCGCCGCGCGGCGCATCGACGAGCAACACGCCGTCCTCGGGACAGAACCGCGCGCCGGGCGGGAAGGCCTTCCCGCACACGGGACAGAAGCGGATCTCGGCGCCCGGAGCGACCATGCCGGGGAAGGATACGCCACCTGCCCCGTTTTTTGGTAGGGTCCCAACGATGACTCGCCGTCGCAAGGACAAGCAGCCCGATCCCGCCGCACCGACCCCCGACCCGCCGAAGGACGAGCCGCGCGCCTCCGCCCCGCCGAAGACACCGCCCGGCGCCGACGCCAAGGGCGGCCGGCGACGCCGTTGGACGCTGGTCGATTCGCTGCTCGCCGCGGCGCTCGCCGTCAGCCTCGCGGTGCTCGGCTGGCAGGTCTACCGCACCTACCTGCGCGGCCCGGCCGGGCGCGCGCTGCCGCCGCCGGCCGCCGGCGACCTGTGCCAGCGGCTGCAGGACCGCGGCGACGTGCTGGCCCTCGGCCGCGACGCCCTGCCGCCCTGCCGACTGCACGGCGCCCGGTTGCTGGCTCCCGCCGACGTCACCCCCGACGGAACCCTCGACCGGCTGCTCTCGGAACGCGACGACGACGCCGTCGCCGGACTGCTCGAGCAGCACGACGTACGCACGATCGTGGTTTCGACGACGCTGGCCAACCCGTCGCTGCTGCCCAAGGTCACCGTGCGCAACCGGTTGGCGCTGTACAAGCCGTCGGCGCGCTTCCACGCGCTGTACCTGTCGGAGGCGGCGGGCCTGTACGAGCTCGTCCCGGGGATGCTCGAGCTGTCCGACGACGACGGAGCGGAGCTGGTGCGGCTGGCGCGCGCGATGCTGGTCGGAGTGCCCTACGAGTCGCGGGCCCTGCCCGCGCTGACGGCGCAGGGCGACCACGAGGTGCTGGTCCAGGTGCAGGGGCTCAGGCCGATCGCACGCCAGGTGCCCGCCGACCCCAAGTCGAAGAACTCGAAGGCCTTCACCCAGCACATCCGGCCGGCGCTGTTCGCCGGCGGGCGCGGCCGTACGCTGCTCGAGGCGACGACGGCCGCGGCCCGCGAGCTGGCGGACCGGTACCGGCGGCGCTACGAGTCGCGCGAGGGCCCGCTGCCGGAGGCGATGGCCCGGCTGACGGTGGAGGTCGAGGTCGCGTACGACTTCACCGACGTGCACACCGCCGTGTCCGGGAAGCCGGCCGAGACGCGTTACAAGAGCTTCCTGTGGCGCGCGATCGACCTCGGACTGCACGGCATCGCGCTGGACCGCGACACCCCGCGCTACCAGGTCCGGCCGCCCTCCGACGCGGTGTACTCCGGGCGCAAGCAGGTCGAGGACCTGTTGACCCGCGCCTGCCGCGACTACCTCGACGCGAGCCGCGAGGCGCTGGACGCGGCCCGCGGGCTGGCCGGGCAGCCGCAGGCCGACGCGGGCGAGCTGTCCAAGACGCTGTACCGGCTCGACCCGCGCCTGCGGGTGCAGCGCTTCCGCGCGCACCACTTCCGCGAGACGAAGCCCGGCGGCGAGCCGGTGGTCCGGCTGTCGCGCGGCATCCCGCCGCTGCCGGCGACGAAGGCGAACCTCTCGCGCCGATCGCTGCAGGACGGCGTGTACTGGGCCACGCGCTGGCTGGTGGAGAACCTCCAGCCGGACGGGGCGTTCCGCTACCTGTACCGGCCCGAGCTGGACTACTACCTGTCGGACAAGCAGATCGTCGAGCAGTACAACGAGGTACGGCACGGGCTGGCGAGCTACTCGCTGTTCATGTCGCACCGGGAGGTGCCGAGCCCCGAGCTGTGGGAGGCGGCGGAGCGCTCGCTGCGCTGGAACCTCGACCGCGTGGTGTTCGGCCCGGCGTGGACGACGGACCCGGCGCGCAAGGCGCGGTTGCCGTCGTGGGCCCGGACGGACCTGCCGTTCGGGCCGCCCAAGCCCGGCGGGGGCACCGCCCCGGCCGACCAGTGGCGCTGCCCGCACGGCGAGCTGCGGCCGATCCCGCCCGAGATGGCCTACGTCCGGCACCTCGACAACGCCAAGATGGGCGCCGTGGCGGCCGCGATCCTCGCGGTGTCCGAGAAGATCTACCAGACGCCGGCCGACCGGCGCGACGCGACGCTGGCGGAGCTCCGGCCGTTCCTGGAGGGATTCGCGAGCTTCATGCTGCTGATGCAGCACACCACGGGCGAGCTCGCCGGGTCGTTCGATCACTACTTCGTCTCCCCCGAGCACGGCCACTACCGGCGATCGACGACGATCTACCCCGGCGAGATCCTGTTCGGCCTGTCGCGGATCTACCGGCTGACGGGCGACCCGCGCATCCCGCCGGCGTTCGCGCTGGCGGTGGAGTACGAGCGCAACTACTTCACGCGCGAGGCGGCGATCCGCGAGCCGGACGGGACCTACGAGAACCGGCGGCGCGCCGACCTGGTGCAGTTCGTGCCGTGGATCTCGATGGCGCTCAACGACATGGCGCTCGCGGTCGCCGACGAGGACCCGGCGCGGGCCCGGGAGTACGCCGAGTTCGGGATCCGCGTCTCGGACTGGGTGGTCGACGTGTACCTGTTCGACGAGGACCGGACGTTCTACCCGGAGTACCTCGGCGGGTACTTCAAGTGGGAGTTCGAGCTCCCCGCGATGCACTCGATGGTCTACGCCGAGGGCACGGCGTCGGCGTTCGCGCTGGCCAAGCGGTTCGGGGACCCGCGGCAGGAGCGGATGCGCAGTGCCACGGTGCTGGGCTGCCGGTTCGCGCTGCAGCAGATCGTCGTCCCGGGCCGCAACGACCACTTTCTGCCGAACCCGGACCGGGCGCGCGGCGGCGTGCGCTTCGGCATCAACAGCAGCGAGATGCGCACCGACTACAGCTACCACACGTTGTCCGCGCTCAACCAGACGCTGCGCTACCTGACCGACGAGGAGCTGGCGCAGTTGTGAGCACCCCGGCGCCCCGTCCCTGGGAGATCGATGTCAGCCGGCTGCGCCGCGCCCGCGACGTGCACGGCGCGCTGCTGCAAGTGATCTTCGTGCTGCTGGTGCTGATCGCCGGCGCCGTCGCCGGCCTGGCCACCGCCAACGTCGCCGTCGCCGAGGTGGTCGCCGCGCTCGCCGACCCCGCCCTCCCGGACGGACCGATGCCGGCCTCGCAGCACCGCGCCCTGGCGACGCTCCACGAGTACTACACCGAGGGCGCCGCGACCTGGCAGGCCGGCGCGCTCGGCGCGATGGCCTCCGTGTTCCTCGTGCTGGGCCTCGCCGCCCGCCGCCGGCTGCTCCCCGCCGGCGTCTCCCGCCGGCGCCTCGTCCTGGCGCTTGCCGCCATCGGCGCGACGTACGTGCTGATGCTGGTCGTGGCCGCCCCGTTCGACGAGGTCGGCTGGCGCGTCGCCGCCGACCGCCACCGCCTGCTGTCCGAGCTCGAGTTGTGGAACGACGCGGTCGAGCTGACCTTCTGGATGCAGGTGCCGCTGGCCGCCGCGACGCTGGCCCTGGCCGCGGCCGCCCTGACGCCCACCCGCATCGCCCTCCCCGCGCTCGGCGTGCTCGGCGGCGTCGGCCTGGCCCTCGTCCTGCTCTGCAAGCTGCCCTTCGGACCCCTCGCGCGGCTCGACGAGCCCCCGGAGGACTTCCTCGACCTGCCGCAGCGCTCCGTGCGCGTGCTGCTCACCACCGACGCCCCGCACGTCCGCCGCGCCGCCCTCCCCGACCTCGGGCTCGCTTTCGCACCTCCGCCGCTCGAGGCGGCGGCCGAGCGGGCCGCGACCGAGGCGGCGCGTCGCCACGGCGCCCGCGACCTCCGCGGCGCCACCGCCCGCCGACTGCTCGCCCTGCTGCCGTTGGCCCGCTTCGACGTCACCGAGCACGCCCGTCGCACCGTCGCCCTGTGGCGCGAGACCGGTGCCGGCGAACCGCTCGCCTGGCTCGTGCCGCTGCTCCGCTCCCCCGCCGCCGGCTCCGCACCCGTCACCATCGCCCTCGAAGCGCTCGCGGGGACCGACGAGCTGCGCCTGGGTGACGCCGCCATCGATGCCTGTCGGGCACTCGTCGGCCGCGGGGACACGGTCGGCGCCGCCCGCGTCAAGGAGGCCGCGCGGGCCGCCGGCCTTTCCGAGTCGCGCCTGGGCGCCTGCGCCGTCGCCCCGCCGCCCCCGACCGGCTCGCTCGACGGCTCCGTGACCCTCGACGGTCGCCCCGCGGCCGGCGTCGCCGTCGCGGTGCTCCACGAACCGCTCGCCGGACAGCTCGAAGCGGTGCCTGCCGACCGGCCCGTCAACCTGGTGTTCTTCGCCGCCGCCCCCACTGCGCGGACCGGCGCCGACGGCCGGTTCGAGGTCGCCGGACTCCAGCCGGGTCGCTACCGCCTCGCCGTCCTGCTCGAGGACCCTCGCCATTCCCCGGACCGCCGTGCGCCGACCTTTCCGACCTGGATCGTCGTCCGCTCCGCGGCCTCGACCACCGCCCCACCCATCCCGCTGACGATGCGTTTCGAGTGACGTTTCGCGGTCTCGCCGTCCGCGTCGCGAGGGCTGCATCGTTGTTGCTTTGACACACATGTGGTGTTATTTCACACCCTCGCGACCGGCGCCTGGAAACGAAACGTTTGAATTCCAGGCAATTAGATAGGAACGGGGCCGTTCACCGGGGCACCGTTTTTGCTTGCCGTCGCGTCGGGCCGGTTGCGGATGCGGTCCGAGGTCGAGGAACAGATGGGTCAACGGTACGCGATTCGAGCGATCACGCACGTCCACACGGAGGCGTCCAACGGTCCGGCGTCCGAGATGGACGAGATGATCGGCGGTGCGATCCGCGAGCTGCTGGGGCAGGACACGCGGGTCGCCTGGTCGGAGTGCTTCACGCCGGTGTCGCGGCTGGCCGGGCTGCTGGGCGACGTGGGCGACCCGTCGGCGGTCGGCCTGATCGCGGTCACCGACCACATGAACCACCGCAGCCACCGGCTGCCGGAGGCGCTGCTGCGGGCGGCCGCGGCGGACCACCGGCTGGCGGCGAGCGCGGAGGTGGCGTGCGTCGAGCGGGACGTCGATGGCAAGTACCGCAAGGCGCCGGAGGTACTGGTCTACGGCGGACCGGAGCCGGTCGCCGGGCCGTTCGGTCCGTACTTCGGGCTGGCACAGCCGCTGGTCGATGAGCTGTTCGACGTCTGTCGTGCGCCGGGGCTGCCGCGGGTGCAGACCACGCGCGTGCTGCGGTTCTGCGCGGAGCGGAACCTGGCCTGTGCGTTGGCGCATCCGTTCGACGGGCACTTCCTGTCGCTCGAGGCGACCTTCGAGGTGATCTCGCGAGGCAAGTTCGTCGAGACGGTCAACGGCGGGTTTCCGGCGGTCAGCGCGCGCATCCTGGAGGACTTCATCGGGTTCCAGAACCGCATCGCCTCCGGCTGGCGCCTCGACGGCGCCTCGGCCTTGCGCTGGCCGCTGGCGCGGCGGATGGCCGAGCGGATCGTCGAGGAGCGGCGGCCGCCGTTGCACCCGTGGGGCGGCTCGGACGCCCACAGCCACGACTTCGACCGCGTGACGATCCGGTTTCTCGCCGATCGGCCCGTGCCGACGGCGGGCGACCTGTTCCGCGCGATGCTCGAGCGGCCGGTGGAGGCGCTGCTGATCGACGGCACATTCCTGGTGCAGGGACGCCCGGGCACCCCGCTGTCGGTGGTGGACGACGTGGTGCGGATCGTGATCCGCAACTTGTGGCGCAACCGGCGTCACTTCGGCGGCGTCGAGGCGGCCCTCCGCATGATGGAACGCGCGCGGCGCGTGGTGACCGAGGAGCTCGGCCGGCGCGACCGGCGACAGGCCGAGCTGGTCGCGGCGGCCGGCCGCGAGTTCGACTTCGCCCAGCTGCTGTCGCGGATGGTGTTGCGACCCGCCGAGGCCGCACCGTCGCGTCGTCTCCGCCTGGCCGGCGTGATCTAGGGTTCCGGTCCTTCAACCTGCAGGAGGGACGAGCGTGGGGGTCGTGTCGACGGCCGCCGCGGCCTCACCGACCGCCGCCAGGGTTTCCAGCACGACGCTCCAGGAGGTACCGGCGGCGGGCGCGACGACGAACGGCGGTTGTCGGCCCGCCAGCTGCCGCGTCATTCCCGCGTAGTCGTGGACGCCGCCGACCCGCGTGACCTGCACCAGGTCGCCCCGCCTGCCGACGTAGAACCCGCCCTGGGCGATGCGTACCGTACCTTCCTGCGCGGCCGGGTCGAGGTCCTCGCGCAGCTCCACCGGGAAGCCGACCAGCGAGCCGTCCGCCCGCCGTCCGACGACCCGCACGCCGCGGACTCCGGAGGCCGCCACGGTGCGCAGCACGTCGAACACCGCCGCCAGCGGCACCGTCGCCGCCACGGCCAGCGCGATCCCGTCCGTGCCGCCGCCGGCCCCCGCGGCCGCGACCAGCGCCCCCTGCAGGCAGGACGCCCGCCGCGGGTTGGGCAGCTCCGCGGGCAGCGGGCAGCTCGCGCGCGCCGACCCGTCCGCGCCGAACGCCCCGGGGAGCCGCTCGAGCGTCCCGTCGGCGACCCGCAGCTCGTCACGCAGCCCGACCACCACCTCGTCGGTCGTCACGTACGCGAATGTCCGCGTGCCGGGCGGCAGCCCGGACCGCTCGACGAGCGGCAGTCGGTCTCCCTCCTCGGGCAGCTCGGCGGCCGCCAGCGGCGGCACGAAGGGCACGGGCTGGTCCGCGAACGTCACGCCGGCCAGCCAGCCCGCCAGGATCGCGCCGAGCGGCTCGTCGGGCGAGACGGAACGCACCGCCGCGGCATTGGCCGAGGCGAACTGCAGCAGGCGCACCACGGCGCGCGACGGCTCGTCCAGCCCGGCGGCCGCCTGGTCCTCCGGGTCCGGCAGCCCGGAGCCCCACGTCTCGGCCGCCTCCGCGAGCGCGGCGGGACCCTCGGTCGCCGACCGGGCAAGCAACCGGGCGTGCAGGTCCAGGAGCACGGCCCGCGCGGCGTAGCCGAGCGGCCCGTCGGAAGCCGCGACCTCGTTGAGCCGGGCGAAGTCCGCGGCGACGGCGTGGTCGGCGGCGCGCAGCGTTCCGGCCACGACGAGGGCGTTTTCCAGCGCGGCGGCGAGGAGCGTCGTCGCGCGCAACTCCTCGAGCCGCGTCGTCACCGCGGCCACCACACCGTCCCGATCCGCGGCACCCCAGGCGTCGCGCAGGCCGCCGAACGGTCGGTCGTCCGCCGTCAGGTCGGCGTACAGCACGAGCTCCAGCGTCGCCGCGGCCGCCACGAACGTCGCTTCCGCCCGCTCGCGGGGATTCCCGACCCGCGGCACGAGGGCCAAGAGGTCGCGAATCGCGTAGACCGTTCCGCCCCGTTCGACCTCGTACGGCACGACGCGCTGCTTGGCCGCCACCACCTCGGCGTTCTGGGCGGTCGACGCCACGGGACCGGTCTCGCGGTCCGGCGCCAGCGCGGTCAGCGGCTCGTCCGCCTCCGGACCGACCGGTGGACACCCGGCCACCGTCGCCGCCAGCACCAGCAGCCCGACGCCGCGGCGGCGGCGAAGACCGTTCCCCATGCAGGACCACCAACCGAGCGCCATCGCCACCTCCCTCGAACCCGCCGGAGACTAGCCGACCCCACCGGGGCCGTTCAAGCCCGAGCGGCCGCGGTTCCGCTCCGGCGCCCCGCCGCCGCCCCCGATCGTGCGGATCGTCGGCCCGGCGCCCGGCGACGTTCACTCGGCCGCCGGCGCCTCCCCCGGCGCCGGCTCCCGGCGCTCCAGGACGTACAGGTGGCAGTCCAGCCAGCCGGTGACGTACACCCGCTTCCCGTCGGGGGTCACGTCCAGGCCCGACGGCTTCTCGATGCCGCGTACCGTGAAGTAGCGCGTCGTGCCGTCCTCGGTGTCGATCACCCCCACCTCGGTCCCCAGGTTCACCGTGGTGAAGACGTACCGGCCGTCGGCGGTGACGTCGATCGTCTTGAGGTTCCGGCCGCCGTCCCAGCGCGCGACGACCTCGCCGGTCGCCGCGTCGAGCCGCACGACCTGGCCGGTGCTCTGCGCCGAGACGTAGGCCCAGCGTTCGTCGGGCGACAGGATCACGTGCCGCGGGCAGCCGCCCGGGCCCACGGGCTCGAACCGCGGGTCCCCCGTGGCGGCATCGAGGAACGACAGCGTGTCGTCCGCGTGGTTGCCGACGATCAGCGTTCCCGCCTCCGTGACGGCGATCCCGCGCGGGTGGGCCCCGACGCGGAACCTCCGGGTCTCGGTGCGCGTCGCCAGGTCGACCACCGACACGTCGTTCGAGGACCAGTTGGACACGTACAGCGTCTGCTCGTCGGCCGAGAGCGCCATCGTCTTGGGGTTCCGGCCGACGGGCACCTCGGCCGTCACGGTCAGCGACGCGGTGTCGACGATCTCGACCAGGGCACGCCGGAAGTTCGAGACGTACAGTGTGCGCCCGTCGCCCGTCACGGCCATCTCGACCCCGTTGCCCGCGAAGTCGACCTGTCCGACCTCCTCGAGGTCCGCGGTGCGGTAGACCGAGACGTTGCGGGAGCCGCGCCGGCCGAAGTTGGTGACGTAGGCCCGCTCCCCGTCCGGGGACAGCAGCACGGCCTTCGGCATCGAGCCGGTCCAGGCGCTATCGGTGACGGCGTAGTCCGCGGCGCGCGCCGCGGCCCCCGGCGCCCAGGCCAGGGCCGTCGGCAGGACCAGGAGCCACCCCGCGAGCCTTCCGCACGACACGCGCACGTCCCCTTTCGCCGCCGCCTCGCGGCGCGACCGCAGACGGACGTTGTCACACCCGCATTCAATGCGCCAGCCGCCCGCAAACCTCGTCCGAGCGGTTCCACTTGACGCCGGGCCCGCCCCCTCGTCAGATGCGGACCCATGCTGCACCTCGGCATCGACATCGGCTCGGTCACTGCCAAGCTCGCGCTCCTGGACGGCGAGCGGGTCGTGGATGCCCGCGTCGTGCGGACGCAAGGCCGGCCGGCCGAGGCGCTGCGCCTCCTGCTGTCCGGGGCGCTCGAGCGGCACGGCGACCTGGAGGTGGCGGTGGTGGCCACCGGGTCCGGCAAGACGCTGGTGCCCGACCCGGCCGGACGGGCGAGCGAGATCGTCGCGCACGCGCGTTCCGCCGCGCGCTTCCATCCACGGGCCCGCGTGGTGCTCGAGATCGGCGGCCAGGACGCCAAGATGATCTGGCTCCCCGGCACGGGCGAGCCGCGGATCCTCGACCACGCGCTCAACGACCTGTGCGCCGCCGGCACCGGCGCCTTCCTCGACCAGCAGGCCGCCCGGCTCGGCCTCGACGCCGGGGAGCTCGGCCGGCTCGCCGCCTCCTCGACCTCGCCCGCCTCCGTCGCGGGCCGCTGCGCGGTGTTCGCCAAGACCGACATGATCCACCTCCAGCAGCGCGGCGTGCCGCTCACCGACATCTGCGCCGGCGTCTGCCACGCCCTGGTGCGCAACGTGATCGCCACGCTGGCCCGCGGCCGCGAGGTTCCCGCGCCGCTGCTGCTGCAGGGCGGCGTCGCGCTGTCCGCCGGCGTCCGCGCCGCGGTGCCCGCCGTGCTCGAGCTGCCGCCCGAGCGGGTCGAGCTGCCGGAGCGGCCCGTGGCGATGGGCGCCGTCGGCGCCGCGCTGCTCGCCGACCGCCGCGGCGGCCGCACGACCCTCGCCCGCCTGTTGGCCGACGTCCCCGACGAGTCCTCCGCCCAGGAGTCGCCGGCCGCGGTGCTGGTGCGCCCTCCGGTGCTCCGGCCGGTCGCGCGGCCCCGCGCCGGACGCGCGCGCGGCCCGCTGCGCCTCGGGATCGATGTCGGCTCGGCCAGCACGAAGGCCGTGCTGCTCGACGCCGCCGGCACCGTCGTCGCCTCGGCCTACCTCCCGACGCGGGGCCGGCCGCTGGGCGCCGTCCGCGAGGTCCTGGCCGGGCTGGCGCGGCAGGCCCCGGCGACGGAGGTGGCCGGCCTCTGCGCCACCGGCTCGGGCCGCCACCTCGTCGCGCTGTGGCTCGCGGCCGACGCGACGGTCGACGAGATCACCGCCCAGGCCCGCGGGACCGTCGCGGCGTTCGGCGCCGACGTCACCGGCGTGATCGAGATCGGCGGCCAGGACGCCAAGGCGATCGCGCTGCGCGACGGGCGCGTGGCCCGCTTCGCCATGAACCGGCTGTGCGCCGCCGGCACCGGCTCGTTCCTCGAGGAGCAGGCGGCGCGGCTCGACACCGCCGTCGAGGACTTCGCCGAGCAGGCATTCGGCTCCACGGCGCCGGCACGGCTGGCCGGCAAGTGTGCCGTGTTCATGGATGCCGACCTGGTCCACCACCAGCAGCACGGCGCCTCCCGCGCCGACCTGCTGGCCGGGTTGGCCCACGCCGTGGTCGAGAACTACCTGCACCGCGTCCAGGGGCCGCTCGCGCTGGGCGACCGGCTCGTGCTGCAGGGCGGCGTCGCCGCGAACGCCGCGGTCGTCGCCGCCTTCGCCCACGCGCTCGGCCATCCGGTGCGCGTCCACCCGCACGCCGCCGTCTCCGGGGCGCTCGGCGCGGCGCTCTCCGTGCCCACCGACGCCGTGCACCGCAGCCTAGCGGAGCTGGCCGCGGCGCCCGAACCGCCGACGCGCGCCACGACCTGCAAGCTGTGCGACAACCGCTGCGAGCTGACGCTGCTGCGGGTCGGTGCCGGCGCCCCGGTGACCCTCGGCGGCGCCTGCGGCCGCTACGACCGCGGCCGCCTGATGCCGGGGGCACGCGAGCGGGAGGACGCGGCGGCGGAGCTGCTGGCTCGGCGCGAGGCGTTGTGGGCCGGGCCGCCCCGGTCCGCCGACCGACCCGCCCCGCTCGGCCGCATCGGCGTTCCGCGCGCGCTGCTGACCCACGACCTGTACCCGCACTTCCGCTCGTTCCTCGACGCGCTCGGCTGGGAGCCGGTCCTGTCCGGCCCGTCGCGCCGTACGACGCTGCTGCGCGCGGCACACGCGTCGACCGCCGAGCCGTGCCTGCCGGCCAAGCTGCTCCTGGGTCACGTCGGCGAGCTGGCCGACGCGGGGCTTCCCGCGGTGTTCCTGCCGACGCTGTTGTCGGTGCCCGAGGCCGACGAGGCGATCGCGCGCCGCGAGCCGAGCCGGGTGACCTACCGCTACCCGTGCATGTACGGGTTGACCGGGGGCGACCTCGCCCGCGCGGCCGCGCTGGCCGATGAGCCGGACGGTCACCGCGGCCACGCCGACGCCGTCCCGTCGACGCTCGAACGGACGGTGCGACGGCTGCTCGGCGACGACCGGCACCTCCCCGACCGCACGTCGAACCCGCACCGCCGCATCGGCGGCCCGCGGCTCGTCGCTCCCGAACTGATGCTCGACTGGCGCAGCGTGATGTTCCGCCCGCTGCTCGCGCGCTTCGCCCGCCGCGAGGGCGCGTCTCCGAAGGACGCGATCCGCGCCGCCCTTGAGGCGCTCGGCACCTACCTGGCCTACCGCCGCGAGCTGCGCGCGCTCGGCCGCACGTACCTCGAACGCCGCGACGGCGACCCGGTCGCCGTCGTGCTGGGCCACCCGTACGTCGTGCACGACGCGTACCTCAACCTGCAGCTGATGCGCCGCCTGGCCCGGGCGGGCTTCCTGCCGCTGCCGTTCGACCTGGTCCCCGAAACCCCGGCGCTCGGCCCGAGCTGGGACCAGGTCGGCTGGCGCTCGAACCGCGACCTGCTCCGCGCGGCGGCCTGGACCGCCGCCCGCGAGGACGCGTTCCCGGTGATCGTGACCTGCTTCGGCTGCGGGCCGGACGCCTTCGTCGTCCGGTTCCTCGAGGAGGCGCTGGGCGACCGCCCGCACCTGACGCTGGAGTTCGACGAGCACCAGGCCGAGGCCGGACTGGAGACGCGGCTCGAGGCGTTCCGCCACGCGGTCGAGGAGACGCGTCCGCGACGGCGTCTCGTTTCCGCTCCGGCGCCCTCCCCGGCTGCCGCGGGCGCGACGCTGGAGCGCTGGGCCCCGCGCACCACGGGCCGGTTCGACGACGTGAGGAAGCGGACGATCGTGGTCTCGCGCTTCGGCGACGTGGCCCCGGTGTTCCGCGGCTACTTCCAGGCCCTGGGCTTCGAGGCACGCACCGGCCCCCCGATCGACGAGACCAGCCTGGCGCTCGGCCGCGAGTTCTCGGGCGGCCAGGAATGCAACCCGTTCGCCTACTTCACGGGCGACATGGTGCGCCTGCTGCAGGAGCCGGGGGCCGACCCGTCGCGGCTCGCGTTCTACGTCCCGTCCAGCGACGGGGCCTGCCTGATCAGCCAGTACGGGCGCGGGTTCGAGTCTGCGGCGCGGCGGCTCGGGGCCGAGAACCTCGTCGTCTTCAACCCGTTCTTCGGGGAGCTGACCGGGCCGGCGGGCATCCGGCTGCTGTCGCGGCTCTGGCAGGCCCTGACGGGAGTGGAGGCGCTGACGCAGCTCGCCGCCGAGCTGCGGCCGTTCGAGCTGGAGCCCGGGGCCACCGACCGCGCCCGCCTGCAGGCCGGCGAGCGGATCGGCGACGCGATGGCCCGCGGCAACGTACGCCGGGCCGTCGAGGAATCGGTCGAGCTGTTCGCGGGGATCCCCCGCCGCCCGTGGGAGCCGCGCCCCGCGATCGGCCTGGTCGGCGACATCTTCACGCGCGGTAACGACGCCGCCAACCGCTACCTGATCCGGACCATCGAGCAGGCCGGCTGCCGCGTGCTGGTCCCGCCGACGCTGACCGACATCGCGGCCTACGTCAAGGGCGAGTGGGTTCACAAGGCCGGCCAGGCCGGCGAGTCCGGCTCCGTCCTGCGCGGCGCGCTGCAGGAGACCTGGCAGCGCTTCGTCGGCCTCTGGACCACGGCGCCGCTGCGCCGCCTGGCCCGGCCGCCGCACCTCGAGCGCACCTACCGCGACGTGATCGCGCTCTCCCGGCCGTTCTTCGGCCGCCCCGTCGAGCCGATGATGACGCTGAACATCTCCAAGGCCGTGGAGCAGCTCGAGGCGGGCGCGCTCGGCGTGCTCAACGTC
>JAFGHH010000485.1 GCA_016930215.1 Deltaproteobacteria bacterium
CGAACTGCTTGCCCTCTGCCGTCCACCACGCTACCCTTCCCTCGTAGCTCCCGCATGGGGCGGGGAGACTAAACTGTTACGCACGGAGTACTTCGATGTCTGGGGGGCTGCTTCCGACGATATGTGGGTGGTGGGTCGCTACAGGGAGCCCGGCGAGCGCCGCATCGCCGTCCGTCACTGGTACGGCTCTGTGTGGAACGACGGACGGATACTCGGGGATGACTATGACGCCGTCGGAGGCTCGGCGACGGGCGATGTCTGGCTTGTCGGCCAGCAGGGGCGGATCACGCACTGGAACGGCGGTGAGTGGGCGAAGTCCGCTTGGCCTGTGCTTGGGAGCTTTGAGGACCTGCATGGGGCGTCGAGCGAAGACGTCTGGGCGGTGGGGCCAGGCTCCATCGGTCACTGGGACGGGCGCTCCTGGACGCAGCCGTTCCTTCCAGGTCCATGGCGGCTGCGAGGGGTCTGGACGATGGGAGCAAACGACGCCTGGGCCGTCGGCGGGCTCACCTTTCATCAGGGGTGGCTCGTCGTGCATTGGGACGGATCGCTCTGGGAGGTTGCCGCCACGGGACCGTGCCCATGGTTCCTGAACGATGCATGGGGAACCGCCGAGAACGACGTCTGGGCCGTCGGAGATGAAGGGGCGATCCTGCATTGGGACGGCACGCGCTGGTCGCCGGTGGCCAGCGGCGTGTCCGCCAACCTCCAGAAGGTGTGCGGTGTGGCACCCGACGACATCTGGGCGACCGGCGACGGCGGCGCGGCCATCCACTGGGACGGTGAGCGGTGGTCCGACGAGTCCGGTGGCATCGGCTTCGAGTTGCTCGACCTGTGGGGCTCCGGTCCCGCCGATGTCTGGGCGACGGCCCGAGACCCGGACGGCACCGGAAGCGTGATGGTCCACTGGGACGGGGCGGAGTGGACGGCCGCGGGGCCCCCGGACCCGTACGTCAGCCTGATCTGCGGCTTGGCGCCCGACGACGTGTGGGCGCTCGGCAGCCGCCTGTCCCACTGGGACGGCGCCGGATGGCGGGAGGAGCCGCCTTGTCCCGCCGTGAGCCACCCCCATTCCCTCTGGTGCGCGCCCGGCGGCGATCTCTGGGTGACCGGCTCGTGGGCGACCGCCTCGGACGCCGTGGCTCGGTGGCGACCCTGATCCTCGCGTCCCACCGGCCCGGACTTGTTCGGGACGGGACGCTGATCCGGGTCCGGACTCCGGGCTTCCGCCCGGCGAGGTGGAAGTCGTGCACTTCCGGCTCCCGAAGTCTGAAGCCCGAGGCCTGACGTCCGAAGCCTGCAGCCCGAAGCTCCACGTGACAGCTTGCCCGCCGCGCTGTCCCATCCCCGCCCATGGAAAAGCCGCTCCACGAAGGGTTCCTGCATTCGTTCGACGGCACGCGCATCTACTGCAACTGGGCCGGGCGGGGCCTGCCGCTCGTCTGCTGCGACGGCATCGCCTGCGATCAGCTACGAGCGCGACGGAAAGGAAATGCAAGCGCGATCTGCCTGGATGCCGTGGCTGGTCCCGAAGTCCATCGATGTCCCCCGCGCTGCCCATCTGCCTCGCCGTGTAATGTGACATATTGTGGCTTCCACGACAGTGCAAGGGCCAGGACGCAGGTCCGAGGATGACTCACGACTTGACGAAGCAGGAGGATCGGGACAGGCTTCGGATCGTGGCCGCGGAGCGGATGCTGGGATGATCGGACGCAAGCGCCGGCCGGCGACGGCCGCGTCCGCACGCGGTGCCCGTCCGGCGCGGGATGAGACACGATCCGGGCCCGCGAGATCAAGCGCGAAGCGCTTGCGTCCCGCCGGGCGCGTCGGCGATGCTCCCCACGCATGGACGACCCCGAATCCCGGGCACCCGTCGCGGCGCGGCGTGTCGTCCGGCGCGCGTGGAGCGGCCGGCAGCCGTGGCGGCGGCACCTTCCGGCGGCCTGCGCGCTGCTCGCGCTGCAGCTCTCGCTGAGCCTGTGGTGGTCGCCGTCCACCGCCGCCTATCCGATCGATGACCCGTACGTCCACCTGGTCTACGCCCGCAGCCTGGCACACGGGGACCCGCTGGCGTTCAACCCCGGCGAGCCGAGCCTCGGCACCTCGAGCCCCGCCTGGATGACGGCCCTGGCGGGGCTGCTGCTCGTGACGGACGACCCGCTCGCCGCGGTCCACGTGCTCGTCGCGCTGCTGTTCGTCGCCTGGGCCTTCGCCGTCTACCTGCTGGTGGAAGCCGAGCTGTGCGGCGGTGCTGCGTCGCGGACCGGGTTGCGGCGCGGTGCCGCCATGCTGTGCGGCGCGGCGGTGCTGGCCTCCGGTCAGACGCAGTGGATGGCCGCGGCCGGCATGGAGACGCCGCTGGAGGGCCTGCTCCTGTTCCTCGCGGCCTGGGCCCACGGCACTCGCGGGCCCGGCCGGACCAGCGCGCTGCTGCTGGCCGCCGCGCTGTGGACGCGGATCACCGCCGCGCTGATGCTGCTGGCCGCCGGCCTGCGCGAGGCGGCGGCGGGCGGCTGGGCGCGGCGCGCCACCTGGCGCTGGGCCGCGCTGGCCACGCTGCCCTTCCTGCCGTGGATCGCGACGTCGCTGCTCGTGGGGGGGTCGGTGCTGCCGACGACCGCGGGCGGCAAGACCGCGACCTTCGTCCCCGGCGATCCCGACCCCGCGGCGGCGGCCGAGTTCGTGCTGCACTACCTGCGCTTCCTGCGCCACACGCCGGTCCTGCGGCTGCTCGTCCCGCTGCTGCTGCTGTTCGGCCTGTGGCAGTTCGGCCGGCTCGTCGCCGCCGGGCTGCGCCGGCGTCGCGTCTCCCTCTCCCCCGCCGAGTTGCTCGGCCTGTGGTCCGTGCTGCACCTCGGACTGTTCGCCCTGACCTTCCGCTCGTTCCTGCACTACGGCCGCTACCTGCTGCCGTTGTCGGCCGCCGCGCTCGCGGTCGCCGCCGTGCTGGCGTTCCGCGTCGTCGACCGCCGCCTCGGTCCGCGCGGCGCGTGGCTTCCCGTCGTCCTGCTCGCCGCCGCCGTCCTCCTGCAGGCGGCGGGGCTTCCCGCCTGGCGACGCCTGTACCGCCGCGATGTCGACCACGTCGCGCGGGTGCACGTGGCCGCGGCGCGCTGGGTCCGCGACCACACGCCCCCGGACGCCGTCGTCGCCGCCTACGACATCGGCGCGCTGGGCTGGCTCGGCGGACGCCGCGTGGTGGACCTGTTCGGCCTGCTCGACCCCGCTTCCCACCCGTACCTCGAGCGGCGAGCTGCCGCCGAGTACCTCCGGCGCAGCGGCGCGGCCTGGGTGCTGCACCTGCAGGACCCGAACGCCGACTTCCATACCCGGTTGTATCGGGCCGAGTACGACGGCCCGGAGCTGCTCGACCTGCGCTTCCGCGCCGCCTTCCGCGCGCCGCCCTACGACCAGCCGACCGTCTCGCAGTCGTTCGGGATCGAGATCCACGAGCTGCTCGGCTGGCATCCGGTGACGCCGGCCGGACGCCGCGCGCAGTTCACGATCGTCCGGACGGAGCTGCCCCCCGGCCTGCGCGACCCGCCCGTCGACTTTCCCGGCGGTGCGCGGTTCCTCGGGTGCGAGCTGCTCCTCCCGCGCGTCGGCGAGACGCTCGTCCTGCAGCGCGTACTGTTCGTCCCGACCCTCGGCTTCCGCGCCACCTGCTACTGGCAACCCCTCGAACCCGCCGCCCACCCGCCCGTCTGGCGCCTGCTGCTCGCGCCGGCCGGCGGCGGCGCACCGCCCCGCGTCGTCGTCGAGAGCCACGCGCTGGCCTACGGACTGCTCGAGGGGCCGTGGCGTCCGGACGAGCCGGCGCGCGAGCCGCTGACGGTCTGGTTGCCGCCCGAGCTGCCGCCCGGTCCGTACGAGCTGCGGGTCGAGGTGCTGGGCCCCGACGGCCGGACGCCCCGTGCCCCGCTCGGCACGGACGGGTCGGGCGAGCCCGGGACGCTCGTCGCCCCCGTGCGGGTCCTGCCGCGGACGCGGGACGAGCTGTGAGCGACGGGCGGATCAGTCGACGCCGGCGTCCCGCTCCGGCTCCTCGACGCACACGAGGTCGCAGGCCAGGTCCGTGCAGTCGGGGTCGACGACGGAAAGATGGACGTAGCCGGGGAAGCAGTCGCAGGTGGGGTCCGTTCCCGCCACGCGGCACGTCCCGTGCCCCGCGCAGCCGACGCCGGCGCACGGGTCGTCCGGATCGTTGGCCAGGCATTCCAGTCCGTCCGGATGGTAGCCCGCGTGGCAGACGCAGAACGGATCCAGGCCCACCGCGAAGCAGCTACCGCGGTTCGAGCAGTCCTCGCCCTCGCACGGATCCACCGTCGCGCCGGCACAGGTCGCCGAGAGCACGCCGAGCATGGCGGCCGCGGCCGGCGCGAGGGCAAGGCGCAGCACCCAGCCTCGATTCATGCGTCGAGCCTACCACCGTTCCGGTCGCCCGGCCAGCGTCCTCCGGCCGGCGCTCCGGCCTTCGCGCGGTCGGTCCCGTGGTCGGTCCCGCTTGCGCCGGCCCGGTCCGTCGACCATCATCGGCGGGTACCAGGAGGAACGGCGATGCGCGGACGAACGACGGATCGTGCGGTCGGGACACGGGGCGACCACCTTGCTCGAGCGGTCCTGTGCGTGGTCGCCGTCGCCTGCGGCTGCGACGGCGGGCACTGGGTACCGATCTGGGATGTGGCGGACGTCTCCGCCGACGGCGACGCGCCGTCCGAGACCGACGCCCCGGATGCCGCCCCGGACGTCGTTCCGGACGTTCCCGCGGACACGCCGACGGACCGGCCCGCCGACGTGCCGGCGGACGTGCCCGCCGAAGCGGACGCGGACGACGGCGCCGCCGACGACGCCGCTTCGCCGCCGCCCGCCAACCGCTTCGGCATCGGCCTCGTCGGCCCGGGCGACGCCGCCGACCTCGACCGCGCCGCCGACCTCGTCGGTCCCGGCGGCTTCGTCAAGCTGATCTTCCCCGGCGTGACCCGGGACACCACCGGCCCCGACGCGTCGTGGGCCGAGGCGATCCGGCTGGCCTACGAGCGCGAGCTGGTGCCGGTGGTCCGGATCGGCCCGCCGTGGGGTGACAACGACGTCCGCAACGACGCCGACGCCGGCTCGGACTACCTCCGCTACACCGCGCTGGCCGAGGCCTACCGGCGCGTGGTCGCCGGTCTGCCGCTGCGCGACGGCTGGCCGATCTGGATCGAGGTCCACAACGAGCCGGACCTCTGTTACGAGTGGGTCTGCACGCCGGGCACGGTGGCGGGCGACTGGATCGGCTACGAGCAGACGGCGCACGAGTACGCCGCGCTGCTGCGCGACGTGGCCGACGCGCTGCACGGAATCGGCGACCCGCGGATCAAGGTGCAGAACGGCGGCCTCGCCCCCGGCGCCGCCCGCCGCTGCCAGTGCGGCGGCGACGGCTACGAGGCGGGGATCACCGCCGTCGAGTTCCTGCGCGAGATGCTGTCCTCCGCCGGCGGCGTCCCCGACCTCGCCGCGCGCCTCGACGGCTTCGCCTCCCACAGCTACCCGGCCGAGGGGATGGGCTGGGGCTTCTTCGTGCCCTACGACCGGGCGGAGACCGGGCTGCGGTTCTTCGAGGCGGAGCTGACGGCGATCGGCCGCGCCGACCTGCCGGTGTTCCTCACCGAAACCGGCTGGTGCACGCCCGGCGAGCGTTGCACCCAGAACGGCGGCAGCCGCGACGAGGTCGCCGCGTGGACCGTGCAGGCCTACGAGGGGTTCTGGCTGGGGCACGCGAGCGTCGCCGCGGTGATGCCGTTCATGCTCCGCGACCCCGGGTGGAACGACTTCGCCTGGGTCGCCGTCGACGGCTCGCACTACCCGGTCTACGACCGCGTGCGCGCCGCGCGCTGCGCGCGGATCGCCGGCCGCTGCCCCTAGGGCTGTTTCGGCAGCAGGTCGCCGAGGGCCGCGAGGGCCAGCGAGACCAGGCCCAGCGGCGCGCTGACCTGGATCCCCTGCACGCGGGCCCGGATCGCCGCGATCGTCTCGCGCGCGATCGCAATTCCCTCGCGCTTCGCCTCGTCGCCCGTCCCGGCCTGCGCCATCCGCTCCAGCACGGCCGGCGGGATGTCGACCCCCGGCACCTCGTTCTGCAGGAACTCGGCGTTGCGGAAGCTGACCAGCGGCCAGACTCCGGCCAGCACCGGCACGTCGCCCAGGAACCCCTGGGCGTCGTCGAGGAACCGCAGCAGCGCCTCGGGGCGGAACACCGGCTGCGTCACGATGAACTCGGCCCCCGCCTCGAGCTTGCGCCGCAGGCGGTCCAGCTCGCGGGCCGGGTCGAGCGCTCCCGGGTCGGCGCCGACCCCGTGGTGCAGCGCGGTCGGCGGCTCGACCGGGTGGCCGGCGAGGTCCAGCCCGTGGTTGAGATTGCGCGCGAGCTGCGTCAGGCCGATCGCATCGATGTCGAACACGCCGGTCGCGTCGGGGTAGTCCCCGAGCTTCGGCGGGTCGCCGGTCACGATCAGGAAGTTGCGCAACCCGGCCGCGTAGCCGCCCAGCAGGTCGGACTGCATGCCGATCAGGTTGCGGTCCCGGCAGGCGTAGTGCAGCACCGTCTCGATCCCGACCTCGCGCTCGATCGCCAGCGCGGCGATCATCGAGGACACGCGGGCGCTGGCCCGCGGCCCGTCGGGGATGTTGATCGCGTCGACCCCGGCGTCCTTGCACGGCCGGGCCTTCTTCAGCAGCCCGGAGAGGTCGACCGATTTCGGCGGCAGCAGCTCGCAGGTGGTGACGAACTCGCCCGCCGCGAGCCGTCGCGCCAGCCGCGACTTCTCGGCCCGCGGCGTCACCGCCACCGCCCGCGCCTTGGCCTCCGCCGGCGCCGTTGCCACGGCCACGTGCCGCTTGACCTCCGACAACCCCCGGATCGCCCGGGCGGCCTCGCGGATGTGCTCCGGCGTGGTGCCGCAGCACCCGCCGACCCCCCGGGCGCCCAGCTTGATGTACCGCTTGGCGTACTCGGCGAAATACTCCGGGTTGGTCACGTAGAGCTGCCGGCCCTGCACCGCCTGCGGCGCGCCGGCGTTGGGCAGCACCACCACCGGCTTGTGCGCCACCGCCAGCACCCGCCGCAGGTTCTCGTAGGTCCCCGACGGGCCGGTGCCGCAGTTCAGTCCCAGCGCCGTCACGCCCGGCTCCGCGTGCAGCGCCGCCGCCATCGCCTCGACGTCGGTCCCGTCCGCGGTCCGGCCGTGGTCATCGAGCGCGAACGAGGCGACGACGGGGACGTCGTGCCGCGCGGCGACCCGCACCGCGAGCAGCAGCTCCTCCAGGCGGGTGAAGGTCTCCAGCAGCACCAGGTCGACCCCGGCCTCCACCAGCGCGCCGATCTGCTCGACGAAGGCCTGCTCCAGGACCGCGCCCGGCACCCCCGGCGGCTCGCCCGGCGCCGTGCAGGGCCCGACCGACCCGGCCACGTACACGCCGCCGCCGGACGCCTCCCGCGCCAGTCGCACCGCCGCGCGGTTGATCTCGACGACGCGTTCCCCGAGCCCGTAGCCCCGCAGCCGCAGCCGATTGGCGCCGAAGCTGTTGGTCTCGACCACCTCCGCCCCGGCCTGCACGTACTCGCGGTGGATCTCCGCCACCAGCCCCGGCTGCGCCAGGCACACCTCCTCGTAGCACGCGTTGACGAACACTCCGCGCTCGTAGAGCATCGTGCCCATCGCGCCGTCGAACACCAGCGGCCGCTCGAGCAGCCGCGCCTTGAACCCCGGTTGCGTGCACGTCATGCCGTCCCCCGTCACACCGCGAAGTATCCCGCCTGCGGATGGTGCGCCACCAGCGCCGACGTCGTCAGCTCGGGCACCATTTCCCACGACTCGGTCAACGAGACCCCGATCCCCTCCGGCGCCAGCAGCGCGAACAGCTCCCGGTGCGCCGCCAGGTCGGGACAGGCCGGGTAGCCGAACGCGTAGCGCGCGCCCCGGTACGTCCGCGCCGGGTCGTGCCCCGCCGTCCGCCGCTCCCCGAGCCCCAGCTCGACCCGCATCCGCTCGTGCCACAGCTCCGCCAGCCCGTCCGCGTACTCGACCCCCAGCCCGTGCAGCTCGAGGTAGTCGCGGTAACGGTCGGCGCCGAACAGCTCCCGCGCGCGCGCCGGCAGCCGGTCCCCCGCCGTCGCCACGAAGAACCCGGCCACGTCGCCCCCCTGCTCCGCGGTCCGGAAGTAGTCCGCCAGGCACAGGTGCGGCGGCGCCGCCTGGCGCGGGAACGCGAACCGGTGCGCGACGCCCTCGTGCTCCACGACCAGCGCGTCGCCCTCGGCGTGCGCCCGGAACCAGCCGTAGGCCACCCGCGGGGCGAGCAGACGCTCCTCGAGCGCCAGCCGCGTGAGCTGCTCGAGCTTCGGCCGGACGGTCCCGGACAGCAGCTCCTCGTACGCCTCGGCCGAGAGCTGCCGGCGGCGGTAGCCCCAGCGTCCGCGGAACAGCGCCTGTTCGTTGAGGTACGGCAGCACGACGCGCGGGTCGAGGTCCGCGACGTGCCGCCGGCCGAGGAACGGCGGTTCGGGGATCGGATGGTCGTGGGACAGCTCCACGGCGCGCGTTCCGGGCCGGGCCGCGGCGGGCGACCCGGCCTCGCTCCACTCGGTGGAGCGCAGGGTGCCGGCCTCCAGCTCCCGCAGCGCCCGCAGGCCGGCGAACGCGTCGGAACAGTAGACCACCGGGCCGTCGTAGCAGGGCGCGCAGTCCCGGGCGACGAACCTCGGCGTGAGGGCCGCGCCGCCGAGCAGCACCGGGACACGCAGTCCCGCGGCGCGGAACGCCGCGAGGTCGTCCTGCATCACCAGCGCCGACTTGACCAGCAGCCCCGACAGGCCGATCGCGTCCACGGCGTGTTCCCGGGCCCGCGCGACGATCTCGGCCGCCGGGATCTTGATCCCGACGTTGAGCACCCGGTAGCCGTTGTTGGAGAGGATGATGTCGACCAGGTTCTTGCCGATGTCGTGGACGTCGCCCTGGACGGTGGCCAGCAGCACGCGCCGCCCGCCGTCGGTCGCGCCGCGGCCCGGCTGCGGCTGCAGGCGGTCGACGGCGCGCTTCATCACCTCGGCCGACTGCAGCACGAACGGCAGCAGCAGCTCGCCGCGGCCGAACAGCTCGCCGACCCGCCGCATCGCCGGCACCAGCACCTCGTTGATGATCGACAGCGCGGTGCGACGCCGCAGCAGGATTGCCAGCAGGTCCTCCAACCCGTCGCTCTCGCCCCGCACCACCTGCTCCGCCAGCCGCTGCTCGGCCGGGCCCGCGTCGTCCGTGCCCCGCCGCTCCGGCCCGCCCCCCGCCTGCACCGCGAAGTGCGCGAGGAACGTGGCCAGCGGCGTCTGCGCCGGGTCGCGCGTCCGGTCGTGGAGCAGGTCGAGGCACGCCTCGCGGTCCGCCTCCGGGATCGCCGCGTACGGCAGCACCTTGCCG
>JAFGHH010000486.1 GCA_016930215.1 Deltaproteobacteria bacterium
ATGCACTCGACCGCGACGGGCGACGGCGCGACGAGGACTCGCTCGACCCCTGCCGGACGTCGGGTGGACGCTGCGGTGTCGATGGACCGCCGGTCAGGGATGGCTCGGACGGTCCGGCGACGGCCCAGATCCAGGTGCCGGTCTTGGTGCCGGTCCCAAGGTCGAAATCGCTCGAAACAGCGCAAAACGGAGCAACTCGCAGGCGTGGGCCTTTCGGCATCCACCGCTCGGAATCTGCGTCGTTTTCTTGGTGCCCAGGGACGGAGTTGAACCGCCGACACGGGGATTCTCCGTCCCAAGTCATGCCTTTGATTACGGATAGTTGGCCCTACCGTCCACGGTGGCGTCAACAGAAATTTGCAGTCAACTTCGTCGTCACCGCCCCGTCCTCGGCTTCGACCGGGGGCGGGGCGGCGGCTCACCGCCTCTTTCTCTTTGCCTTCGTTCCGGCGGCAAGCGAGTCGACAGCCGTTGGCTCGGGGCCCTTCCACGGATCACCGGGCAGCCGGGCGATCAACTCCGCCCGGACGTACCGCGCCGCCGCGTCGAGATCCCACTCGACTCCCGTCGCCAGCAGCGGCTCCAGGTCCGCCGCGAACGAGGGTTCGGCGATCTTGTCATGCAGGTTGGCCTCGAACTCCGCCCGCGAGACCGCATGGCCTCCGTGTTCCATGTAGCGTGCGAAGCAGTCCACCACGCGGGCCGGGTCCGCCGATCCTGCATGGCCGGCGTGCCACAGGTCGAACAGGTCGCGGCCCTTGCGGCGCTGGTAGAGCGCGCGCAGCTTCGTACCGAGCAGCTCGTCGATCTCGTACGTCGCCACCTCGGCCGCGCCGGTGAACCACGAGCCGGCGACGGAGAAGACGCGCCGGACCAGGCCGACGACGGAAAAGTGCTCGCGCGTGTTGATCTCGATCTTCAGCCGCATCGCGGTCACCGGCTGCGCCTCGGAGGAGAAGCGGTAGTAGAGCGTCGCGACGCCCGGACCCCGCTTCCACTGGGGCCGGCCCATCCAGGAATCCAGCCGCCGACGAATCCCGTCCAGGACGGGCCCGATCGGACCGGCCGCGACTTGGACCAGATCGATGTCCTCCGAGTACCGCGCCGGTGACTTCAGAACGAGCTTGTGCAATGCCGTGCCGCCGCGAAAAGCCACGAGCCGGGAGAGTTCCGCGTCCTGGAACAATTCGACGACCGCGCGGGCGATGACGAGGTCCTGTTCGACCTGCGTATCCAGGACCCACGGGGCCTTGGTCCTCCAAGCGGTCAGCGCCGCCCACGGGATCACGTCTCGGCCTCCACCCGCTCGTTGACCACGACCTGCCAACGCGAATCGAACGACGCGTCCGAGGATGGTCGTCCGGGCCGAAGAAGCACGGTCCGTGGTCGTCGGCGGGCCACCCACGCCGCGAGGCGGTCCGCCAGAGAGCGGGCTCCGACCCGGTCGAGCAGGTGGCCCAACCGCTGGGCGCGGGCCAATTCGCCGTCGACCTCGGCGGCCGTGACCAACCGTCGAGGATCCATCCGCTCGGCCAACTCCGCCAGGACGGTGGCGATGTTCGCGAGTCCGCCGGCGGCGTGGCCGTACCGCAGCAGATCGAACGCCGTCGTTTCCGGCGTGGCGACGCGCATCGTGCCGGTGTCCGTCTTCATGTCGATGACGGTGCTCGCGTCGAGCCTCGACTTGATGAGGAATCGGATCCTCGCCCGGCCTGCGCGCAGGAGGCGCTCGGGTCGGTCCGACACGATCTGGAACTCCTGCGGTTGCTGGTGAGCCGCGCCGTGGATCGCGGCGGCGGACAGGACGCCGACGTAGTACGGCCGCCCGATGTGGCGCATGAGCGAGTCGATGAACCACGTCGGGGGCGGTGCCCCAGCGACCCGGTACTCCAGCGGCACGATGACGTAGAACCCGCGTCGCGGTACGCAAAGTCTCCCGCGAGCCTTGAGGCGCGCGACGGCCCTCTTGAGGGCCGGCCCGGTGAGTCCGAGCGTGGTACCGACCTGCCGGCGATCGAACACGTACGAGCCGGAGGCCTGCAGGGCGTCGACAAACCCGGCCAGCGTCCGCCGCGGCCTGCCGCGGGGCCGATCCGGCTGCTTGCCGCCGCTCATCTGCTTCGGCGCCGACTTCCGCATGGCTTGCGGAAGGTACATTTTGTCCGCTACCTTTTGCAAGTCGACCGCAAGCGGCCGGCGTTCTTCCGGTTGGGATCTCCTGGACCGGCCGCACCTTGCTTCAACCCGCTCGCCCTGTCCATCGACAGAGGGCCGTCCGCCTCGTGATCGTTGACCTTCCACCCCACCCGCGGCAGGTTCCCCCGCCATGCTCGCAACCTTGCTCGCCCTCCTGCACGGCGTCATCGACATCCTCCGCTCGCGGCGCGACCTGACCGTGGAGAATCTGGCCCTCCGCCAGCAGCTTGCGATCTACGAGCGCACGGTGCCTCGCCCGAAGCTGAACGCCTCCGACCGGCTGTTCTGGGTGACGCTCCGCCGCGGCACCAGTCTGTCCCCACTGTCGCCGACGACCCGGAGACGGCCGCTGCCGCGGGCATGCACTCGACCGCGACGGGCGACGGCGCGACGAGGACTCGCTCGACCCCTGCCGGACGTCGGGTGGACGCTGCGGTGTCGATGGAC
>JAFGHH010000487.1 GCA_016930215.1 Deltaproteobacteria bacterium
GCCCCGACGGCCTGGTTCTCGATGAAGCGGTACTGCACGTTACGGTCTTGCACCGCGGTGACGGCCAAGGTGCGGGTGACCACCGAGGTGAGGACGGCGGGCTGGAAGACGGCCAACCCGGCGGCGAGCACTGCGGCGACGGCGAGTCCGCCGCCGACGAGGCGCAGACGCTCGCGCGAGCCGAGCACGAGCAGGAGGTAGAAGAGGCTGGCCGCGAGGGCCACGTAGTTGCCGCGCACGAAGGAGAGGACGAGGCCCAGCAGGGCGACGAGCAGCAGGCCCCAGAGCCACACCGGGCGCCGTCGTGCGGCCGGCCACACGACGACCATCGTAGCCAGCAGGGCGGAGGCGATGAGGAAGACCTCGTCGGGGGCTGGAAACCGGCTCACGCCCGGCTCGACGAACTCGAGCGCCATGCCCTCACCCATGGCCGCGTAGACCGCGCCGGTGGCGAAGACCGCGAGCAGGCAGGCGGCGAGCACCCGCATCATCACGTAGACCTGCCCGCGGCTGCGCACGAACATCACGATGAAGAAGAACAGCGAGTAGTACGCCAGCCCGCGTGCGTCCTGGAGGATGAGCTTGAGCTCATTGCCGCGGAGGAAGCCGACGGCGCCGGCCGTGGCGACCCAGCCGAGGAAGAGGAAGAGCGGCAGGTTCACCGGCGAGCGCGAGAGAGGCAGGCTGCCCGAGGCGAGGAGAGCGGCAAGCATACTCGCCAGGAGAAGGGCGAGCAGCAGATCGACGACGAAGATGCCGCCGCCGCCGATCGGGAGCCGCCAAGCGAGCGCCAGGTCGCCCGGCAGAACGAGGGTGACGACCAGGAGCAGTGAGCCGATCGCCAGCGTGCCGCGCTCGGTGCCGATCGTGAGCGTCATCAGGGCCAGCACACCTACGGCCGCCGCCAGGGCGACACCGAGGATGGGGGAGCGCAGGGCGACGAGCAGGATCAGGCCCTCGGCGACGAACACGGAGGCGAAGAACCACGGGGTCGATCGTGCCTGGGCGGAGCGCGCCGGGCTCGCCAGCTCGCCGCTCACGACGGCCCTCCTCCGCCCGCGCCGCGCGCGGGTCCCCGACGGCCGGCGAGCCCGTCGATCAGGCCGCGGCCGCAGGCGGAGAGGCGCCGGCGGGCTTCGGGCAGCGACCGGCTCTTGGCCGCCTGCCGCAAGCCCCACAGGGCGCCGGCGGCGGCGGGAAGCGCGAGCCCGCCGGCGGCGGCCGGCGAAGGGAGCCTGCCGGCGACGGGGACCGCGAGCCCGCCGGCGGCGGCCGACGCCAGGCCTCCGCGCCGGCGCGCCACAATGAGGCGATTGCGCGCCATGTAGTAGACCGCCGCGTCCGAGAAGACGCGGCGCCCGCCCTCACGCCGTACGTCATGCACGACTTCGGCCCCGGGCACGACCAGCAGTTCCCAGCCGGCGTCGAGGGCACGCAGGCTCCAGTCCACGTCCTCGTAGTACATGAACAGGCCGTCGTCCATGGGCGACAGCTCGCGCACGAGGGCCCCGCGAAGCAGCGGCGCGCAGCCGGTGATGAAGCCGGTCCGGTACGCGGACCGGTCGCGTACGGCGTGCAGGTGCCGGACCTCGAGCGTCCGCGGCGACACCGTGCCGCCGGCGTACCAGACGTCGCCGCCCGTGCGGTACCTGATCACCGCGCTGAGGATGCCCGCGCGGGGGGCGGCGGCGCCCGCCTCGAGCAGACGCTCGAGGCAGTCCGCCGCCGGCCGGGCGTCGTTGTTCAGCACCCAGAGCCAGTCGGCGCCGGCCGCAAGCGCCGCGTCGCTCGCCGAGGCGACCGCGGCGCCGTACCCGCTGTTGAAGCCGGGCCGCAGGACGCGCACGGTCTCGTCGTCGTCGAGAGCGAGACCGCCGTCGTTGTCCACGACCACGACCCGCGCGGGGGCGACTGTCGCCGAGCGCAGCTCGTCGAGGAGCTCCAGCGTAGGCTCCGGCGGACCGTAGTGCGGGATCACGGCCCAGACGTTCACGGGCGCCCGCCGCTCCTCGCGCGCAGGGCCTCGTCGAGCACGGTCAGCACGCGGTCGGCACGCGCCGCCCACGTCTCGCCGGCCACCGACCGCCGCCGTGCCGCGCGCCGCTCAGGTCCGTCGGCGGCCAGCTCCTCACGCAGCGCGGCGGCGAACGACGCCGCGCCGCAGGCGACGCGGACCTCCCCTCCGAGAGCAGGATTCGGTGACGCCACGGTCGAGACGACCGGCAGGCCGGCGGCCAGGTACTCGTAGAGCTTGAGCGGGTCCATGCTGGCTGTGAGGGCATCGTGCACGTGAGGCACGATACCCGCATCGCAGGCGGCGACCACCGGCGGGAGCGCGTCGTGACGCACCGCGGTCAGCAGCCGGACGTTGCGCGGCAGCGCGTCGAGCGCGCCCTCGACCGCGCGGCCCACGCGCCCGACGAGGGCGAAAGTGGCGTCGGGCAGGGCCGCGGCGACGGCGCCGAGCAGGGCCACGTCGAGCCGGCCCTGGATCGTGCCCGCGTACGCGGCCAGCGGGCGCGGCAGCGAGGCGAGCTCGGGGGCGGGCTCGGCGCCCCCCCACCGCGCCGGGTCGACGGCGTTGGGGAGGACCTCGGCCCGGCCGCGCGGCGCGATCCATTCGAGCAGCGAAGGGTGAACGGCGAAGACGACGTCGGCGTGCAGGCCGGCGAGCCTGTACCCCTCCTCCACCGTCGCACGGCCCGCCCAGGCGTGCGCTCGCCAGTCGTCGATGGCGTCGAAGACGAGCAGGTCGCGCGGCAGGGCCAGGCCGGCGGCCATGAGCCGCGGGTCGGCCACCCAGACGACCGTGGGCCCGGCCCATCCGGCCAGAGCGTCACGCAGTCGCCGCGCGAGCGCGGGTCGCGCCAGGCGCTCGTTGAGGCGCCGGCCGGCCCGGGCCTTCGCCGGCAGCGGCAGCGGCGCCGCGTAGCGCACGGCGCGGACCTTGTCGGCGACGGCGCTGACCGCCTCCGCGCGCCGGGCCCGCGGACGGTGCGTGCGCCGGCCGAACCTGGGGTCGTCGACGACGGCGAGGCCGTCGACCTGAGCCCGGCGGCTGAGCTCGCAGACGAGCGCCGCGTTGCGCATGGAGAACCCCTGCCGCTCCCAGACCCACCAGTCGTTGTGTCCCAGCACGACGAGCCGCACGTCACGTCTCCTTCGCCGCCGGCCGCTCGCCGTCCTCGAAGTACCGCTGCCACAGTTCCACGGTGAGCAGCAGGCCGATAGCGTTGGCGTGCCCCGCGCCGTCCATGTGCGCGGCCACCAGAGTGCGCACCGCGGTCGGCTCGAGCACCCCGTGCTCGGCGACGCGCGGCGAGAGCAGGACCGCCTCGACGAAGGCCCGCGA
>JAFGHH010000488.1 GCA_016930215.1 Deltaproteobacteria bacterium
AGCCCAGCACGGTCATCACCGACCGCGCCGACCGCTGGCCCACCTGGTCGCCGGAGCGGCAGCCCTGCGACTGCGGCCCGAACTCGATGATGAACGCCAGGATCAGGATGCTGAGCACGAAGACGATCACGATCGACTGGGCGTTGCGGCGCATGTAATCGAGCATGGCTCGGGGTACCTCCGGTTCCGGACGGCCTGCCTATCGGAATCCCCGCGTGGAGTCAAGCATTTGCACGCGGCTGCCGCCGGGACGGCAGAGCCGTCGCACCCGCAACGCACCGAAACCAGAACGCTCGGGGCGCCCGCCAGGCGCGCCGCAGGCCGCTGCGATCGGCGATCTACGGACCGCTACCGCCCGTCGTCGGCGCCGGCAAGTCGCAGTCCCAGAGGCGGTAGAGCGCACGCCCGTAGTCGATCTCCTGGATGAACAGGCCGCCGAACGTGCCGTCCTGCCGGTCGTAGACCTTCGGGTACATCTCGAACCCGGGCCAGTCGGTAACCCGGACTTCCGTCCTCGTCGGCAGGTGGAAGGCGTACATGTCCTCCTCGCGGTCGGAACTGGTCGCGACGTCGGTCCCGTCCCGCTGGTCCTCGTAGAGCAGCCAGTCGCCCTCGCCGTCCATCCACGGGCCCTGCATCGAGGGCGGAGCGGTGACCAGCGCGTGCTCCGTCCCGCTCTCGCGCTCCAAGCCGTAGACGTCCGTTCGGCACAGGCTGAACCAGTCGCACATCGGGGCGACCCGCTGGTCCAGCCAGGCGACCCAGCGCGGCGTGATCGTCGGCCAATACTGGCCCGCCGGGTCGCTGCTCAGGATCGCCGCCTCCCCCGTCTCCACGTCGACCTGGATGATCTCCTGGACGAGCGGTCTCCCATAGCCTCCAAACCCGGAGTCGAACACGGCGGTCGTGCCCAGCAGGTCCACACGAAGGACGCTGTCCCAGTATCCTTCCGGGTCCGCCGGCATTCCGTCCGGCGCCTCGCTGAGGTTCCGCTCTTCGCCCGTCTCGATGTTGTACGCGTAGGCGAACCAGCTCCACCCGTTCTCCGAACCGCTCTTCCGGAAGGCGATCCACGGATACCGCAGCACCACGCTGCCCAGGAACGGGACCTTGCCGTGGGTCGGATCGAGCGGGATTTCTGCAAGTTCGCGAACGATGACGGGCGCGGGATCCCCGACGCGAATCAGTCGGATCTGCGAGCGCCTAATCCCTGTCTCGACTTCGGTCCCGCCCGCCACGTAGGCGATGCGTTGCCCTTCCACGGATGGGTCGATGGCGCCGACACCACGATGTCCGGGAACAAGATCTGTGAGCCCATCGAGCAGGGTGATGCACCGCGAAGGTCGGTCGTAGAGCCACATCCGCAACGGGGTTGTATCGGGTGTTGCACGAAACGCGATGTAGGCGCCGTCCCCAGCGAAATCCAAGAGGCTTTCTTCGAGTTCCGAGACCGACACGCGCCGGCAGACGACGCCCGGCGATGCGCCGGGGCGTTCCTCGAGCGGGACACGGTAGCCGTCGCAGGGCGGCAGCGGCGCGTCGTCGGCTCCGTCGTCGGTCGCGTCTCCGTGCGCGTCTTCAACACCGCCGTCGAGCTCGTCCGAGCAGAGACAGGCGCCGTCCGGGCAGCCCCGGAACCAGGCGTCCCGCGCCCGGCAGACCGGGGAACACGATTCGTAGCTGCAACCGACGTCGGTCTCGCCCGGACCGGGGTCCGACCGGCAGGCCCCGCCGGCGAGCAGCAGGGCGACCAGCCCGGAGGCGAGGGCGAGATCGGACCGTCCTCGGCGCGGCTCGCACATCGCCTACTGCCTCGTGGCCACGTCCAGGCGACCGGAGCCGACCCAGACCACGTAGCCGCCGACGTCCACGGTCCCTTCGACCCATCGCGCCACGTCGTGACCGCCCGCAACGTACCATTCGCCCGCGGACTCCTCCGTGAGCGCCAGCCCGTCGCCCCACGGGAGGTTGGCGTACAGGTAGGGCCCTTCGGCGCGCATCTCCCGAACCAGCCCCACGGGGACGCCGTTGCTCACGAAAGGCGCGTCGCCGTCCCGCAGGTCCAGCACGTAGACGTGGCCGAGGAGGTTGAGGAACAACCTGCCGTCCGACAAGGCGGCCACGTCCCGACCGGACGCACCGCACGGCGAGAAGGCGTCCCACCAGTCGTCCAGGTCGCCGTGGCCTCGACCGCAGCGGCCACCCGATTCGATGCGCAGCCCGTCGACCGTCGGCCACAGCCGCAGGTCGGCCGCCGCCTCGGGGCGCTCCGGATCGGCAAGATCGACCAGCAACAGGCTGCGTAGTCCCAGCACGACGGCGCTCGACCGCCCGGTGACAAACACCCGGCGTGCCTTGCCGCACGTGCGCACGGACGAGAGCACGCGACCGTCGCTCTCGCGGTAGACGGTCAGACCCTGACCGTCGGCCACCAGCAGGAGGTCCGGCAGCAGGGCCAGATCGTGCCCCGCACGACGCAGGCGAATCGTGCCATCCTGAGCGAGGCTCCCGTCGGCCTGGACGCGATACCGGTCGACGGCCGCCCCACCGAGCAAAAACAGCCGGTCGTCCCGGCCGGCCGCGGCACGGACCATCGGCATCGCGTACGACGCAACCACGGTGCCCGGCAGCGTCGGCGGCCGGCAAGAGGGTGCCCCGTCTCCGCACAGGATCCTGCCGAACGAAGGGAACCCACCTTGGCCGACGTCACAGCGGGCGCCGACGAGCGGCTCGATCGAGCCGTCGCCGTCACAGTCCGTCCGGCCTGGCGCGGCCAGCAGTTCCGTCCGCGACTGCCACACGCCATCGCGCAGCGTCCACGCCAAGGTCTGCGCGGCGGTGCCGCCCCGGTCCGCCACCAGCGTGAGCTCGCCCGTGGCCGGATCGAGCCGCAGCGTCTCTCGTCCGGTCAGCACCGGACATCCGGACCCGGCGCACGGCGTGGCCAAACGAGTCCACGTCGGCGCGGCCACGCTCAACGCCCACAGATCCGGCAGCCCGACACCCGCGTTGTCGACTCCGCCGAACATCAGGACGCGCCGGCCCTGCGGGTCGTACGCCAGCGCGGGGCGAATGCGACCGCCGGGCGACGGCCCGTCGATCGCGATCCGCTCGGCGCGGCCCGTCGCGGTTTCGATCCGCCACACGGCATCCGACGCCCCCGCGGCCGTCCGCCCGCCAAACAGCCAGACCGCGGATCCGATGTGAATCGCCGAGGCATCGGCAAGTCCCTGGGACACGCCGGGCAGCAGCCCAGCCGCCCGCCAGCGATGACCGCCCACGGTGACGTCGCCGAGGATCCCGGTCTCCTGCCGGAAGATCCAGATGTCGGCCAACATCCCGGCCTGGCCTTCCCCACCGACCAGCAGCAGCGCTCCCGGATCCGCCGCCACCCAGGCGCCGGGCACCTGGACCCCGGCGGCCGTCGGACACTGTCGCCCGCCGTCAGCGGCGCTGCCCGCTCCCCCAGCGCAGACCAGCGTCGCCCCCTTGCGCGCTGCCGGCCAACTCCCCGCTTCCGGAACCTGCCGGAGGAGGAAGTACGAGGTCGTGCCGCCCGGCGTCAGACCGCGGTCGGTGTCGTCCACGTTCGGCGGGTGGTCGACGCGGTCGGCTGCCCACAGCTCCCGCGTCATCGCGCCGTTGGCGTTCGTCCCGCCGAACACCCAGTAGCCCCGTGGGACACCCCGCGCGTCGTCCGCCAGCGCGATGGAAGGCGACGCGAGGTCGAACACCGCACCGGGATCCAACTTGGAACCCGTCGTGTCCGCGAAGACCTTCCGCTCGTCGTCCCAGCGCGAGATCAATAGCCCGCCGAACCGCGGCCCCTTCGGCGCGAAGAAGTACTCCTCCGGCCACGGACACGGCCAGGTGGTCAGACAGATCGTGCGCCCGAGCAGATCGGCGAACCACTGCATCGGGGACCCGGCAAACCCGAACAGGCCGCTGACATCGGTCGCCGGCAGCAGCACGTGAACGTCCCCCGTCGGAATCCGCGGCGGACCGTCGCCGCGCTCGACGTAGACATCCTCGCGCACCAGTCTCCAGCCGGTGTAGGTGTTCCCGTAGATCGGGTCGTAGCCCGGGAACCATCCCTGCCGCTGCGGCTTGAACCACAGCGAAACATGCCTGGTCGACGGGCCGTCGTCCTCGAACGTGGTCTTCCAACTCCACTCCTGCGTTCGCCGTCGCACCTCCGGAGCGGTCTGGTAGTACGGCACGTAGCTGCCGCGAAGGTCATCGATCTCGCCCAACAGCCCGGAAGTCCAGTCGTGGGCGTACAGCGGCTCGTAGCGGTAGACGGGCGCGGGGTCGCACAGCGTGCGGCACGGGAGCGGCGGGTCCGGACAGAGCCGCGTGCAGCGGCCGACGTAGTTGATGTCGGTCCAGCGACCTCCACCCCCACCTCCTCGCCTGCATTCGCCATACTCGTCGGATGAGCACTCCTCGAGCCGGTCCGGCTCGCACCAGCATCCCTGGACCGCCGTGGGGAACTGCATCGGTTCCGGCTGATCGTTGGCGAGGCGGCGGGTGTCGTCGCCGCCGGCCGTGCAGAAGTCGGCCCACAGCGTCGCGGACTCGCTGAAGCTGCAGTCCCCCGTGATCGGCGAGCAGGAGCCGGAAACGTCCACGTGGAGCGTGGGGTCGTACTCCGTCTCTCCCGCGATCGTCCGCAAGCAACGGTCGACGCATGGATTCGGATCGCATGCGTCGCCGGGGCCGCCCGGGGCCTCGTCCGCCGCGTTGCAGTTCGCCTGATCCCGGTTCGGCAGCGTGGGGCAGTTGTCGCAGGCATCACCGACCCGGTCGGGCGCCGGGGCGCCCGACGGGTCCTTGTCGGAGTCCTCCTGCCCCGGGTCCCAGGCGTCCGGACAGATGTCCCACCGAATCCCCAGGCACGCCGTCGGAATCCGGTCGCGGTCGGGATCCGGGTCGGGGTCGCCGGGCCGCCCGGGAACGACGTCGAAGTCGTTCGGGTCGGTCGGATCGTGGAACACCGCGGCGACGGCCGGGTCGAGGGGGCAGGGGTCGCAGATCGAGCCGGTTCGGTCGCCGTCATGGTCGTCCTGGTACCACCGGCGGTGCGCCGGGCAGTTGTCGCAGGAGTCCCAGATGCCGTCTCCGTCACCGTCCGGCTCGGCCGCGGACACGAGATCCGCCTCCGGCCCCCCCATGTACGTCCAGGGGCAGCCGTCGCAGGAGTTGCCCGCGGCATCCCCGTCGTCGTTCGCCTGATCCCCGTTGGGCACGCCGTCGCAGTTGTCGCACAGCCCGTCCCAGCGCCAATCCCCGTCCGCGTCGCGGTCGCCCGGGAGTGGGACATCGGTGATGTCACGACCATCCCAGCCCAGGCAACTCGTCGCACCCATGTCGCCAGGGCTCCAGAACAGCCTCGCGCACCCGTCGCAGCGGACGCCGCAGCCGTCCGGATGCCACTCGGTCGCGTGATCGATCGTCGTGTCCCCATCCAGGTCGAGCCAGTCCGAGTCCCATCGATCGCCCTCGTACAGCCCACGACAGTTGTCGCAGCCGTCCGGCCAGACCGGGTTCGGCCCCAGCACGCCGTCCGGCCAGTCGTCCCCCCCCGGCACCGGGTCGATCACGGGCGTCGTCGGGTCGAAGTCCACGACGACCCGGCCGCGCGGACCCGGGTCGTTCCATCGGTACTCGTCGTCGTAGGTCGCGGTCGCAATCGAGTGGTTGTTCTCCACGTACAGGCAGGCGTCATGGACGTTCGGAATGCCGTCGAGGTCGGCGTCGCCCGCGAGCCAGTCGACGGGACACCCGAGCTCCGAGTCCACGCGGACCGTCCCGAAGAAGTCGTCCTCGCCCATGTTGCACTCGCCGCGACGGATCGGATAGACGACGTTCTCGTAGGGCACGCCCGTGCCGCGGTCGCCGTGGCTGTTCCGCACCAGCAGCACGTCGCCCCCAAGGTCGTATCCGATGACGAGCACGGCGTGGTTCGATCCGCCGGCCGGCCGGTTGCACTCGTAGACACCGTCGCCGTCGAGATCCGCGATGCTCCACAGCATCGTCGTCGCCAACGGCCCGGATCGCAGGTGGTTCAGCACCGTTTCCCAGTTCGCACGCGGGAACGCGACTCCGAAGAACCCGTGGGTGGCCCGATAGAAGCGCGGCTCCACCCCGAGAGGAACCGCGATGTCCTCGATGTCGCACACCCCGCTCCGGTCGCTGATGCGCTGTTCGGCCGAGCGACTCGTCCCGTCGGGTCGCAACCGCGGCAGGCGCCGGTCGAGCATCGGACAGATGGCGGGCGAGGGGTCGTCCCACCTCAGGTCCGCCAACTCGAACGGCTGCAACGCCTCCGGCACGCTCCCGACGTGCTGGAGGAAGTCCGCCAACTCCCCGATGTTGCCGCCGGCACACCCATTCATGAACCCCGGGCGACTACACTCCATCAGGAGCTGCACCGATAGGTGCAGGTCCGCGTTCCCCGTCACCGGGTCCGGCGCCGGGCACGGGCAGCTCGCTCCGCGGTCGAGGTACCACCGGTCGTCGTTCGTCCAGTCGGCGTCGCAGCATTGGACCGCGTACTGCACCTCCAACAGGCCCAGCGCCGCGAATCGGGTGCAGTTGCCGCAGCCACCCTGGTTCCGCCGGTAGGCGGGACCCGCGAACGACTCCCACGAAACCGACCACGGCGGCTCGTCCGAGTCCTTCGGCGTCATCGGCGGCAGCGAACGGACCCACTCCTGCAAGTCCGCGACCTCCTCGGGCGTCATGTACGACCGCGGCAACTCCTCCTCAGCGTCCCCTTCTTGAGCCGCCGCCACATCAGGCATCGACATCAACAGCAGGCAGGCAGGCAGGCAGGCAGATCGCCTTCCGCTTCATGGCTCCCTCCCCTCCGGCGACCGGTGCCGGACTGTGGTTTCATTGTGCGGCGCCCCGCCTCCCGACGCAAGCCGTTTCTGCCGTTTCAGCCGTCCCTGCTGCTTCCGCCGCTTCTGCCGGCTCCGCCCTGCCCGCTGCCCCGGATGCGCGTGCGCCGCGCGGCGCACGCGGCGTTCGACGCCGGCCCCCGCCGAACCGTGTGGCGAACCGTGTGGCGCTTGCCTCGCCTGCGGACCCGGGCTAGTTTTGCGTACGGAAGGGAGACCACCGATGGCCAGGCCGTCTCGAGTTTCCGCTCGCAAGCGCTCCGCCGCCAAGCCCCGCACGGCCGCCGCACCGACCAGGGCCGCGACCGCGAAGACCCGCAAGGCCGCCGTCCGAGCGAAGCCGGGCACGGCGGCCGATCTCCGCCGGCTGCGCCCGGCCGCCTACGAGGCGACGGTCACGCCGCGCATCGTCGTGCTCGACCCGACGCCGTGCCTGGCCGTCGAGGGGCGCGGCGCGCCGGAGGGCCCGGACTTCCAGGAGGCCGCCGGGATCCTCTACGCCACGGCGTGGTCGCTCAAGCTCGCGCTCAAGGCCGCCGGCCGCGAGTTCAAGGTCCCGCCGCTCGAGGGTCTGTGGTGGTCCGACGCCGACCTGCGGCGCCTCGACGACCCGCGCGCCCTGTGGCGCCTGCCCCGCTCGGCCTGGCGCTGGAAGCTCTTGCTGCCGCTCCCCGACGGCGCGGCGCCGGAGGACGTCCGGAGGGTGCGCGAGGAGCTGTGCGCGAAGCGCGGCGACCTGCTGCCCAACCGCGTGCGGCTCGAGCGGATCGAGGAGGGACGGTGCGTGCAGGCGCTCCACGTCGGGCCCTACGCCAAGGAGTCGGAGACGGTGCGCAGGATGGTGGCCTACGCCCGCGAGCGGGGGCTGCAGCCGTGCGGGTTCCACCACGAGATCTACCTCTCGGACCCGCGCGCCACGCCGCCGGAGAAGCTGCGTACGATCCTGCGCCTCGCCGTGCGCTAGAGCGCCCGGCAGCGCTTCCCGGCCCGCCGCGCTTCTGTGGTATATCCCGTCCCGCGATGAACGACGGCAGGAGCACGCCGCCCGGCACGAAGGCGCCGACCGCGACCGTTTCCGCGGTCGCGAGCGCCGCCGGCGCCCTGGACAACCTGGTGACCCAGTTCAGCAACGCCTTCGACTGCTTCCGCGAGCTGGCGCAGAACAGCATCGATGCCGGCAGCCCGGTGGTCGAGATCTGGACCGAGTTCGACGTCGCCCGGGGCCAGGTCGGCGTCGCCTGCCTCCACGTCGATGACTGGGGCGACGGGATGGACGAGCGGATCATCGACCACGAGCTGACCAAGCTGTTCGCCTCCTCCAAGGAAGGCGACCTGACCAAGATCGGCAAGTTCGGCATCGGCTTCGTCTCCGTCTTCGCGCTCAAGCCGTCCGCCGTCCTGCTCCACACCGGCCGCGGCGGCGAGTACTGGGAGGTCCTGTTCCACGAGGACCGCTCGTTCTCGAAGACCCGGCTGGCCGAGCCGGTCGAGGGGACGCGGATCACGCTGTTCGTCGAGGCCGACCACCAGCGCTACGGCGAGCTGGTGGCCGGCACCCGCGCGGCGCTCAAGAAGTGGTGCTGCCACGCCGAGGCGCAGGTGCGGTTCGAGGACCGCTCGCCGGCCCCGGGCCGCCCGCGCGTCGTCGAGACGATCAACGAGCCGTTCACGGTCGAGGGGGCATGCCTGACGCGGGTCGAGGCGCCCGGCACGGAGCTGGTGCTGGCGTACCACGACCGGCCGCGCTACGCGTTCTTCAACCGCGGGCTGGCCCTGGCCTCCACCGACGTCGGCGCCCAGGTGCTCGACGAACGGCGGGCGCGCCGCTACCGGCGCATCTCGTTCAAGATCGGCTCGCGCTACGTCGAGCACACGCTGAGTCGCGAGTCGGTGATGCGCGACGAGAACTACGACCGCGTGATCGCCCTGCTCGACGAGGCCGCCGCCGGCCCACTGCTCGACCGGCTGGTCGCCGAGCTCGAGGCGCTGGCCGGCCGGCCGCCGGGCGAGTCGTGGAGTGCGGAGGACCTGGCACGCTACGGCGAGCGCATCGGCTGGCTGCTCGCCGAGCCGGCCTCCTCGTTGGACCGCATCGCGGAGCGCCGCGTCCTGCGCACCGTCCAGGACGCCGCACTCTCGTTGGCCGACGCCTGGGACGCCTTCGGCCGCGACGGCCGCCTGCTCGCCGCAGCGCAAACCACGCCGCTGACCGCCCGGCTCGCCGCCGACGGCGTGCCGGTCTTCCTGGCCGGGCTCGGCGAAAGCCGCGGCGAGACGCTCGCCGAGGACGCCGAGACCGGCCACCCGGTGCGGGGCGTCCCGGCCCTCCTCGCCGGCTACGCCCGCCTCCGGCGCCACCGGCGGTTCGGGACGAAGGCCCGTGAGGTGGTCAAGGCGGTGCTGCCCGACGAGTGGACGACGTGGCTCGGGCCCGAGGCCCCGCCGGAGGTCGCCGACCCCGAGCGGGTCTTCGTCTCCGTGGCGCTCGACCACGAGGTCCCCGAGGCGCTCGAGGCGCTGCTCGCGAGCGCCGGGGACCTGCTCCGGTCGGCCAAGGCCGGCTACCGCCGCCTGCACAGCTTCACGCCGAGCGCGCCGACGCTCGACGACCCGCTGTTCGTCACCGGCCGCCGCCTGGGACCACGGATGGCGCGACCGCCGCGCGACGTTCCGGACCGGCGCCGCCGGCTGGAGGCGGCGGTCAATCGGGCGCACCCGCACCTGGTGCGGCTGCTGCGGCTCCACGAGCGCCGGCCGGCGCTGGCGGCCTACTGCCTGGCGCGCGGCCTGCTGCTCGCCGAGCGGCGGGTCGACGCGCAGAAGGGCGACCTCCTGGGCCGGGCCCTGCGGGAGCTGGGTGCATGAGCGGCGTCGACGAGATCGTCGCCCGCAGCCGCCAGGCCGGCACGTTCGTCGAGCGGCGGACGTTCACGGTGGCGCGGGACCGCGCGATCGCCAAGCTGCGCAAGTTCACCCTCGCCAGCCCGTTCGACTACGTGCTGGAGCTGATCCAGGCCGCCGTGTCCAACGGCGCCCAGTACGTCGACCTCGACCTGCACGGCTCCCGGATGGGCCTGAGCTACGTCGGCGGCGGCTTCGCGCCGGACGAGCTGGGGCAGCTGTTCGACTTCCTGTTCGCCTCCAAGGAGGACCTCGAGACCGCCGACGTCCGCCAGCTCGCCCTGGGGCTCAACGCGCTGTTCCTGTTCGAGCCGGACGAGATCGTCCTCGAATCGGGGGACGGCACGCCGCAACACACGACCCGCGTCCGGATCACCGGCACCGACACGCTCGAGGTCGGACGGCCGGACACCCCGCTGCGCGGCACGTACGTCGTCGCCCGCGGGCTGTCCGGCGGCGGGCTCGGCGCCCGCTCGCCGCGCCGGGGCGAGCTGTCGGCGATCGAGAGCCGGTGCCTGACCGCCCCGGTCCCGATCGTCGTCAACTCCGAGCCGCTGTTCGGCTACACCCGGGCGCGCACGCCGAAGCTGTTCGGCTACGACCGCTGGGTCCCGTTCGACGAGGGCGACCTGTACGGCGCCGTCGGACTCGGCTCGACCAGCGACGACCGCGTCTTCCAGCTGCTGACCTGGGGCGTGCGGATCGAAGCGGTGCGCGCCGAGCCGTTCCCCGGACTGAAGCTCGGCGGCATCGTCTGCTTCGACCGCCTGCACAAGACCGTCGACCACGCGGCGATCGTGCGCGACGAGCGGCTGGACGAGCTGTTCGCGCGGCTGCGCCCCTACGCCCAGATGCTGCGCGACGGTCGCGCCACGGCGACCTACGACCTGCGGCTCCCCGACGGACCGCCGCTCGGACCCCGCGCGCTGCGCGACCTCGCGCACCGCGCGCGGACCCTGGTCGTCGTCCGCGCGGGCGCCTGTCGCGACCCGAGGGCCCTGCAGCGCGCCCGGCAGCTCGGGGCGGCGCTCTCCGCCCCCGTGCTGCTGGCCGGCGAGACCGACGCGAGCGCCGTGCGCCTGATCGCCGGGCCCAAGGTACGCGTCCTCGAGCCGTGCGTCGAGACCGACACCGACCTCTCGTTCTGCCTGCAGCCGCCGGCCGAACCGCCGCAGCCGCCGTGGCTCGTCGCCCCGCTCGAGGGCGAGCCGCTCGCCGCCGACCGCCTCGCCGACGTGCTGCAGGCCGACGGCGTGCTGCCGCCCCTGTTCCACGCCGGTCCCGAGCCGCGGGCGCACTTCCTGGCCGAGCTCGGCGCGCGCACCGCGGTGCGCCCGACGGTGTTCGTGCCCGAGCAGCCGCCCCATCCCGGCGGCCTCGCCGTCGAGCTCGTCTCGGTCGACCGCCTCGTGGCCCACCTGCCGCTCGACAGCCGCTTCACCGGCGGCCTGCTGCGGATCGAAGTCGATGGCGCCTCGCCCGGCGCCCTGCTCCGCAGGTGGCCCGGCACGACCGACACCACCCTCGCCTCCCTCGTCGCCTACGCCGTCGCCCGACTCTCGGCCTCCGCGCTGGAGACCGCCGAGCGCCGCGTGATGGCGGGTCTCGAGCGCAGCCGAGCGACGGTCGGCTCGACCGCCTCGCGCGCCGCCTTCGGCGCCCTCGCCCGCTCCGGCCTGCTGCGCCTGCGCACCGACGCGGAGGGCTTCGTCGTCCCCCGCTTCTCGCTGCTCGACCCGCAGCTCCCGGCTTCGCTCCTCGACCTGCCGATCCTCCGGACCCTCGACGGGCAGGAGCGCAGCGCCCGCGACCTGGAACGGCTGCTCGAGGCCACCGGCGGCGTGCTGTACGGCACGGTCCCGGAGGTCCCGGCCGACCTCGCCGGCCTCGAACGGTCCCGCATCCTGGAGCTCGACGCGCAGCGGGAGCGGCTGCTGATCGCCCTGGTCGGCGAGGCGAGCTACGTGCGCGTGGACGCCCGCGACCTGCTGGCCGAGCACCGCGGCCTGCAGGTCCGCGACTTCGCGCTCGGCCTGCGCGCCTGGCCGGACTTCCCGCTGCTCGTCGAGGGCATCGACCCCGCCGCGCTGTCGCCGACGGACCGGACCGCCGCCGAGCACGCGCTGCTCGGCCGCCTCGTCCGCACCTTCGCCACCGGCAGCACCGAGGAGCTGCGCCGCCAGGCGGCCCGCCACCTGATCTGGTACCTGCGCCGCCGCACGCCGAGCGCGCCGCGGCTCCCCCACGCGCCGGTCGTCGAGTCCCTGCCGCTGTTCCTCGACGTGGACGGCGTCCCGCGGTCGCTGGACGAGCTGCGCGAGCTGCTGGCCGGGCCGGGCGTGCCGATGCACGACGGCTGGTCGGTCGATCCGGCCGACCTCGGGCCGTTGACGGCCGCGGCGACCGGCGGCGACCCGGCGGCGTCGCGCCCGCCTTTGCGCGGCTTGGCGATGAACCCCTTCGCCCGCCACGTCCTGTCGCTGCTCGGCCGCGTGAACCCGGTGCTCGACTTCGACCTCAGCGACCCCGAGGCGCTGGCCGACCCGCGCCCGCCGGAGACGGCCTACGCCGTGCGCGTGGACGTCGAGACCGACTTCGCCACGGGCGTGCTGGGCCTCCCCACGCTCGACGTCGCCGAGCCGGCCGTCGCGGTGGTCGACGAACAGCAACGGAGACTCGGCGTCCTGCGCGAGGTCGCCCGCGACGACGGCGTCGTCGGCGTGCTGCGCCTGCGCGGTGCGGACGTGCCCGCCGAGCGAATCGAGGCGCTCGCGCGACACGGCGTCACCCTGCTGTTCGACACGCTGGCCCGACGCCTGTCCGAGCCGGACGCGGACGACCCGCAGCGCCTCCGCTGCCTGCTGGCGGCGCTGCGCTGGGCCGGCCGGCAGACGCTGTTCGTCGCGCGACCCGACGGCTCGGTCGCGCTCGACGTCCGAGACCCGGTCGCCGAGCGGATCCTCGACCTGCCGGTGTTTCCTGCCGCAGGCGGCCTGCCGGTGACCGCGCGCCGCCTGCTGGCCGAGCACGCGGCCGCCTGCTCCGGAATGCTGCCCGAGGACGCCCGCACGCCGCTCGACCCCGCCACCCCCGCCCCGCTGCGCGCCTGGCTCGACGCGGCGCGGGCCGGCGCCCGCGTCGTGCGTCCCGCCGCGCGGCAGGCCGCCCCGCAGGCCGAGACCGACGTCGCCCGGAGTCCGCGCAAGCTGGCCGCGTGGCTCGTGGAGCTGCTGACGAACCTGGGCGCCACCGCGGGACGCACGCACCCGCTGGTCGTGCAGCTCGGGCCGAGCGTGCCGGGCCGCTGGGGGCCGGGCCGCAAGGGCCGGCGCGACGAGCTGGTCGTTGCCTGCCTGCCGGTGGGAACGCAGGAGGGCCCGCGCCAGTTGATCGTCCTCGACGCGTCCCACCCGCTGGTCGTGCGCCTGCTGGCCGACCCGCGCGGCGACCTCGAGGCGCTGGCCTGGGTCCTGCTCGCCTGCTACGGCCGGCTCAACGAGGCGCTGGCGACGGTGAGCGACGCGGACGAGCTGGCGTTCCAGCACCGCGTGCTGGACCTGCTCGAGGCACCGATCCGGGAACCGTAGGCCGCCACGTCCGCCTCGCCGCTTCGAGCGGCGCCGCGAACCCACGGCCCGGTCGCGACCGGTCGTGCGCTAGTCCCAGCGGCCCGCCGGGCTGCCGAACGCGTCGAGCCACGCGAGCATCATGCCGATGCTGCCCCGGGCCAGGGCGACGCTGGTGTCCGCCGCGCCGTAGTAGACGTTGAGCGTGTCGCCGTCCGGCTCGACGGTGAAGCCGCAGGGGAAGACGACGTTCTCCACGTCGCCGCGCCGCTCGTAGGGCGCCTCCGGGCCGAAGATCCACGAATCGCCGCGCAACAGGCAGCGTTCGGGTGTCTCGAGATCCATCAACGCCAGGCCGAGGCGGTACAGGCAGCCGGCCGCGTTCTGTCGCACGCCGTGGTACAGCAGGAGCCAGCCGCGGTCGGTCTCGATCGGCGGCGTGCACAGCCCGATCTTGTTCGCATCCCACCAGGCGCCGCCGCGCGCCGGCAGGACCATCCGGTGGCTGCCCCAATGGCGCAGGTCGGGCGAAAACGACAGCCAGACGTGGGCCCCGATCGTGCTCACCGGACGGTGCAGCAGCGCCCAGTAGTCGCCGACGCGCCGCGGGAACAGCGCCGCGTCCTTGTCCTCGGGAGACATCACCGAGCCGACGCGGTCGAAGGTCCGGAAGTCCTCGGTCAGCGCCAGCGACACGCCGGGACCGCTGCGCGAGTACGCCGTGTAGGCCACGACGTACCGCCGCAGCTCGGGGACCCAGGTGATCCGGGGATCCTCGACGCCCCACAGCTCCTCCGGGTAGGAGTCGATGGAAGGCGCGAGCGTCGGACGGTCGTCGATGCGCCAGTCATCGACGCCGTTCGCGGAGCGCGCGGCGCAGAGGTGCGAGTGTCCGCGCCGGTCCTCGACGCGGCACAGCAGCAGCGTCGAACCGTCGGCCAGCCGCACGGCACCGGGGTTGAACACCGTGTTGACCGGATACGGCCAGTCCTCGCTGGTCAGGATCGGGTTGCCCGCATGTCGGACGAGCAGCGGCGGATGAGACGTCGGCTTCATGGGTCACCTCTCCCGGATGATGCTCTGGGCGGACTGCATCTCGACGAGCGACAACAGGAACGCCAGGGTCGACTCGCCCCCCTGGTTGCGGTTGATCCGGTCGGGGTGCAGGCCGTCGCGGCAGCCGCCCGTGGCGGGGTCGTAGACCGGCGCGCGCAGGTCGTTGCGCCCGAGGAACCAGTCGAAGGCGCTCTGCGCCGCGGTCCGCCACCGCTCCTCGCCGGTCATCGCGTGGGCCTCGAGACAGGCCGACAACATCGCCGACGCCTCCACCGGCTGCTGGTCGAAGCGCGCCATCTCCTGCCCGCGCTTGTAGAACCCGTTGGAGCCCACGGGGGCGAAGCAGCCGTCGGCCGACACCTGGATGCGGGCCAGCCACTCCAGCGAGCGCAGGGCGACGTCGCGCAGGTCGCCGCGGTCCATCCACTGGGCGCACAGCAGCAGGGCGTGCGGCAGCCGCGCGTTGCAGTAGCTCAGCGATTCCTCGAACCAGGGCCAGTCGTCCGTCGCCACCCGACGATGCAGGTCCAGCAGCCGCTCGGCCAGCACGGCCCGGGCGTCGCTCGCGACGAGATCGCCCGACAGCTTCCGCAGGTACTCGTGGATCGCCAGCAGCCCGAAGGCCCAGGCACGCGGCGACTTGAACTCCAGCAGGCTGCGCAGCGAGACGTCGAACAGCCGGCTGGCCATCCCCCGCAGCCCCTCGTTGGCGGTGCGCCCGAGGACCGTGCCGAGCGCCCACAGTGCGCGGGCGTGGCTGTCCTCGGAGCCGACCTCCTCCAGCCACCGCCGGTCGAAGGACAGGAAGTTGCGGTAGCGACCGCTGGCCGAGTCGAGCGCGTAGGCGAGGAACGAGAGGTAGCGGGCGGCGTGGCCGCTCTGGATCAGCGTGTCGTCGCCGGCGGCCTCCAGCAGCATCGCCAGCACGACCGCCCGGGCGTTGTCGTCGGTGGTGTAGCCGTGCGAACGGTCGGCGATGTCGAAGATCGCGTGCTGGAACAGGCCGGTGTCGTCGGTCATCCGCAGCAGGTGCGACAGGTTCAGCGGCGGCAGGACGTCCGACGCCGCCACGGCGGGCCGGCCGGCCCGGCGGTCCACCGGCTCCGGCTGCGTGAACGACTCCATGTACGACTGCGCGACCCGGGGCCAGACCATCGCCCGGCCCATCAGGTACGCGCGCTTGCGCATCGCGTGGCGACGCGCGTGGTTGTCGAGCAGCTCGAGCGTCGCCGTGGCGAGCGCCGCGGCGTCCCGGAACGGCACCAGCACGCCGCGGTCCTCGGCCAGCAGCTCCTGGGCGTGCCAGTACGGCGTCGAGACCACCGCCTTGCCCATCCCGGCGGCGTAGGCCAGCGTGCCCGACGTGCTCTGCGCCTCGCTGAGGTACGGCGTGAGGTAGACATCCGCGGCCCCGAGGAACTCCACCAGCTCGTCCTTGCTCACGAAGCGGTCGTGGAACATCAGGTGGCCGGCAACGTTCCGCTCCCGGGCCAGCCGGGCCAGCGACAGGCGGTAGGCCTCCCCCTCCCGACGCCGCAGGTGCGGATGCGTCGCGCCCACCACCAGGTAGACCACGTCCGCGCGCGCCGCCACCAGCGCGGGAAGCGCCTCGATCGCGTACTCGATGCCCTTGTTCGGGGACAACAGGCCGAAGGTCAGCAGCACGGGACGACCCTCGACGCCGAACTTGTCCTTAAAGAAGTTGGGGTCGACGAACGGCACGTCCGGGATGCCGTGGTGGATCAGGTCGATCCTCTCCGGCGCGACGCCGTAGACCTCCTGCAGCAGCTCCCGGCCCCGCCGGCTCATCACCACCAGCCGGCTGCTGAGCTGCGCCAGCTCGTCCATCACCCGCCGCTGGTGCGGGTCCGGCTCGCGCAACACCGTGTGCAGCGTCGTCACCACCGGCATCCGGAGGTCCCGCAGCAGCGCCAGCACGTGGCTGCCCGCCGGCCCGCCGAACAGCCCGAACTCGTGCTGCAGGCTCACCAGGTCGACGTCGTTGATGTTGAGGAAGTCGGCCGCGCGACGGTACGCGCCGATGTCGCTCTCCGGGATCTCGAACCGCACCGTCGGCGGATACGCGTACGCCGCTCGCAGGTCCGTCATCGCCACCGACAGGAACTCCACCTGCCGGTAGAGCGCGCCGAGCGCCTCCGCCAGGTCGGCCGTGTAGGTCGCGATCCCGCACTGTCGGGGCAACGAGCTGCCGACGAACGCCACGCGGCGCGGCAGCACGGCAGGCCGTGGTTCCATCACCCGCTTCTCCTCGCCGGCATGCGCGGGCGCGTCGCCCGTCGCTCCCACCGAACACCCCGCTCGACGCGCCGGCACGAAAGCAGAGCAGCGCCCAGGGTCCGATACCCCGACGCTCGGAAATCCACCCTAGCACACGTCGGGAACGCGTACGAACGCGGGGCTCCGGCAATCTCCGCACTCCGACACCGCGTGCCGGGCCTGCTCGAGACGCCGCCTCAGGCGCCGTCGGCCGCCGCTTCCACGTCGGCGCCCCCGCGCGCTCCGCCCGTTTTCCACACGGCGTCCCGCCGTGGCTCGAACGACGACGGGTGTCCCGGCGGGAGGACCGTGGTATCCTCCCGGCATGCACGCGGCACGACCGACGCTGCCGCCGACCTCCGACGAGTTGCTCGCGGCGGAGGCCCGTCCGTACTTCCTGTGGTGGACCGACGCGACGGTGGCGGAGCTGCGCCGCCGGCTCGCTTCCGACGACGCGCACGAGCGCGCCTATTGGGTGGGCGCGATCCTGCGGGAGGCGAACACGCGGGACGTCTGGCTGTTCGTCACACCGGACGAGGTCCGGGCGCTCTGGCCGCGGCTGCTGCGGCATCTCGGCCACACCCGCTCGCGATGGGCCTGGCTGCTGGGTCTTCCGGAGCCGGAATGGCCGCCCGCCGAGGCCCGGCATGGCTAGCCGCGGCATCGACCGGCGCGTCGTCCCGGAACCGGCCGTGCGGCTCGTCGCGGCCTGCCAGGCCCGGGCGCCGTGTCGCCTCGCCGGCGGTGCGGCTCTCGGCGGGGTCTACCTGAACCACCGGCTGTCGGCGGACCTCGACCTCGCCTTCCCGGCCGCGGAGGCCGTTCGCGAGCTGGTCGCGCGGCTGCCCGAGGTCGCGCGCGAGTGCGCCGTGGGCCTGACCGTGGTGCAGGACGGCGGTACCTTCGTGCGGGCCCGGCTCGACCGGCTGCCCGGAATCGTCCGGCTCGACCTGGCCTTCGATCCGACCCCGGATCTCGAGCCGCCGCCGCCGCCGGTCGACGGTCTCGTCGTGCAGTCGCTCGCCGACCTTCGCGCGTCGAAGGTGACGTGCCTGCTGTCCCGCACGGAGCCCCGCGACCTGGTGGATCTGCTGTTCCTCGAACGGGCCGGATTCCCGCTCGAGCGGGACCTCGGGGCGGCCCTGCGCAAGGACGCCGGCATCGATCCCGGAGTGCTGGCCTGGCTGCTGCGGGAGTTCCCGCTACGGCCGCTGCCGACGATGCTGCAACCCCTGGACGCGACCGAGTTGGAACGCTTCCGCGATGCCCTGCGGGAGCGCCTCCGCGCGCTCGCCGTCCCGTAGCGGCGTCGGAGCCGTGCGGGGAGCCTCAGACCCCGTAGCACACGTTGCGCGCGCGGCGGCTCGCGCACAGTGCCTGCAGCGCGGCGACGGCCGCACGGGGCGCGACGAACTTGCGGTCCTTGAACACCTTGTAGCCCAGCCGCTGCCGCGCCGCGTCGTACTCCCCCCGCGCCTCCGGCGTCAGCCGTTCCAGCAGCAGGTCGGCGAACGGGTCGTTGTCCCGGTCCGCCGCCAGGTCCTGCGCCGCAGTATCGACCGCGAACATCGCCACGAACCCACCGGCCGCCAGCACCGGCTCCAGCCCGTCCGGAATCCTCGTCCACGGGAAGCACACCGGGCCGACCACCCCCTTGATCACCCGCTCGACCTCCAGCCCGCCCAGC
>JAFGHH010000489.1 GCA_016930215.1 Deltaproteobacteria bacterium
ACCCTCTTCGGCGCAGTTGGTCCTCAGTGATTCCAAACACATGGCGAGGTGAAGCATAGTGATCGGCAGTTGTAGTAGCCCAGGTACTCGCGAAGCACCCGCCGGGCGTGGTTCTCGTCCACGAGCATCACGTGGTCCAGCGCCTCGCGACGGAGGGTACCGATGAGCCTCTCGACGTAGGGCGACTGCCACGGCGACCGCGGGGCGATCACGACCTCCTCGATCCCCATCGCCTTCGGGCGGCCGTGGAAGACGTCGCCGTAGACGCCGTCGCGCTCGCGGATCATGTACCGTGGGGCGGTGTCCTCGGGGAACGCCTCGGTGATCTGCCGCGCCGTCCACTCCGCCGTCGGGTTGGAGGTCACGTTGAAGTGGGGGACGGTGAAGAAGTCGATCGACGCGAGCGTGGTCACGTGGTTGTCGAGAAACGTGCGCCAGTTCTGCGACGGCGGCTTCTCGTGCCGGACCATGTACTTCGCGACGGTGGCCTGCGAGACGTCGATCCCGAGCTCCAGGATTTCGCCATGCACGCGAGGTGCGCCCCAGGTGACGAAATGTTGGGACGAGATGGTCCGGATCAACTCGCGGACGTCCTGCGGCACGAGCGGTCGCCCGGGCCCGCGGCGCTTGCTCTTCCATGTCCAGTACAGGCGCCAGCCGCGGCGATGCCAGCCGACGACCGTCTCGGGTCGGACGATGCGAACCGCATTCTTCCAGCCGGACCAGATGCGGGAGAGCCAGACCAAGAGGATTCGGTCGCGCAACTCGAACTTGAGCCGGGGACGAGACCGGGTAGGGCGTGTGAGCACGTCCATCTGGTGCTCGAGCGCGATGTTCCGGGCGGCGAGCTGGCACCGGCTCGTGAACGCCGACCAGAACGCGCGGGCTACCCTGAGCAGGATGGAGAACATGGGCGGCTTTCCTACCACGGCGACCGGCAGGAAGCCCTACGATCTCGTGGCGGACGGAGTTTCTGGTAGCCACAGCCGGGCGCGCTTGACGGGTGCGGACGGACGATCCACGATCGGTCCATGGTGGAGGTACCGCGCGAGTTGTTGTGGGACTACGCCGAGGCGCCGGCCGACGAGCTATGGCGGCTCCAGCGCCTCGCCGACTTCTTCCCGCGCTACGGACGCGCCCGCGCCGCGGTCCGGGCTCTCCACGCCCGGCGCCAGGAGTTGCGCCTGCCGCCGGAAGTCCGCGAGCTGATCGAGTTGTACGAACGGCTGTGGCGCGAGCGCACCGATGGCCTGGCGACTTGACGACGCCGACCTGACCGCCGGCCAGCGACGGCTGCTCCTGGCGGTCGCCCGGTCGCCCCTGCGCGAGACGTTCTACCTCACGGGCGGCAGCAACCTGGCCGGCTTCCGCTTCCGCCACCGGCGCTCCGACGACCTGGACCTGTTCACCGACGACGAGGTCCCGCTGGCCGAGATCCTCGCGTTGCTGCGCGGCGTCCCGGACGCGACGGTGGAGGGACCGACGCGGCGGTACGACCGTTACGGTTTCCAGGTGCGCCTGGCGGACGAGTTGGTCCGGCTGGAGTTCGTCCGCTACCCGTTCCCGGCCCTCGGCGCCCGCGACGTGACGGTCGAAGGGCTGCAGCTCGACGATCCGGCGGACATCGCGGCGAACAAGATCCTGGCGTTGCTCGACCGCCGCGAGGGCAAGGACCTGGTCGATCTCTGGAAGCTGACCCAGGACCGGGGCGTCCACGGACTGCAGACCGCCGTCTCGGACGCGGAACGGAAGTTCGGCGTGCAGGGTCTGCGCCACGGCATGCAGGCCGCGCTGCTGGCCGCGGCCAACGCGACCGCGCCGCGACTCCACGACCCACGCGACTTCGAAAGCGCCCGGGCCTGGGCCCGCGATGCCGTTCGGGCCCTGGCGGACCGGTCGCTCGATGAGGACTCCGCGTAGTCGGCGATCGACCACGACCCGCCAGTCCGTCGCCACCGAGCAAGGCGTCCGCCCGAGCCGTCGGTGCCGCATCCGCCGTCTCCCGCTTCGTTCCGTCGTGAGTCCTCCGCGGACCTGCGTCCTGCTTCTTCCCTTGTCGTGAGAACCGCCACGAGTTGCCCTGCACGGGGAGGCGGAGGGCACGGTTCTTGCCGGTCGTGGAATCCGGGGCCGTCGAGGCCGGGAGGGATGGGACGCGTCGGACGATGCTGGGGGCCCCCTGGCGGAACGGAACCCGTGGACGCTGGATCGGCTGCTGCTGCAAGGAGTTGCTCGACCGCGCGATCGTCCGGGACGAGGCGTATTTCCGTCGGTTGCTCCGCGAGTACGTCCGGCCCCGGATGCGGTTTCGGCGACCGACAGGGCCGGCCGTATCGGGCACGGGGCAGCGTTCGATGGCCTTGCGCTTCATCGCGAGGTCGATCTCGACGTACTGGCTGGTGGTGGTGCTGCCGACGTGGCCGAGCCAGGACCGGCCGGGGGAACTGCGCGATTCTTCCAGGAGATCCGACCGAAGGACCGCTGGCCGCCCGCACGAATTCGGAAGGTAGCAGGTCACTCGGAGTTGTTGCTGATCCGGAGGGTGTACGAGTCGCAGGTGGTCGTGGTCGGGTCGACGCGGTAGACCTTGACGAAGTAGTACTGCGTCTGGTTGTCGCAGGTGTTGTATCCCGACGTGTTCCGCGGACGACACGGGCACTCGCCGACGGCGGTCCGGCCGGTTCCGACGTGGTAGTCGGTGTAGAAGTCGTACCAGCGCGACTCGCCCTCGCAGTCCCGGCGGCCGCAGTCGTCGATGCGGTCGCTGCGATGAACGTCGAACCGGAAAGCGTCGCCCGGATTGGACGTGAACTCGATGATGACGTGGAACTCGTCGCACGAGGTGTCGTCGGTGTCGAGGGCACGGAAGCGGAACCAGTCGACGTCGCCGGCCGGGACGATGTTGCCCCGAATGTCCATGGTGCTGCCGTCGTCGCTGAAGTCGCCCAGGTCGCGGACCAGGTCCGGGCAGGAGGCCGACGGCACCTCGGTGGCCTCCTGCTGGCACTCGCAGCCGTCGACGTACGCCCCGTTGATGTCGTAGAAGGTCTCCTCGCAGCCGTCGGGAGCGATGCCGCAGCGGCCGCAACCGGGGCCGCAAGGCTGGCACACGGTGGCGACGACATGGGCGGGGGGCGGGCAGGCGGCGGCGATGTCGGCGATGTTGTCGGTTGCGCCGTCGCAGTCGTCGTCGATGCCGTTGCAGACCTCGGCCGAGGCCGGATCGCTGATGCAGTCCTCGACGCCGCCGACGCAGGTCCAAGGGCGAACGCATGCGCCTTCGCCGCAGAACTCGGGGACGTGGAAGTAGTCCTCGTCGGTCTCCCCGTCGCAGTCCTCGTCGAGGGCGTCGCAGAACACGTCGTCGGCCGCCGGCGGCGTGCCGCACGTCTCGACGCCGTCGACGCAGGTGGCGCTGTCGCGGCAGAGGCCCAGGCACGTGGCGGCCGGGACGAACTCCTCGTCGGTTTCCCCGTCGCAGTCCTGGTCGATGCCGTCGCAGACGGTATCGACGTCGTAGACAGGTTCGAGCGGCGTGCAGTCTTCGACGCCGTGCCAGCAGACCGCCGGGACGCGGCACGCGCCGACCCCGCAGAAGTCGGGAACGTAGTCCTCATCGACCAGGCCGTCGCAATCGGCGTCGATGCCGTCGCAGGCGGTCTCGTCCAGCGTGGGGCTCGGCGTGCAGCGGGTCTCGCACCCGTTGGCCTCGACCAGATCGGCGTCGGCCCAGCCGGCCTCGCAGGTGAACGTGCATTCGCCGCGCACGCAGGCCGGCACGGCATGCGGCCGGATCGGGCAGTCCAGGCCGCAGGCGCCGCAGTGGACGGGATCCGACTGCAGGTCGAAGTCCTCGTCGGTCAGGCCGTCGCAGTCGTTGTCGAGCGTGTCGCAGAACTCGGGGACGCAGGCGTTGCAGTCCGCGTCCTCGTCGTCGACGCGCCCGTCGCAGTCGTTGTCCGCCTCGTCGGCGCAGCTCCCGTCCTCGATGGACTCCGCCTCGAGCGTCGCTTCGCACTCGTACTCGCATCCGTCGAAGGTTGCGCCGTTGAGGTCGAGGAACCCCGGGGTGCAGGCCTCGATCTCGCACAGGCCGTTGACGCACGACGCGTCGCCGCCGGGGACGGTGCAGATGAAGCCGCAGGCGCCGCAGTTGCGGTCGTCGTTGCGCAGGTCGAAGTCCTCATCGACCTCGCCGTCGCAGTCGTTGTCCAGGCCGTCGCACACCTCGGGACCCGTCGGCACGCATGCTTCGACCTCGGCCGCGTCCTCCGGGGCTTCCGCGTCGTCTTCCGGCGCGACGTCCGCCGTGTCTTCCGTCGTCTCGGCGTCGGTCGCGTCCGCCGGCGGCGTGGTATCGGAGTCGCCGCACCCGGGGCTGAGCACCCCGAACACCCAGAACACGCCGATGAGGGAGGTCTTCCGCGCCATGCTTGCTCCGTCCGTCGAAGGTCGCCGCGCGCCCGTCGCGCGTGTAGAAGCACCGTACACCCAAACGGGGGCGGTGGCATCCCGAATTCCGAATTCCGCGGGAAAGCCGTCGCCCGGCCCGGACGGGCCGAAGAAAGGCGTTGCCGACCGCGCCCCCCGGGCGTAGCGTGAGGCAAGGCGACTTTCGCTCTTCGTCGCGAGGAGAAGGTTGGCTTGCAGTTCCGGGGGAGTGTCGCCTCGAGGAGAATGACGTCATGAAACGCATTTGGCTCTGCTGGTCGCTCGCCGTCGCGTCGATGGCACTGATCGTCGGCTGTCAGGAGGAGACCCCGTCGGCGGTGCCGGAAGCGAAGTGCTACACGCCGTGCCGCACGGGCCTCCTCGTCGAAGGCGAGTACGTGACCTGTCCGTCGGACGGCCTGCTGCCGGGCTGCCTGGGAACGACCACGTGCACGGAGGGCTCGTGCATCGCGCCGGGCAACGAGGTTCCGACCTGCGAGACCGACCTGGACTGCCCGGTGTTCCAGGCCTGCAGCGACGGCCGGTGCCTGTCGAACTGCGACTACGATTCGGACTGCGGGCCGGGCGACGGCTGCTTCAAGCACGTCTGCCGGCGGGCCTGTTCCGCGCGGACCGACTCGTGCCCCGAACAGAGCTACTGCAGCACGCTGGACGGCGAGCGCGGCTACTGCCTCCCGCTGGCGCCGAGCACCGGGGAGAGCCCGGACAGCATCGGGTCCTTCGAGTTGTCGACCCGGGTGATCCGGCTCTCCTCCGTGGAGAACTCGAAGGACATCCGACTCACGAACCGCACCCCGATGGCGCTCGAGTTCACGGTGCGGAAGGTCGAGCACAAGGAGTTCACGGCGGACGGCGTCCGCAAGGACGTCGAGACCCCGCTGTACTGGCTGGAGATGGGGCCGGCGGGGGACCTGGAGCAGGTCGAGGAGTTCACGCTGCTGGTGGACGGCGACGGGGGCGAGGCGGTGTTCTCGCTGGCTGGAGCGACAAACGACGAGCTGGCGGTCTGGAACGGCGTCCTCGAGGTGTCGAACGAGCGGGTCGGGGCGCAACGGATCGACCTGACGTACGCGAGCCGTCCGGACGGCCAGTGGGCCGGCACGATCTACTACTTCGGCAACTTCGGCACCCTGGGCATCGATGCCTGGGTCGCGGACAAGTCGAACACGGCGCTCCTGGAGCAGGTGCACAACGCCTTCATCCAGAAGTGGGGCGCGTTCCGGCTCGGCAGCCTCACGCTCCAGGAGTTGATGGCGGTGGTCACCTCGACGCGGACCGAGTCGTGGAGCTGGGCGACGTCGCGGCCGCCGTACTGTCCGAAGGCCGCCTGCTACCCGTTCGACAACCCGGTGGGGTACGGCGAGTACTCCGACGACCTCGACTCCAATCCGGTGCCCTCGGGGCTGGTGGAGCTGCCGGTGGCGCTCAACCTGCGCGAGGAGTCGGACCCGCGAACGCTCGTGGGGAAGATCTCGACCAGCGACACGCTGCACTACTCGGGCGACCCGGCGATCACCGTCACCTTCGCCGGCGACACCTCGGCCTGCGCCCCGGGCGTCGGCTCCGCGTGCCTGGCGTTCGTCGCGGACCTGGACGCGGACATCGTGGTCGGGGGCCGGTACCTGCCGTCGGCGGGGGGCACCTGCGACCTGCCGGACTTCGAGCTGGTGACGGTGCCGTGGCTGGTGCCGGGATTCGAGGCGGGGACGTACGAGGACGCGGACACGGGGCTGCGGTACCGGGCCGAGTGCCGGGACAAGGCGCAGCCGTACGGGGACCCGGACCTGCAGGCCCGGAACCTCACCTTCAGCGGCTCGAACCCGGTGCCGGACGGGCGGTCCCGCCGGCGCCACCTGTCGCTCGTCGATGGGGCCCTCGTCAACCAGAACGAGCTGGTGATCCTGTTCCGGGAGTCGTTCGACGACGGCTTCGCGTTCGTGAGCCCGGACGACGCGGACGACTTCACGGCGTACGGGATCATGATCCTCGAGCGCAATCCGACGACGCTGTCGGACGAGGCGTTCGACGGGTCGATGCAGACCGAGACACGCGCGATGCCGACGGACAAGCTGTCGGTGGGCTGCACGGACGCCGTCGTCGAGCGGGCACTCGGGCGTCGCGTCCCGGACTGGGAGTCCGACCGGGCGCTGCTGGACACGCTGGCGGTGGCGCTGGTCGACGGCATCAATGACGACCCGGCGGGCGTGACGGTCGTGGACGGTGTCGCCGAGGCGGTCCACTACCTGTGTCACGATACCGGGCGGTTCGACCAGGGCCCGACCGGTTCGAGCAGCCCGTGTCCGATGGGGAGTCACGTGACCTTCTTCACCGTGGACCCGGCGGCGTTGGGGCAGGAGGACATCGAGGCCCTGCCGTGCCAGTCCCGGGGCTCCTGCCAGCAGGACCTGGACGCGTGGCAGGCCGACCCGGGCTATGCGGCGTACGATCTCCGGTTGAACCCGCTGTGGAACTGCTCGGCGATGGGCGAGGTCTACTGCGAGGACGACCGCTACGACCTGCGGAACGGCAAGACGTTCTACGCCCAGAGCTCGGCGGCGACGGTGTTCGTGCCGCTGCGCACCGAGGTCAACAACGCCTTCCGCTACAAGACGGCGTTCGTCAACCGGACCGGGGCCACCGTGGGCTTCGCGCCCGAGGTCTGCATCCCGAACTCCAACATCATCCCCTACTGCTACGACCCGGTGGCGATCGAGCAGGTCCGGGAGCGGGTGGACTGCCTCGTCTATCTGCACCAGGAGCACGGCGCCGAGCTGTCGGCGACCACGCGCACGGTGGTGAAGGACTACCTGACGGTCGACGTGTCGGTGGACCGGAGCGAACCGGGCCGGTCGCGGGACGGGTTCGAGGCGCTGTACGCGGAGTTGCTGGTGATGCAGGGCGACGAGTCGTACACGCAGGCGTTGGCCTCGCGCTTCGACCTGGCGGGGATGCGGCGGGCGACCTTCGAGGGGAGTCTGTTCGAGCCGGACGGCATCAACCTCTCGGGGGTCGCCGGCCACGAGATGTACACGCTGTACCAGGCGGCGCAGTACTACCAGCTGGCCCTGGACCGCTACTACGCGCTGCTTCCCTACCTCTGGCACTCCCTCGGGGCCGCCGCGGCTGCGAATTTCGTCACCCAGGAGACCGTGACCAACTACTTCGATCGCCTGATCCGCACCTCGACCCAGAAGAGCCGGGCCTGGAGCGAGGTCGCGAAGCGCTACCAGGGCTTCAACCGGCCGGACCTGGCCCGACTGGTCATCGAGCGGGCCTACACCGCGACATACCTCGAGTCGGTGCTGATCACGCGGATGATGAAGAAGATCGTCGACGTCGTGGAGCCGGAGGACAAGGACCAGATCCTGTTGATCGTCAGCCAGGCGCAGAAGCAGTACAGGATGGCGCTGCTCGACATGCGCGACGTCTACCAGGGAATCACGGACGAGGTGAACTACTTCGGCTTCTCGCCGGACTACGTCCCGTTCCCGGCGCTGGAGGACGACGGCGGCAGCGCCTTCGACATGCTGCTCGACTCGGCGACGACCAAGGCCGGGTTCGCCGCGGAGAAGGAGGTGCTGGCGCTGGAGAAGTCGCGCGAGTACGAGACGGACAGCGCGTCGTTCCAGGCCGAGCTGGTGTTCATCCGGAACAACTACGAGGACCAGCTGGCGGACCTGTGCGGCACCTTCGCGGGGCCCGACGGCCTGTACTACCCGGCCACCTCGAAGTACGCCTACCTCGACGAGAAGGCCCGGATGATGGGCGACCCCTGCGGCCTCATGGGCAACGGGGCGATCCACGAGGCGGTGGCCGGGATGGAGCTGGCGGCGATCCACCTCCGGCAGCAGATCCTGCGACGGGACAACAAGTTGCGGGAGATCGACGTGGAGATCCAGCGCGTCTCGGACTACTGCGACGAGATCGTCGAGACCAGCGACTACGTCCTGGAGTTCTACGGTGAACAGTCGAACCTGCAGGACGAGATCGACGCGGCCGAGTCGCTGATCGCCACCTGCCAGCGCGCGATGGACTACGGCTTCCAGATGGCCGAGTTCATCAAGTGCTCGGTCGGCACCAGCACCGACTGCCCGATGACCGCCGGCGCGATGGCGGCCGCCACGGCGGCCTACATCGGCAACGAGGCGCTGCTGGTGGCCCAGGACCTGCTGACGGCCGAGGCCAAGTCGGAGATGGTGAAGAACGAGCGCAACAAGGCGCGGTTCGAGCTGTCCCAGGAGTGCGACATCGCCCGCATCGATTCCGACGCCGCCGTCATCAACCTCTACATCGAGACCACCGAGATCGAGATCGACATCCTCAAGGCCTACTACGAGATGAAGCTGGCGTTCGACGGCCTCGAGGCGCTCCGTAACCAGGCCAAGCGGCTCGAGGTCGAGCAGCAGGACGTGGAGCAGCTGGCGATCAACATCGAGGCCGCCCGCAACGACCCCAACGTCCGGATCTACAAGAACGACGCCGTGATCAACGCGGACCGCGCCTTCAACACCGCGATCCGCGAGGCCTACAAGGCCACGCGCGTCTACGAGTACTACACCAGCCAGAGCTACGCGAAGCTCGACCAGCTGTTCCTGATCCGCATGGTCGCCGCCGGCGACTACAACCTCGAGTACTACCTCACCGAGCTGTCCGACGCGTTCTACGTCTTCGAGGAAACCTACGGCAACCCGGACGTCCGGGTCGACGTGATCTCGCTCCGCGACGACCTGCTCAACGTCCCGCGGCTCGCGGCCAACGGCGAGGCCCTCAGCGAGGCGGAACGGCTGCAGGTCTTCCAGCAGATGCTGATGGACCCCGCGCGCCTCGACGAGCACGGCTACCTGTCCATCCCCTTCTCCACCGACCTCGACGGTCTCTCCCCGCTCACCCGCAACCACAAGATCAGCCACGTCGAGGCGGAGATCGTCGGCAGCGACACCGGCGACACCCTCGGCCGCCTCTACCTCCGCCAGCGCGGCACCGGAACGGTCCACTCCGTGACGGACGACTCGCTGTACTACGTCTTCCCGGAGCGCACGGCCGTGATCAACACCTTCTTCAACGGCGACCGCGGGAGCTTCTCCACCGACGAGATCTACATCAACCGCCGACTGCGTGACCGCCCCTACTCCAACACGCTCTGGGAGCTCGTGTTCAACCAGCGCGACGAGGCGGTCAACCAGGACGTCAACCTCGCCTCGCTCAACGACATCCGGCTCTACGTGTACTACACGGACTTCACCGAGCTGTGACGGGAGGGGACCCCATGCCGCCGCACCTCGGACGCAACCTTGCGGTTCTTGCCGGCCTCGCGCTGCTCGCCGCCTGCAACGGCAACTCGAGCCCGCCCGACGCCGACGCTGCGCGCGACGTCGATGCGGACGAGGACACGGAGGACCACGCCGACCTCCCGCTCGACGACGGCACGGCGGACGATTCCGCCGACGGGAGCGACGTCGGGACCTGCCCCGCCGGAGAGGCGCTCAACCCCTACCTCACGCCGCCGGCCTGCGTCCCCTGCGCTCGCGCCTGCGCCCTGGAGGGCGAGACGGGCGAGGTGTGGCCGGTCACCGCCCTCACCGGCCAGTGCGTTTGCACGACGCAGGACGGGTACTACTTCTCGCTTTCCGGCGCCGCCGTCAGCCACCGCTGCGACCGGGACGGCGACGGCTGGGTGACGCAGTCCGCGCGCGCCAACGTCGAGTCCTCGGACCCGGCGATCGCCGAGAACGCCCGGTGCGACGTCCGGGTGGTCGACCGCGTGGTGCTGCTGGCCGAGCACGAGGACCCGGACCTGGACGGCTGCGAGGTCGACCTCGCCGAGACGGAGTTGGGAGTCGATTCGCTGGCGCTGTACGAGGCCGACAACCGCGACGACCAGGAGCTGCTCGACGACGATCCCCACGCCCCGCTCTACGGCGCGCGACGGCTGCGCGCCGAGGAGCTGAACGGCATGACGAAGGCCTGCGTCAGCCTGATCGCCGACTACAACTCGAGCGGCGAGGCGGACGTCAACGAGTGGGACCTGGGTTCCGAGCCGATCCACGCCTTCTCGTATTTCATCGAGCTGCACCGGGGCTGGTACGCCGCGGGCGCCTACTACATCCAGGAGAAGAGCCGGCTGGCGGTCGCGCCCGCCGGCTGGGGCATCCCGCTCGTCTACAACGACGACGGCTACTGGCGCGAGTGCGTGCGGCTGACGGACGGCGCCTTCGACCCGCTCGGCCCCAACGCCCTCGGCATGGACTTCGCCCGTTACGACGCCGACCCGTGGACCGCCGGGTTGGCCCACCACTCGCAGTACAAGTGCGTGCACCTCGTGGAGGAGAACCCCGACCCGGCGGCGTACCCGCAGCGGCTCCCCCGCTCCGAGCTCGACGCGGTCCCGCGCCGATACGTGCTCAACGGCTGCGAGGGCACGGCCGACAGCGCGGAACCGGTGGCCGGGACGGTCAACCCCCGGGACCCCGGCCTGACGTGCGCGATCAACACGCTCCCCGTGATCGATGACGTGGGGTTCGCGGCCGTCAAGTACATCCACTACGAGACGCCGGGCGCCTACCAGCGCGGTTGCGTCAACGGCTGCCTCGAGAGTCCGCCCACGTGTCCCCCGGCCGCCTCGTGCGCCCCCGACATCAACGACTACGGCCGGCCCGAGTGCGTCTGCCCCAACCACTGGACGGGCGAGGACTGCGACGTCTGCCCGCCGCACTGGGACCCCGCCGCGGACTGCGACGCGTGCGTCAACGCCTACGACCCGGCGTCGGACTGCACGGCCTGCCTGGCCCACTACGACGCCGCGACCGACTGCACCGACTGCGAACCGCGCTGGGACCTGGCCACCGGCTGCACGACCTGCATCAACCACTACGACGTCACGACCGGCTGCTCCACCTGCCTGTACCACTACGACCCGGCGACGGGCTGCACCGAGTGCGAGCTGCACTTCGACCCGTTCACCTCGTGCGCCACCTGCCTGTGGAACTGGGACCTAACCGCCGACTGCACCGACTGCCTGCTCGACTTCTCCCCGAGCACCGACTGCCGGCGCACGACGAACCTGCTCGTCAACCCGGGAGCGGAGGCCGGCAACACCTCGGGCTGGAGCACCGTCTCGGGGATGACCGCGCTCACCCTGGCTTCGGGCTGCGGCACCCACACGACCACTCCGCACAGCGGCTCCTACCGCTTCCTGTGCTGTGCCGACCCCTTGGAGGAGTGCCGGGCCACGCAGGACGTGAACGTATCGGCCTACGCCGCCGGCATCGATGCCGGCCGCTACACCGCCGAGTGGGACGCCTGGATGTTCGGGTACGTGGGCGACGCGGGCGTCTGGCTCGAGTTCTTCGACGAGCTCTCCGCGTCCCTCGGCTCCTCGGCGCAGATCGAGGTCCCGGCCACCACCTGGACGCGGGCGGGGGCCGGCGGCATCGTCCTCCCGGTCGGTACGCGCACGATCCGCATGATGCTCGACGCGGACGCCGGGTTCTGGTCCGGCACCGACTGCGGCTGGGACGACCTCGCGCTGTACCTCGTCGAGTGACCGCGGGCGGCGCCTCGTCGCCCGGAAGCGCGGGTGTCAGAAGATCGGCACGTTGCATCGGCGCGGAACGAGCCAGCCCAGGAGGTTGGCCCACAGGCGTGCGACGGCCGGCATCGCCGCCCATTCCGAGTCGTACTCGATCCACTCGTCGCCCCAGACGAAGACCCGCCCATCCCCCAGCTCGACCGCGACCCCCACCGACGTCCCGCCGACGCGTGCCACGACCGCAGTCGCGAAGCCGTCGAGCGCCGTGACGGGGTAGCCGCCGTGGAAGGTCATCGTGTCGATCCCCTCGGAGATCGGATGCACGGCCAGCGGGTCGGTCAGCGGCCCATCGATATGGACGCCCGCGTCGTAGACCGCCCCCAGCCCGGCGAGAATGCCGTTCGGTCGCGTCGCGTCCGGGCCGCGCCAGTCGTACCCGGTCATCGAGATCAGGCCGCCGCCCGCGCCGAGGAACGCGTGCAGCACCGCAACCTCGCTCGCCTCGTAGTCGCGCGACAGCCGATCGAGGACCACGACATCGATCCCCACGAGGTCGGCCGCCGTCAGCGGCCCGCCCGCGGTGTCGACCCGCCGCGTCGCGGTCGTGCCGCGCGCGGTCAGCCAGGCGACGAACGCCGCCCCGGGGTTCGGCCCCGGGTCGCCCAGCAGCAGGATGCCGAGGCAGTCGCAGATCCCGTCGCCGCCGAGGTCGACGTCGTCGATGATGCCGTTGCAGTCGTCGTCGATCCGGTTGCAGGTCACCTCGGGCGCCTCCGTCGGCACGCACGAGCCGGTGTCCGTGCCGTCGCCGTCGTCCACGGAGGTCCCGTCGGCGTCGCCGGTGTCGTCCGGCGGGGTCTCCGCTCCGGCCTCGTCGCCGGCCTCGGCCTCCGGACCGGACGCGCCGTCGCCGCACGGCCCGTCGCAGGCGGCGGCATCGTCCCCGCCGGTGGCGCACGCTCCGTACCACGCCGTCGTCGCTCCCAGAAACAGCGTCGTCGCAATTCGGGCGGTACGTCTCATCATCGGTTGTCTCCATTCTCGGTCCGCGGCCGCCTGGCGTGAGTCTACCGCGCCCGGGTCGAGAAATCCTCCTCGCTCATGCAACCAGGAGGGAACCCGAGCACGGGCCGTACGTGCCGACCGGGCAGCCGTCCTGCCCGACGGCTCGCTCGCGGTTGCGGCGACGGATGGAACCGCCCGGATGCGGGAGTGCCGGACGCCGGAGATGCGATGGCCGACTGTCAACCGGTGCCGCGGCCGGACGGGATTACGGCTCCAGGGCGGCCCGGATGTCTTCCAGGGCCATCCGCATCCGGTCGAGGTGCGTTCGGAAGGAGAGCACGCAGAT
>JAFGHH010000490.1 GCA_016930215.1 Deltaproteobacteria bacterium
ACCCTCTTCGGCGCAGTTGGTCCTCAGTGATTCCAAACACATGGCGAGGTGAAGCATAGTGATCGGCAGTTGTAGTAGCCCAGGTACGCGCGGAGAAGCCTCCGGAGATGCCGCTCGTCGACAACGATCACGTGATCCAGAAGCTCGCGGCGGAGCGTGCCGACGAGGCGTTCCACGTACGGATTCTGCCACGGCGAGCGAGGCGCGATGAGCACCTCGTGGATCCCCATCGCCTTCATCCGGCCGCGAAAGATGTCGCCGTAGATCGAGTCGCGATCGCGGATCATGTACCGTGGTGCGGTGTCCCAGGGGAACGCCTCGGTGATCTGGCGCGCCGTCCACTCCGCCGTCGGGTTGGAGGTCACGTTGAAGTGGACGACGGTCCGCCTGTCGTGCGCCAGGACCAGGAAGACGTACAGCACGCCGAAGCGGATCGTGGGGACGGTGAAGAAGTCGATCGAGGCGAGCGTGGTCACATGGTTGTCCAGGAACATGCGCCAGTTCTGCGACGGCGGCTTCTCGTGGTGGACCATGTATTTCGCGACCGTCGCCTGCGAGACTTCGATCCCGAGCTTCAGGATTTCGCCGTGCACGCGAGGTGCGCCCCAGGTCACGTTCTGGGACGAGAGGGTCCGGATCAACTCGCGGACGTCCTGCGGAACCGGCGGCCGCCCAGGCTTGCGGCGCTTGCTCCTCCAGGTCCAGTAGAGCCGCCAGCCCCGGCGAGGCCAGGCGATGACCGTGTCGGGCCGGACGATCCGGAGGGACTCCCTCCACCCGGACCAGATGCGCGAGAGCCAGACCCAGAGGATGCGGTCCGCACGGGTCAGCCGCGGTCGCCGGGACGCGGGACGCGTGACGACGTCGAGTTGGTGCTCGAGCGCGACGTTCCGGGCCGCGAGGCCGCACCGGTTCGTGAACGCCGACCAGCACGCGCGTGCCAGCTTGCGGAGGATGAAGAACATGGCGGCGACGCTACCCGCGATCGCCGGAAAGCGCTACGATGTCGGCGCAGAAGGAGGTGCGGGGAGCGCCGATGGCCGATGGTCATGACGCGGTCGATGACGCACCGACGGAGTTTCGGCAGGCACAGCTATTTGCCTTCAGGTTTGATACTTACCTTACGGTTTACTTCTGACTTGCAGCTTTACTTTCGAGATCGTATGATGGCGACGTCATGCGGCTCAGACACCAGGTGGACGGCGAGATCGGACGCACGTTGGTCGAGGTCAAGTCGGGGCTGGACGCCGTCCGCAATCTGCACGTCGGGATCCTCCAGTTGGCCCTGGCCCTCGAGGACAGCCCGCAGGCGCAGCGCGGCCTGCTGGTGGTGGCGGCACCAACCATGTCCCGGGCGCGGCTCCAGGAGGAATGGCAAAGCGCCGTGCGCGCGATCAGACGGGACCTCGCCGGCCGCCTGCAGCTCGTTCTTTGGGACGGCGACCGGTTCGAAGGACTCCCCAACGACCACGATGCGGCATTCCGCGGCGCGCTCGACCGCGTCGTGCGGAGGGAGTTGGAGCGAACGCCGGTGCGAGCCAGGCGCGGTGAGGCGTTCTACGACGTCCTCAAGCTGCTCGTCCATGCCTGGATGACGAGCAGCGGTGCCATGACCTCCGCGGCGCTGGCCAAGGCCGCCGGGTGCAGCTACCCCACCGTAGCCGATGCCGTCCGCCGGCTCGGGGCAGCCATCGCGCGCCGGTCCTACCGCAGCGTGGAGTTGGCCTACTTCCCAAGAGACGAGTGGTCGGCGCTCGTCGCCGTGTCCGAGCGAGTGCGGTCTACGATCCGCTTCTCCGATCGTTCCGGCCAGCCGCGGTCGTTCGAGTCCCTGCTGCGGCGGTTCCGCAGCCTGGGGCGCTCGGACGTCGGGGTCGGGGGCGTCTCGGGAGCCAAGCACTACGTCCCCGGTCTGGACATCGTTGGCTTGCCCCGGCTCGACCTGGTCGTTCACGGCCGAGGGGCACGCACGGGTGCTTCGTTCGTCGAGAAGCTCGATCCCGCGTTGCGCCGGGCCGAAGGACGCGACGAGCCGATCGCGCTTGCGGTCCACTTCCTCCGTCGGCCCGAGCCGCTCTTCGTCCGTGGAACGGACAAGCTGCTGTGGGCCGATCCCGTGGAGTGCCTGCTGGACCTCCATGACGCACGCCTGGAGCCGCAGGCGCTCGAGTTCCTCCAGCACTTCGAGGAACGGAAGGGGCGGGCACAGGCATGAGCGACGTTGATCCCCGCCTCGTTCTCGCACGCGTGGCGCTGGCCGTCCCTGCGGGGGCGCGCAGGCGCATCGTCATCGTCGGCAGCCTGGCCGCCGGCTTCCAGTTGCTCCAGGAGGATCGGAAGCTGACGGTCCGCACGAAGGACATCGACTGTGCGCTCTTCCCGCGCGTTGCAGCCGTGGAGGCCGGCAGGAAGGTCGCGAAGCCAGCTACTCAAGGCGGGGTGGCGGCGTCGGCCCGATCCCGATCACGGAACGCCGGGCACCGCCAAGACGGCGGTGGCGCTGCTGCCCGTCGTGCGCCTCTTCCCGCCGAAGTCCGACGACTGGTTCATCGAGTTGCTCACCGTCCCCGCGTCCGAGAAGGAGAAAGGGAAGCACTGGGAGCGGTTGGAGCTCGACGACGGACACTATGGGCTGCCGAGCTTCGAGTTCATGTCGCTTGCCACCTACCGCCCGACGAAGACCGAGTTCGGCATCTACTGCGCGCGCCCCGAGATGATGGCGCTGGCGCTGCTGCTCGAGCACCCGACGATCAGGCCCGAGACCATGAGCGGCTTGATCGAGGGCCGGGAGATCAAGCGCAGCAACAAGGACCTCGGCCGCGTTCTGGCGATCGCGAGGCTCAGCTCGGAGGAGGCGATCCTGTCGTGGCCGGCGGCCTGGGAGAAGGGTCTACGGGCCTGCTTCCCAAGCCGCTGGCGGGCGCTGGCGCGCTCGACCGGTTCGGGCCTGCGCCGGTTGCTCGACAGCCCGCCCGATCTCGGCGAGGCGCACCACACCTGCGTCTACGGACTCCTCCGCAGCCGGCCCGCCACCGTCGAGGAACTGGGGATTTCCGGAAGGCGGCTCCTTCAGGATGCGGTCGAGCCGGTCGAGGGCATCGGACGGGAGTAGTCGGTGGGGCGGAAAGCGTCCTCGTAGACTTCAACTACGGAGGCGGGTCCGAAACGGGTCCGAAACGGGTCCGAAGCGGGTCGTGCCTGCCAGAAACTCGATCGGCGCGTCATGGAGCGCGCCAACCGCCGGCGGCCGGCGCGACCGCCGCGGCGGGGGCGGGTGTCGCCGGCGTCGGCGACCGGCCGAACGGTGCCGAATGGCCGGGGCGACCCGTCGGAGACGCACCACCGCCGCGCCGGGGCTGGCGGCCGGGCGTCGGGAAGCACGCGATGGACTTCGGGCCGTCAGGCCGCCCGGCGGACATGTCGATGATGGAGTGCGCCGAGCACCGGGATCGAGACGACCTTGCCCATCTCCGGCGGCTGGACCGGGCGGGGGATCGGCGAGTCCTTGCCCAGCGACAGGTGCGTCCTGGCCGGGTGGTAGCCGCCGTCCAGAACTCGCGGAACTTCCGGCGGCGCCACGCGATGACCGTCGACGGCTTCACGAACACGAGCGCCTGCTTCCAACCGGACCAGAGCCTGGAGAGCCAGCACCAGAAGAGGCGGTCGCGGAGACGGAGGCGAGGGCGGAGGGCCGAGCGCTGGTAGATGGCGAG
>JAFGHH010000491.1 GCA_016930215.1 Deltaproteobacteria bacterium
CGGAGCCGTTGTGCGTGGAGACGGTGCTGGCGGTCGAATCGGTCGAGCGTCCGGTGCTCGAGGTGCCGGGCAACGTGCTGCCGAACCAGAAGCTGGTGGTGTTCTCGAAGGTGCCGGGGACGATCCTCGAGATCACGAAGGACAAGGGCGACCCGGTGGTGGCGGGCGAAGTGCTGGTGCGGATCGACCCGCAGCCGTACGAGGACGCGATCCGGCAGGTGGAGGCGCAGCTGCAGGTGGCCCAGGTGGCGGCCTCGGGGGCGTCCTCGACGCTGCAGACGATGACGCCGCAGCTCGAGCGGCTGGAGTCGTTGCAGCAGAGCGGGGTGGCGACGCTGGCGCAGGTCGACCAGGTGCGGACGAGCCACGAGCAGGCGGGGGCGGGGGCGCGGGCGGCGCGAGCCCAGGCGCAGCTGGCGCAGGTTGGGCTCGAGATTGCCCGTTCGCGGCTGGCCGACACGGTGTTGACCGCGCCGTTCGACGGCGTCGTCGCCGAGCGGCTGGCCGACGTGGGAGCGCTGGCGCAGCCGATGCCGCCGACCCCCGTGCTGGTGATCCTGGACATCGCCAAGGTACGGATCGAGGGTGCGGTCTCCGAGCTGCAGTTCGCGCGGGTCGATCGGGAGGCGGAGCTGGAGGTGGTGTTGGACGCCTATCCGGACCAGCCGGTTCGCGGGCGCATCGCGGCGGTGATGCCGGCGCTCGACCCCGAGACCCGCACGGTGTCGATCTCGGTGGTGCTGGAGAACGACGGGCGCTTCCGGCCGGCGATGGCGGCGCGGCTGCGCCTGCGGCTGCTCCCGCAGACCTGGACCGTGGTGCCGCGCGAGGCGCTGCTGGGCGACCCGGCCTCGGGCACGGCGACGGTGTTCGTGGTCGGGGCGGACGGCGTCGCCCGCGAGCAGCGGCTGGAGATCCTGGACCGTTCGGAGAACCGCCTGAGCGTGCGCGGCATCGAGCCGGGGGTGCGGCTGGCGGTGACGGGGATCCAGCGGCTGCGCGACGGCGACAAGGTCTGCCTGGCGGGCGAGCGAGGACCGGCGGAGGCCGCCGCCCGATGACGCTCGGCCGCTGGTCGGCGCGCCATCCCGTGCTGATCGGGATGGTGTTCCTGTTCCTGGTGCTGATCGGCTACTGGGGCCTGCGCCAGTTGCCGCTCGACATGTTCCCCGAGATCGAGCTGCCGAGCCTGTCGGTGGTGGTGGTCTACCCCGGCGCCACGTCGGTCGACGTCGAGGACCGGGTGACCCGCCCGATCGAGGACGTGGTGACGGGGATCGCCGGGATCGAGGACGTGGTCTCCACCTCGACCGACAACATCGGCGCGGTGACCTGCGTCTTCGAGTCCGGCACGGACCTGGACGAGGCGGCGAGCGACATCCGGGAGAAGCTGGGGCTGATCCGGCGCGAGCTGCCGGACGGCATCGACGAGCCGTCGATCCTGAAGTTCGACGTCGGTGCGATGCCGGTGGTGGTGCTGGCGGTGACGGCCGAGGTCGGCACGGTCGACGACTGGACCGAGGCGGTTCGGGTGCAGGTGGTCGAGCGGCTGCAGCACCTGCCGGGGGTCGGCAGCGTGACGGTGACCAACCCGGCGCCGGAGGAGGTGCACGTCGACCTCGACCGTGCGCGGCTCGTGCAGCACGGGTTGTCGTTGTCGCAGATCGGGACGGCGATCCAGGCCCAGAACCTCTCGATCCCGATGGGCAACCTGGTGCTGGGGGGGCTCGACTACGGCGTACGGCTGCCGGCCGAGTTCACCAGCCTGGACGACCTGCGGGAGCTGGTGATCGGCGCCTCCCGAACCGGCGGTGTGGTTCGGCTGCGCGACGTGGCGCAGGTGTCGATCGGCCCGGCCGAGCGCCAGGCGTTGTCGCAGTTCGAGGGCCGTCCGGCGCAGCTGATCGTGGTGCAGAAGCGCAGCGGCGCGAACGTGGTCGACGTGGCGCGGCTCGTGCAGGCCGAGGTCGAGCGGCTCAACCCCAAGCTGCCGCACGGGCTGCGCGTTTCGGTGGTCTCGGACAGCTCGCGCTTCGTCCGGCTGATGGTCGAGGCGCTGACCGAGGCGGTCCTGTGGGGCGGCGTCTTCGTCGTGGCCGTCGTGTTTGTCTTCCTGCGCCGCATCCGCTCCTCGCTCGTCGTCGCCCTCGCCATCCCGTCCTCGATGATGGTGGTCTTCGCCGTCCTGCACTTCGCCGGCCAGTCGCTGAACATCATCAGCTTGATGACGCTGGCGCTGGCGATCGGTATCGTGGTCGACAACGCGGTGGTGGTGCTGGAGAACGTCGAGCGGCACCTGCGGGACGGGAAGAGCCGGGAGGACGCCGCCTCCGAGGGGCTGCGCGACGTGAGGGGTGCGGTCGTCGCCTCGACGCTCACCACCGTCGTCGTCTACCTGCCGCTGGGACTGATGCTCTCCGGCGTGATCGGTCCGATGGCCGGCCAGTTCGCGTCCGTGATGATCACGGCCGTCACCGCCTCGCTCGCGGTCTCGCTGCTGCTCACGCCGATGCTCTCCAACCTGCTGCTCCGGAGCAAGGCCGAGGAGCGGCCGCCGCGCAACCGTATCGGCCGGGCGATCCGGCGGGTCTACGACGCGAGCGAGCGGGCACTGCTGGCCGTCGAGCACGCCTACGGTACCGCCGCCGGATGGAGCGCCCGGCACCGCTGGCTGGTCCTCCTGCTCTGCGTCGGGCTGGCGGCGCTGACCGTACGGACGGTGGTCGGCGGCGGCATGAACTTCCTGCCGGTCCCCGACTCGGGCGAGGTGATCGTCTACGGCCGGCTCCCGGTCGGTGCCAGCACCGCGCGCACGGCCGAGGCGGCCCGGCAGGTCGAACGGATTCTCCGCGAGGAGGCCGGAGCGGACCTCCAGCACGCCTACTGGCGCGCCGGGCGCTCCGAGGAGGGGAGCGGGATCCTGAGCGGTCGGAAGGAAGGGACGTACATCTTCGAGGTGGGGGGGCGGCTCAAGCCGCAGGGCGAGCGCTCGGACCTTTCCCCGGACCAGCTCGCCGACCGCATCCGTCGACGCCTCGATCCCATCCCCGACCTCGTGACCTACCAGGTCCAGACCCGCAACGCGTCGATGGCGCAGGTGTTCGGCACCTCCAAACCGGTGGCGGTGGAGATCTCCGGCATGGACCTCGACCGGCTGCGCGAGGCTTCGTCCGCCGTCGAGAAGGTCGTGCGGGGGGTCCGGGGGACGACCGAGGTCGTCGCGGAGGGGATCGACCTGCGACCGGAGCTGGAGGTGCGGATGAACCGGCTGCGCGCCTCGCTGCTGGGGCTCAACACGTGGATGGCCGGCGACGCGCTGCGCACCGCGCTCCACGGCAGCGACAAGGGGGTGTACCGCGGCGCCGGCCTCCGCGCCCAGGAGGCCGCCATCGTGGTCCGCCTGCGCGAGCAGGACCGCGACTCGGTCGCCGACCTGCAGGCGTTCTCCGTGCCCTCCGTCACCGGCGCGCAGATCCGGCTCGACAACGTGGCCGGAATCGAGGAGCGTTCGGTGCCCGTCGAGATCACCCGCAAGAACCGGGCCCGCATGATGCTCGTCACCGCCTACCAGCAGGACCGCCCGCTGGACGAAATCGCGGCCGACGTCCGGCACGGCATCGCCAGGCTCAACCTGCCGGAAGACGTCTCCGTGGACCTGGGCGGGGCGCTCGAGCAGCAGGCCGAGATCATGGGAGACCTCGTCCTGGCCCTGCTCGCCTCGATCCTGCTGATCTACATGGTGATGGCCGGCCAGTACGGGACGCTGCGCGACCCGCTGGTCGTCATGTTCTCCGTCCCGTTCGCCTTCACCGGGATCTTCATCGGCATGGAGCTGCTCGGGCGGACCATCTCGGTCATCTCGATCCTCGGCCTGATCATGCTGATGGGCATCGTCGTCAACAACGCGATCGTGCTCGTCGACTACATCAACCTGATGCGCCGCGAGCAGGGGATGACGATCCTCGAGGCCGTGGTCGTCTCCGGCCGCCGGCGCCTGCGGCCGATCCTGATGACGATGCTGACCTGCATGTTCGCCATGGTGCCGATGGTGCTGGCAGTGGGCGAAGGGCACGAGCTGTGGCAGGAACTGGGCACCGCGATGATCTGCGGCCTCTCCGTCTCGACCTTCGTCACCCTCTTCCTCGTTCCCGTCGTCTACTGCCTGTTCCACTGGCCGCAGCTGCGGCGCGAACGGAAGGCCGCGACGGCTGCGGCCGCGGCCGCGCGCGCCGGCCGGGCCCCGAATCCCGCCGCGTGACGACAACCTGCGGGAAGGGCGGGGTTCCGGTGGGGGGGAACGGGAACGACGAAATCAGAAGGACTCGGGCTCGCGCATGAGGCACTCGAGAAGGAGTTCGTCGCAGATCTCCGGCGGCTCTCCCGACTCGATACAGCGTTCCAGATCCTCGTAGCAGGGGC
>JAFGHH010000492.1 GCA_016930215.1 Deltaproteobacteria bacterium
CCGTCGGGCCGCGGCGAAGGCGCGGGCGGCGGCGGCGGATACACCCCGTAGGCGGGCACGGCGACCGCGTCGTCGGGCGACGGCGACGGCGGATACTCCACGGCGTAGTCCGGCGCACTCGGCGGAAGCTCGGGCTCCGACGCGTCCGGACCGCCGCGATAGACGTGCCCCGGCTCCGGCTCCGTGGAGCCGCCGCCGGTCCCGCCGCCGCACGCCGCAGGGGCGGCGGCCAGCGCGCACATCACGAGCGTCCGGATCACCCGGGGCGAGCGGACGCGCGGACGAGCGGCGTCGGGAATGGACGGACTGCGATCTTGCGACTCGGCTCCGGCCATGGAACACCTCCGTGCGCTCGAGGACCACTATGCAGGCCGCGCGCCGCGGCGGTCAAGCGCGCCGCCGACGACGCAGCAGGAGCGCGACCGACAGCAGGAGCATCGCGGCACCGCCCGCCGGGCGTCCCGGGGCGGCGCAGCCGCAGCCGTCGTCGACGTAGACCCAGACCCAGCCGCCGTCCCCGTCGAGGCCGTCGCCCGCACCTTCAGCCGGACTGAAGTCCTCCTCCGACACGTCGGCGTCGGCGTCCGCGTCGGCGTCCGCGTCCGCATCGGCGTCCGGGCCGCAGTCCTCGTCGATCAGGCCGTCGCAATCGTTGTCCAACGAATCGCCGCAGACCTCGGGCGGCTCCGGCCCGCAGTCTCCGCAACGGTAGAGCAGCTCCTCGTCGGTGGCGCCGTCGCAGTCGTCGTCGACGCCGTTGCACGTCTCGGTCGCGCCGGGGTGCACGTCCCGGTTGCCGTCGTCGCAGTCCTCGCCGACCGGGTAGCCGTCGCCGTCCGCGTCCGCCGCGGCGCCGTCGCACTCGGTGGACGGCAGCCCGTCGTAGACTCCCTGGTCGACCCAGTAGGTCAGCGGACCGCCGCACGGTCCGGTGAACGGGTCGTCGGCGGTGCCGCCCGAGGTGCGGACCTCGAAGTGGAGGTGCGGTCCGGTGGAGTACCCCGAGGAGCCGACCTGGCCCAGGCGGTCGCCGCAACGGACGGTCTGGCCGACGGCGACGGCGACGGTGCCGGTCTTCATGTGGGCGTAGGTGGTGGTCTTGCCGTCGGCGTGGCGCAGCCGGACCCAGTTGCCGTAGCCGTCGCCGCCCGGGCAGTCGCCCGTGGAACAGCGGTCGTCCTCGCCGTCGTGCGTGTAGATCACCTCGCCGTCGGCCGCAGCGACGATGTCGCGCCCGGCGTCCATCCCCGGCCAGCTGCCGACGCCGAAATCGGTGCCGCGGTGGCCGTTGTAGGTGTTGTTGCCGCAGTTCCAGTCCTCGATCCCGGTCGTGGAGTCCAGGTCGAAGTACGAGGTGACGTAGCACGACGAGGAGGTGCACGAGCCGCCGAACGGAAAGCGGTAGTCCTGCGCCGCGGCGGGCGCGGAAACGGCCGAAACGAGGACGACGAGCGGTCCGACGACGCGGGCCCTCACGGCCGCACCTCCGCACAGGTGCCGCGGGCCGCGGCGAGGTCGACCTCGCAGCGCCGACCGTCGGGAGCCGGGTAGACGAGCCTTCCGCCGTCCCAGGCGAGGTCCCCGGCGCGCAGCGGCGGCGGGACGAATCCCGCCGGGAGGCCGGGGCCCTGCAGCCCGACGTTGGTCACCTGCCGCGCCGGTCCCGGGCCGTCGATGACGAACAGCGATGCCAGGCCGCCCGCGTTCGTGCCGACGAACGCGAAGGCCTCCCCGTCGGGCCGGAAGACGGGCCGGTCCGCGGTCGGACCGCGGCCGACTACCTCGCGCCTGCCGCGCGACGGCTCCGCCAACACCAGTTCGACGTCGTCGCCGGCACGCCGCGGATAGAGCAGCCGCGTCCCGTCCGGCGAGACGGCCAACTCGGGCACGACGGCGGTGTCAAGGGTCCGGCACTCGTCGCCGGCGGACAGCGCCAGCGTCCCGTCGAACCCCTCGTGGGTCACGAAGGCGACGGTTCCGCCGCGCAGCGGCGCCGCGGCCAGCACCCGCTCGGCGCCCGGCACGGCGACCGACAGGCCGGACGGGCCGACCCGCTCGAGCCGGTACGCGGGAGGGTCGGAGGACTCCGCCGCCGTCGGCGCGTCGACGGGCCGCAGGAGCGGCGTCCCGGTCGCAGCGGTCCCGTCGGCCGGCTCCGTGCAGCCGGCGAGCGCGGCGAGCCACAGTCCTCCGAGTCCGATCCCGTACCGTACCGTCATGCTGCAACTCCTCGCCGACGGGGCGCCCGAAGGCCAGAGGCGCCCCGCGATCCCGTCCGGATCGTGCATCCATCGAGCGACGGAAGCAACGTCGCCGGTGTCACCGCACCGCCGACGCCGCCGCACCTCCGCCCCGGAGCGGCGGGGCCTGCATCCCGCGCCGAATCGCCGTATACTTCCCGGAAGCGCGGGGACGGGAGGAGGTGCGACGATGCGGCTGGCGATCACGGTGTTCTGGGCGGCGGCAGCGTGGGGCTGCTCGCCGAGCGACGACGACGGGGCGACCGACGCCCGGCCCGACGTGCGGCTCGACGCGACGGACGACGGCTTCGTCCCGGACGGCGTCGACATCCCGACCGACGGCCCGTTCGCCTGCGAGATCGGCGTCTGGGGCTGCTACGGGAACATCCACTACCAGTGCGGGCCCGACGGGGTGTCGCGGACCAACGAGATGCCGTGTCCCGAGGCCTGCGACCCGGCGCTCGGCTGCGTGACCTGCGTCCCGAACTCGCGCAGGTGCGAGGGGAACGTCTCGATGCTCTGCGCGCCGGACGGGTCGGCGTGGGTGACGGGCCGGGACTGCTCCGAGTGGGGCTCGACCTGCGGGGCCACGGGCTACTGCGACGACGCCTGCGGCGAGGCGGAATCGACCCGTTCGTACGTCGGCTGCGAGTACTGGCCGGTGGCGCTGGCCAACACGGCCGAGCTGGACTCGACGGTGTTCGACTACCGGGTGATCGTCGCCAACCCGAACGCGGGGCCGGCGACGGTCCACGTCACGCGCGGTGCGAGCGAGGTGTACACCGGTACGGTGCCGGCGGGCGGGCTGACCGAGATCACGCTGCCGTGGATTTCGGGCCAGTCGTTCGAGCTCCCGCGGGACGAGTGGGAGAGCATCATCGTGGCCGACGGGGCGTACCGGCTGCGCTCCGACCTGCCGGTGACGGTGTCGCAGTGGAACCCGTTCGAGTACAGCGCGGGCGGGGTGTTCTCGTACACCAACGACGCGACGCTGCTCTACCCGGCGCACGTGCTGACGGGGGACTACGTGGCGGTGACCTACGTGCCGTTCACGCGCGCCACGGGGATGAGCGGGGGGATGATCCCGACGCCGCCGAGCTACGGCAAGTACGCCGACTACGTGGCGATCGTCGGCCTGGCGCCCGAGCCGACGGACGTGGAGGTGTGGGTGGCGGGCGAGACGGCGCGCGAGCGCGGGGGTCGGTTCGAGTGGACGCCGCCGGGGGGCACGATCCGCTTCACGCTGCAACGGGGCGAGGTGGCGCACGTGGCGGCGGCGCCGCCGCCGGACTGCGTGGAGGGCCGGCCCGACTGGCGGCGCGAGGAGGAGTGCACGATGGGGATGTGCGACTTCATGGACACCTGCCGCGAGACCGACTTCGACCTGACGGGAAGCCGGATCTTCGCCAACCGGCCGGTGGAGGTGTTCGGCGGGCACGTCTGCGCCTACGTGCCGTACTTCAGCCAGGCCTGCGACCACCTCGAGGAGCAGCTCGCGCCGATCCAGACCTGGGGCCGCGACTTCGTCAGCGCCCCGATGACCGACAACGGCGGTCCGGGCGACAACATGGTGCGCGTCATCGCGGCCTTCGACGGGACGGAGATCACCGTCGACCCGCCCCAGGACATCGACTACGCACTGCTCGACGCCAACCAGTGGGTCGAGTTCATGGTCTGGGAGCCGTTCCGGGTGAGCGGCACGAAGGCGATCCAGGTGGCGCAGTTCATCCTCGGGCAGTACTACCCGGTGCCCGACGCGGAGCGGGGCGACCCGGCGCTGACGGTACTGGTGCCGGCCGAGCAGTACCGGTCGGACTACACGTTCATCGCGCCGAGCTCGTACAACGCCGGCACCAACGGCCAGTCGTGGGTGATGGTCGTCCGCCCGCCGGGGCTGGCGCTGACGCTGGACGGCGCGTCGGTGTCCGCCGACTGGCGGCCCGTCGCCGGCCGCGAGATCGGCATCGTGCCGGTGGCGGGGGGAACGCACACGATCCAGGCGGCGGAGCCGTTCGGGATGATCGGCTACGGGCTGGGGAGCTTCACGTCGTACGCGACCCCCGCCGGCCTCAACCTCAACCCGATCACGATCCTGATCTAGTGTCGAGGGCCAGTAGTCCTGATCCGAACCGCGCGGGCTTCAGCCCGCGGCCGAAGCGCCCGGACCCGCCGCGCCCTGAGTCTCGGTTCGGTTGCGGGGGCAGTCCCGGACTTCTGGCCAGCCGTACTAGCCGCACGGCCCGCGTCCCGCGGGGATGCGCCCGCGCGGCGGCGCGTCGTCCCCGTCGAACGTCGAGCGTCAAGAGTCTCGTCGCGTGCCGCGACGAATTCGGAAGGTCGTAGATCAGTCCTGCGGTGCGAACCGCAGGCCGAAACGAACCCGGACGGCCCCACCCTCGGGCGGCGCGTCGGCGAAGCTGATGCGCCGGGCGAGTTGCACGACGCAGGTGGTCACGCCGGCGGCGTCCAGCGCGGCGTCGTCGGTCAACACGCTCATCGTCAACTCGCCCGCCGGCGAGACCTCGGCCTCGAGCTGCAGCACGCCGGCCAACGTCGGGTCCTCCCGCAGGGCGTCCTCGTAGCAGCGGCGGACGTAGGACTGCAGCGGGCGGAGCTTGCGCTGGACGACGGCGATGTCGAGCGTTCCGGTACCGCCGACCTGCTGGGGGAGCCCGGCGGGGGACACTGCGCCTCGGGGGGCCGGCGTCGGGACACCGTAGTCGACCAGCGACTCGCCGGGCGGCGGCAGGCCGTAGATGGTCACGGCGTGCGAGCGATCGACGTCGGCGCGGGCGACCGTCGCCGCGTCGCGCACGAGCTGCGCCATCTCCGCCGGCGAGAGGTCCGCCGGACCGTCCGCGGGCTCCGGCACGTCGGGCGTCGCGGCGTCCGGGGCCGGCAGGCCGGCGTCCGCCGCCGCTTCCGGCGGCGGCTTGCAGGCGCCGGTGGGCCAGTGGATCGTCCCGCCGCAGCCGTCGGGCACGAGGCTCTCGCCGCGCTCGCAGTACCACCCGGCTCCGTGCTCCTCGACGCACCGCTCGTCGTCGGTGCAGGCCGGCGCCGGACCGTAGATCGCGACCCGCATGCAGTCGGACGAGTCCGGCTGCGGAACCGCCGCGGTCGAACCCGCATCCGCCTCCGTCGCCGAGCCGTCGCGACCACCGGACGACTTGCACCCCGCCGCACCGGCCGCACCGGCCAGCGCCACCGCCACCATCCACGGTCGGATCGTACCCCGCAGCCTGATCCATCCGGCGATCGCCATCATCGACCTCCCCTCCCCGCCGCCGGGATTCTCATCCTTCTCGACGAGCCGACGCAACCCACGAACCTGCGTCGTGCGGTCCTGCATCGTTGTTCGTTCGCTCCCGGAGCCCTTCCACCCTCTTGGAATTCCTCATGGAATGAGAGTCCCAAGAATGAGATTGACACGTCCGTCCGTATCGCTTATATCTTTAGTTGCGAGGCGAACGATGCCCACGGAGTTTCGAAAGCAAGCCGACGCACGACGACGCGAACAGCGCAAGGAAGCGTTGCTGGACGCGGCGGCGCTGGTCTTCGCCCGGCAGGGATACCACCGCGCGCTCGTCTCGGAGATCGTGTCGCAGGCGGAGGCGGGTCAGGGGACGTTCTACCGCTACTTCCGGGACAAGCGGGAGATCTTCGATGCGTTGTTCGACCGGTTCGTGGAGTCGGTGTTCGCGGAGTTCTCGGAGATGACCGCGAACCTGCCGCGCGACGTGGGGGAGTACCGCGCGGCCTCGGTGGCGGCGATCCGGCGCATCGCGGCGCGGGCGGAGGGGAATCGCGACCTGCTGATGCTGCTGGTGCGGGAGGGGCCGACGGTCGACGAGGCGTTCGCGCGGAAGCTGACGGGGTTCTACGAGGGGCTGGCGGCGTTGGCGCGCGGGTATCTCGAGCATGCGATCGCGGCGGGATTCGCGCGGCGGTGCAACGCGGAGGCGGTGTCGCAGGCGCTGGTGGGGATGGCGTTCTGGATGGCGCAGCAGTGGTGGCAGGGGCGGCTTCCGGGCGTGACGTTGGAGCGGTTGATCGAGGAGATGGTGGACTTCGCCTTCCTCGGGTTCGGGGGGCCGGTTGTGGTCGGGGGCGGAGGAGCGGACCGATGAGGGACTTGCGGGACAGGGTCGTGCTGGTGACGGGCGGGGCGGGCGGCATCGGGTTGTGCACGGCGGAGGAGTTCGCCAAGGCCGGCGCGACGGTGGTCCTCACCGACATCGACGCCGGGGCGCTGGCGACGGCGGCGGAGCGGCTCGGGCGCCACGGGCGGCCGGTGTACACGCGAATGGTCGACGTGACGGACCGGGCGCAGGTCGACGAGGCGGCGAAGTGGGTGCTGGCGACGTTCGGCGGCCTCGACATCCTGATCAACAACGCCGGCATCGGCCATCACGGCGAGATGGCCGAGACGTCGCTGGAGACCTGGAAGAAGCTGGTCGACGTCAACCTGTGGGGCCCGCTGTACCACGTCTACGCCTTCCTGCCGTCGATGCTCGAGCGGGGCCGCGGGCACATCGTGAACGTCTCCTCGGGGCAGGCGTTCTTCCGCCTGCCGACCTGGGGCGCGTACGCGGCGATCAAGGCGGCGACGGGGGCGTTCTCGGAGGTGCTGGGGTTCGAGGTGCGGCGGCGGGGCGTGCGGGTGACGACGGTCTATCCGTTCATGACCAACACGCCGTTCTACCGCGGGGTCGAGGGCGAGACGTGGGCCGCGAAGCTCTCGATGAAGCTCCTGCCGTACTACTCGATGACCCCCGAGCGGGTCGGCCGGATCATCTTCGAGGCGGTGTGGAACGACCGGCGGGTCGAGCTGGTGAGCCCGCTCAACCTGGTCGGGTTCTACACGCATCTCGTCCCGCCGCTGTTCACGGCGGTGAGCGAGGTGGCGGCGTTCTTCATGGCCAAGGGGCCGCGGCGCGCGGCCGGCGGGAAGAAGGAGTAGGCGTCATGGGCAAGCTGGTGCAGAAGATGCGCGGGTGGTTCGGCCGGCGGCCGGTCGGCTTCCGGATGGACGAGGTGATGAGCGGGGAGCACGTGTTCGAGCCGGGGCACGGGCCGGACGGGCGGCACCCGTTCGAATTCACCGTCACCTGGGGCCCCGACGACCTGTGGACCTGGATCGACCCCGACGACCCCGGCTTCCTCACCCAGCCGCTCGAGGGCACCGTCACCGTCGGCGGGCTGTGCGAGAACGCCCCCTGCCGCGGGCAGCTCGAGCTGCGCTACTTCGACGAGCACGCGCTGCGGTACACGTTCGAGTTCGAGGTTGCGGGGAAGCGGTACCGCTATCTCGGGGAGAAGGTGAACATCCAGCCCTGGAACCTCCCGGTTTCGCACACCACCTGCTACGGGGTGTTGACCGAGGCGGACAGCGGCCGGTTGGTCTCCCGCTCGGTGACCCATTTCCGTTTCCGCACGATCCCGGCCTTCCTGCGCAGCCTGCGCGCGGCGTAGCGGCCCGGGCCGGCGGCTCGGGTCCGCGCGGCGATCGGCTCTTGCGGAATCCCGCGGTCGCGGGCAACGTCGATCCTCGCACGATGCGGGCTTCCAACGCGCCGGACTTCTCCTGCGACCCGTTCCCGCGCTTCGCGCGTCGACGGAGGCCCCCGTGCTGAGCGCGCTGCTGCTGGCACTGACCTTCGCGGCGGAGGCCGGCGGCGGTCCGGCGCCGACGGGCGACCGCCCTCCCCCGTCGGTCGTCGGCGTGCGACCGACGGCGGCCGACGTGGCGACGACGACGGCGCTGCTCGAGGCGGTTTCGCGGCTCGCGCCGGTCCCGCCGCTCGGGCCGGCCGGCTTCGGCCCCGGTGACGCAGGCAAGACGGCGCTGCCGGAGGCGGTGAGCTGGGAGGCGTTCACGCGCGACCCGTCGCACCAGGGAGCGACGGGGACCTGCGCGTTGTTCGCGGAGGTGGCGGCGGCGGAGGTCCAGTACGCGCTCAACAACTGCGACGCGCCGGGCGTGTTCGAGGTCCCGCCGACCGGCTGCCTGCGCCGTCCCGGCGACGACGACCCGAAGGCCGCGGACCACGGGCTCCTGCGCCTCGACGAGCGCGGGCGCGCGGTGCTCGACCTCTCCGAGCAGCTGATCCTCTCCTGCTCCGGCCTCGGCTACGCCTGGGGCGGCAGCGCCGTGTGGCCGTTCATGAACGAGCGGGGGGAGAACCGCGGGGCGAGCTTCGACCCGTACCAACCCTACGCGCTGAAGTACTCGCGGACCGGCTGGGGCTACTGGCAGTGGCTCGACCGGATCGGGACGGTGCAGGAGGCGGTTGTGCCGTACCGGTTCCCGTACGAGCTGCCCGGGTTGCACGACCACGCGGCGTCCTACGCCCGGTTGTCGGCGCGGCGTTCCGACGAGCCGTTTCCGGGCACCTGTCCGCTGGTGCACCGCTTCGGGGCGGGGGACCCCGACGGCGACGGTCCGCGTCGGCCGCCGGAGCCGCTGGACGACGACGGTTGCGAGCTCGCGCAGGTGGCCGCGCGGGCGGCGGCCGGGACGCCGGTGTTCTTCCGCGTGCCGCTCGCGGCCCACCGCCGGCTCGACGGCGAGCAGGCGTTGGCCTGGCTCGCCGCGGGCTACGTGCTCGTCGATGTGGTCGGCGGGCCGCTCGAGCCCGACCCCGACCGTCCCGGCCGGCTGCGTTGTGCTTCGACGTCCTGCAGGCCGTTCGACCCGCTGTGCGTCGGCCACGTGATCCTGTTGATCGGCTACGAGGACGCGGGCGAAACGTTGATCGTCCGCGACTCGAACGGGGCGATCTACCGCGTCCGGCGTGGCGACTGCGGCTTCGGCGCGGGCGAGCTGACGTTGCTGCTGCTGGGCGACGACCCATGGAACCCCGCCGGCCCCCCGGTGGCCGCCCTCCCCGCCCCGAGCTGCGCCCGCGCCGAGCACCGCGAGCTCAGCCGCTGGCTGCGCGACGACAGCGACGGCGACGGGATCCGCAACGGCTGGGACGTCTGCCTGTACTCGCCCAACCCGCGGTCGATCGACCGCGAGGCGCCCGGCGAGGACCGCCGCATCGTCGGCCCGGGCCGGCTGCTCGAGCCGGTGTTCGAGGACGGGGACGCGTGGCCCGACGAGCGGTTTCCGCTGGGGGACGACGAGTGGGACCCGGCGTTCGGCCTGCGTTCCGGCTGCGACACCTGTCCGGGGGTGCCGGTGGCGCAGCCGGCGTGGATCTACCCGGTGCCCCACGGCTTCCGCGACGACCGCGACCCCTGGGGCTGGGTCTGCGACGGCTGCCCGTACTCGCAGGAGTGGTCCTTCGAGGAGTACCGCGCGAACGTCCCCACCGCGGAGAACGACGCGGACGGCGACGGGATCACCGGCTGCGACACCTGCCCCGACCTTCCGAGCTACGACCCGCGGGGCCTGGTGGACACCGACGACGACGGTCTCGGTGCGGCCTGCGATCCCGACCCGTCGGAGCGCTGACCCCTGTTTGACAGTCCTCGATACCGGCCGTAGCATCGATTCGGGATGGGGAGGCGTCCGGATGACGCGCGAGGAACTACTGAAGAGGATTGTGGTGGATCCCGCCGTGTGTTTCGGCAAGCCGGTGATCCGCGGGACACGTATCTGGGTCGCGCTCATCGTGGAGAACCTGGCGGAGGGCCTCACGGAGGACGAGTTGCTTGCCGCCTACCCGCAGCTCGTGCGCGATGATCTGCGCGCGGCACTTGCCTATGCTGCCGAGGTGACGCGCGAACGAGTGCTGCCGCTCGGCGTCGAAGTCCGCGAATGAAGCTCAAGCTCGACGAGAACCTCGACCTGCGGCTCGCGGCGGTCCTCGCGGCCCGAGGCCACGACGTCCAGACCGTGCGTTCGGAAGGTCTTGCCGGCGCCAGCGACGGGCGCGTCTTCGAGGCGGCGAAAGCCGAGTCTCGGCTCCTGATGACGCTCGACCTCGACTTCGCCAACCCCCTGCGCTTCCCTCCCGCCGGCTCGGCCGGCGTGATCGTCGTCCGTGTGCCCCGACCCCTGCTCTCGTCGATTGTCGAGACGGTTCGCGCGGCGCTACCGAGGCTCGAGCAAGAGGTTCTCGCCGGACGACTGTGGATCGTCGAGCCGGGCCGCATCCGGGCGTACGACCCGCAAGCGTAGGTGGCTCGTAGCCCCTCGCAGGCCACTACGTCGGGCCGATGAAAGGTGCGAGGGATGATCACGAAACGGCAGCTGGAGGTCTACGACGAGTACGCCGGCGACATCGACGGGTGGTTGCGCGGCGCCGGCGGCAACGACAAGGACCAGATCAGCGCGGAGGAATGGCGGACCATCGCCGTCGTCCTCCAGCGCATGCGTCTCCTCGAGGGCCATCTGCTCACCGAGGAACTGGC
>JAFGHH010000493.1 GCA_016930215.1 Deltaproteobacteria bacterium
GGCGGGCCCGAGCAGATCTCGCGCCCGTACTCCAGGCGCAGGCCGCCGCCGGGGCTGTGCTCGTCGGTCACCACGACGCGGTGGTTGCCGAGCTGCCGCCCTTCGATCTCGACGATCCGGTCGACCTCGTACTCCGCATCGTCGCAGCCGATGTCGCCGACCGCGTGCCACAGGAACGCCGACAGCCCGACGAAGTCGGTGGCATCGCCCGGCGAGACGACGACCTGCAGCCGCCCCAGCCGATAGCAGTTCGACGACGGGCCGCGCACGACGACGCGCAGCCGGTCGGTCGCACCCAGGCGCGACGGCTCGTGCAGCAGCCCGACCGACTCGATCGGCCACGGCTCGAGCTGCCAGTGCCAGGCGCCCTCGCAGGCCGTTCCGCCGTCGTCGGTCGCGTCGGCGTCGGCGTCGGCGTCGGCGCCCGCGTCCGGATACGGCCGCAACACGGTGCACTCGGGGTCGGAGTAGGTCCCGGGGGCCATCGGGCCGCAATCGACGTGGTCGCACTCCCAGGCGGCCCCGCCGGACCGTTCCACGCAGAAGCAGGTCGCCGAGCGGAGCACGTAGCTGCCCGCTCCGCACATCTGGCAGATCGTGCCCGTCGTGCACGGCCCGGTCCCCGCGGTGCAGCTCCCGCCGGTCGTCACCGACGGGGGGCAGGTCCCGGCGGTGTCGCCCGAGCCGTCGCCCAGGTTCGTCCCGGACGAGTAGCATCCGGCGACCGCCGACAAGACCGACGCCACGAGGACCCCCGCAGATCGACCGCGCGACCCGATGCTCCGTTTCATCCCGCCCTCCCGGCCGCGGCCGGGGCCGCGACCCCCGGAGAGTACCGCGCCGGCGCGGGCCGTGCCACGCCGAAGGCGTCTCCCGTGCGTCGGGCGGCGGCCCGTCTCCTGTTGACATTGCCCTCGGCGAAGCTGATACCTTGCGTCTCCGGGCACCACGACGGAGCCGCGGGCGCGGGGCCCGCGGGAAGCCGCGCGTCGCACGAGGAAGGAGAGACCGATGTCGCTCGATTGGCTGCCGAGGGAAGACGGGAAGAAGGACCACCACCTGTGGAGCGAGGAGCACTACGGCAAGGAGCCGCCGTGCACGACGTTCGAGCTGCGGCCGATCAAGGACCCGTCGGGGAAGCCGGTCGCCGGACTGCACTCGGCGTGGATCACGCTGAACAACCCGGTGCAGTTCAACTCCTACACGACGAAGATGGTCAAGGGTGTGATCGCCGGGTTCCATCGCGCCTCCGCGGACAACTCGGTGGTCGCCGCCGTGTTCACCGGCGCGGGCGACAAGGCGTTCTGCACGGGCGGCAACACGAAGGAGTACGCCGAGTACTACTCGAAGCGGCCGAACGAGTACGGCCTGTACATGGACCTGTTCAACGGGATGATCGATGCGATCCTGACCTGCAAGAAGCCCACGATCTGCCGGGTAAACGGGATGCGCATCGCCGGGGGCCAGGAGATCGGGACCGCCTGCGACCTCGCGCTCACGGCCGACACCGCGATCTTCGGCCAGGCCGGCCCGCGGCACGGGTCGGCACCCGACGGCGGCGCCACGGACTTCCTCCCCTGGTACATGGGCATCGAGGACGCGATGTGGAGCTGCGTCTCCTGCGAGATGTGGTCGGCCTACAAGATGAAGCGCCTGGGCTTCGTCTCCAAGGTGGCCAAGGTGCTCAAGAAGGACGGCCAGTTCATCCGCAACCCGCTGGTCGTCACCGACAAGTGGCTCGAGGACGGCGAGATCGTCTACGGCGAGCCGCTGACCGGCGATGCCGCCAAGCAGGCCAAGGCGTCGCTCGCCGGCACCACGACCGATTTCTCGCTGCTCGACGCGACCGTCGACGACGTGCTGTGGCGCTTCACCAACCTGTTCCCCGGCTGCCTGATCAAGTCCGTCGAGAGCGTGCGGATGAAGAAGAAGTTCTTCTGGGACCAGGCCAAGGTGAACAACCGCCACTGGCTCGCCGCCAACATGATGGGCGAGGCGCTGCTCGGGTTCCACGCCTTCAACAACCGCAAGCTGACCGGCAAGGACGTGATCGATTTCGTCGAGTACCGTCGCCGGATCGATGACGGACAGCTGATGAACGAGGCGCTGTTCGAGGCCGTCCTGCCGAAGCCGAAGTAGCCCGATTCCGCTTCGACCCCCTTCCGGCCCCCGCGCCGCTCAACGCCGCAGCGAAACCGCGTCCAGCCAGGACATCCCCGCCGTCGCGGAGAACCGCACCGTCACGGACCCGACGCCGGCCGGCGTGAAGTCAAGCGTTCGGCTCTCCCAGACCCCGGGAGTCGCGGGCGTCGCCAGGGACCGCGTCGCCAGCGCCACATCCTCCTCGCGGACCTCCACCAGGACCGTCCCCGCCGGATCGCCCGGGTAGGTGCCCGCCAGCAGCGAGAACGCCAGCGTGTGGACGACGCCCGCGGCCAGGACGCCGACCGATTGCTCGAGGCGGCCCGGCACCAGGAGCGCCTGGGCGCCGTGCGCGGCACCCTCGAAGTGGACGGCCCGCGCGTCGGCCAGGAAGTACGTTCCCGCCGGCGCGTCGGTGTCCCAGCCGAAGCTCTCCGGAAGGCCGCCGGCCGGCACCACGTACCACCCGTCCGGCGCCGCAGGACGCTCGAAGGAACCGTTGGCGACCCGCGGCGACGCTTCGAAGCCCGCCAGCGCCGCGCCGAGCGCCTCGACCCGCGACGCGTCGGCCCCTCCGGAACCGTCGAGCGTCGGGCACAGCCAGCCGCCCTCGTCGTGCTCGTTCCATGCGTAGACCAGGATCGCGTCGGCCGGCGTCGCCAGGGGATGGTCGCGCGTCCAGCGCAGCGCCGCGAGCAGATGAACGGCCAACTCGGCCGCGGTCGGGCTCACGGTGTAGCGGGCGTCGGTCGAGGGATCCCAGGGCACCGGCGTCTCGACCCGGGGACGGCGGTCCCAACCGGCGGTCACGACCGGAACGACCTCGGCACCGGTCGCCCGATGCGCCTCCCAGGTCGCGGCCGCGGACGCCGCGAGCGCGGCGTACGGTTGCCCCTCGTCGGCACCGCCCGCGACGGCGTACGCGCCGAGCGCGTCGAACCCGAGCGCCTCGGCCAGCACGGCGTCGGAGGTCGGGGACCACCCCTGGAGCACGAAGTACGGCTCGCCCAGCCCGACGGCCACGCTGGCGGCCCGCAGGGCGTCGAAGCGCACCCGCGCCTCGGCGGGATCCTCGAACCCGGGCGCGCCCAGCATCCCGGAGGCGTCGAACAGGAAGACCAGCGGACGATCGCCCTCGACCAGCACGTAGCGCGGATCCCGGAACCGATCCACGTAGCGCGCGACCTGGTCGTTCCACGAGGCCGCCTCGTGGGCGATCCACCCGCCCTGCAGGTTGAGGCAGAAACGCACGCGCCGGTCGGCGCTCGCGAGGTAGAGCCGCAGGGCGTTCGTCATACCGAGCGACTCCGGATAGGTCACGAAGGCCCAGTAATCGACCCCCGCCTCGACGGCGAAGGCGATCTCGGCATCCATGACCTCCGGGCGGTTCCCGGCGAATCGAAGCCGGGCTTCGGCGTCCACGGTGCCGAACCAGGGAGCGCGCCACCGCCAGTGGGCCGGGTTCAGCGAGGCCTCGACCGCGGCCTGGACCGCGCCCTCCTCCTGCCAGGCGTCCCAGCGGATCGCGCCGACCAGCGGCCGGGGTGCGGGCGGGTCCACGGGGCCGACGTCGTCGCCGGCGTCGTCCTCCCGGACGTCCGCCTCCGGCGCCGCGTCGTCCGCGTGGTCGGGCGCGACGTCGTCGGCGGCGTCGTCCGTTCCGGGGTCCGCGGGCCCGTCCGTGTCGGGCGCTCCGTCCGTCGCGGTCTCGGAGTCGGCGTCGGGTCCCGCATCGGCGACGGCACCATCGCCGCATGCGGCGACGAGCAGCCATCCAAGCAGAAGCCCGCAGGTGGTTCGCACCAGATCCTCCACCCGGCCGGGGAGCTCGGCGCGGCCGGTGCCCAGCGGGACTCAGCGGACGAGCGCCTCGACGACGAGCGGGATCAGGGTCGGCATGATCGACCACAGGACGAGCAACGAGCCGCAGATCAGCGCCACGCGGCCGGGTGCGGCCTTCTCCGCCACGCCGAGCGCGGGCACGACGCCCAGGGCAAGGACGTAGAACGTGTAGGGCATCAGCACGAGGTCCGCGATCGGCGTGACGTACGGCAACGGCACGACGGCCAGCACGCCGATCGCGAACAGCGGCGTCAGGCCGTAGGCGGCGTAGCGGAACGTCTCGCGCACCGTCGCCCTGCCGGCCGTCCCGGCCGTCAGGCTGGCCACGATCGCCGTGAACAGCCAGACCATCGCGAACGCCGCCACCAGCCCCGAGAAGAGCTGGCCGAACGCCGCGCCCAGTCCCACGTCGCGCAACAGCGCGCCGCCGAAGCCGGCGACCGAGCGGATCCCGATCAGGATCGCCAGGTGGATCCAGATCGGCTTCGCCTCGGGCAGCCCCGTGGGCCGCGGACGGGCCCAGAACGCCGTCGGCGAGAACAGCACGCCGAACAGGTCACCCAGGAAGCTCGGCCGCTTGGCGGCCGGGGGACCGACCGGCAACAGCGGGTCGCCGCCGTCCCGAAACACGCCACCACCACTACTCATCACCAAGGTCGACCTCCCTCGCCCGCCGGACCCCCGCCGGTCAGCGCCCCACCTCGAAATCCGCGCGACCGACGAGCTGCCCCGCGGACGTTTCCACATCGACGACCCACTCCCCCAGCCGCTCCTGCGGGAGCCTGTCGGCCGGGAGCCGCGAGGTCAAGCGAACGGCGGGCGGCGGACCCGCCAGGCGGACCTCTTCGGGTTCGACCCGCGCGACCTCCCGCCCTTCCCGACGCCAGACGTGCCGGAACGGCTCGATGCCGCCCGCCGGCAGCGCCACGTCGGTCGCGGCGACGACCCGCGGCAGGTCGGGCGCGGGGATCTCGGCCGGCGCGTCCAGGACCCGCCCGTCGGCCCGGACGATCACCCCGGCCGCCGCCGACTGCACGTAGTACGGCACCGGCGGGATCCCCTTCCGCCCCGCGTACGCCCCGAACATCGCCGCCGCCACCAGGACCAGCGTCAGCACCAGACCCCAGCGGCTGACCAGGAAGCGCAGGCGGAAGTGCAGCGTGAGGAACACCAGCGCCGACAACCCCGCCGCCCCGAGCAGCGTCCAGGACACCGGCAGCCACGGCAGCAGGACCGGAACCACCAGGTTCAGACAGCCGAACACCGTGATCAGGTAGAGCACGGAGGCGAGGGCCCGCCAGCGCATCACGTAGTTGTCGAAGACGACGTCGAGCGTCGACAGCAGGGCGCAGACGGCGAGCCCGACGACGAACCAGAAGTTGGTCTCGCCGACCGTGCAGGAGTTCCAGTAGAACGGCAGCAGGAAGAAGAGCATGATCTGGTACATGTCCTTCATCAGGTAGGTCATCGCCACGAAGCCCACCTTCGCCGCCGTACCCTCGACCTTGCGCCGCGCCCCCGACCGGTAGAGCCGGAAGAAGACCAGGAACAACAGCCACGCACCGCCCAGCGCGACCGCCACCCACCGCAGGTACTCGAATCCCTTGCGCGCCAGCAGCATCACGAAGATGCCGAGGCTGAGCGCCCACAGCGAGTGCAGCCACCAGAACTTGTGGCCGTGCTTCTTGAGGAACAGGCGGAGGCGCGCGATCCGGCCCCGCGGGGCCTCCGCCGGCTTCGCCGCCGGCTCCTCCGCCGCGCCCTGCTTCCCGCCGCCCGCCGTCTCCTCGTCCGCCATCCCGAACCCTCGCCCCCACCCGCAATCCGTGAGGTTGCTCCACGACCGTCGCCGCGGTCAAGCACCCTCACCCCGGCTCGAACAGCGTCACCGCTTCCACGTGGTGCGTCGTCGGGAACAGGTCGCAGAGCGCCGCGCGACGCGGGACGTAGCCGGCCGCCCCGAGCGCACGCGTGTCGCGGGCCAACGCCCGCAGGTCGCACGAGACCAGGACGAGCCGCGCCGGACGCCGGCCGGCCAGCACGGCCGCCGCCGGGCCCAGTCCCGCCCGCGGCGGGTCCGCCACGACCACCCGACCCGGGTCGGCCTCCGCCGCGGCCCGCGCCGCGTCGCCGCAGATCGCCCGCGCGTGCCGCGCCCCGCGCCGCTCCAGGTTCTCCGCCAGCGCGGCGGCGGCGGCGGGGTCGGACTCCACGGCGACCAGCGAGGCGGCGGAGCGGGCCAGAGCGACGGTCAGATGCCCCGCGCCGGCGTACAACTCCAGCACGTGCAGCGGCGGCAGACCGGCCCACTCGACCGCCAGCCGCGCCAACTCCGGCGCCAGCGCCCGGTTCGCCTGCACGAACCCGCCCGGCGGCACCCGCAGCGCCGGACCGCCGTCGGATGCCTCGACCGACGGCGCGCGCGACCCGGGCCGCAGTCGCTCCGGCACGGCGGCCCGGAGCGCCGCCAACGCCGCCGAGGCCGCGCGACCGACGCCGGGCCCGCCCGTCCGCTCCCCGCCGGGCGCACGCGAGAGATGAACGAGGCGGGCTCCGTCGGACAGCAGCCACAGCTCGCCCGCCTCGGCCGCCAGCCAGGCGCCGAGCGCCCCGGGGGCGGCGGCCAGCGCCGCCAGCACCTCGTCCAACTCCGGCTCCAGCACCGGGCAGCCGCCGAGCCGCACGACGCGGCGCGCGCGCGCGTGGCGGTAGCCGACCACCGGCCCGTCGCCGTCGCGGCCGACGGCGAGCCGGGTCACCCGGCGGAACCGCTCGGTCGGCGCGGGCAGCACCTCGAGCGGCGCGTCCTCCGGCCGTTCGAGGGCCTCGCGGACGAGCGCCGCCTTGGCGCGCAGCCGCGCGGCCGACGCCACGTGCAGCCAGTCACAGCCCCCGCACTCCTCCGCCGCCGGGCACGCCGGAACGACGCGGTCGGCCGACGGCCGCAGCAGCCGCAGCAGCCGGGCGTGCACGACGCCGCGCTCCGGTCGCCCGGAGGCGCCGGCGGGCAGGGCCTCGACGACGTCGCCGGGCACGGTCTGCGGGACGCTCCAGACGGCGCCGGCGCGGCGCGCCAGCCCGTCGCCGTCGCGCCCGAGGCGCTGGATCGTCAGCTTCGCGGTGTCGCTCACGGGAACGGCTGCGCCGGACGGCCGCGCGTGTAGTCGAAATCGAACGAACCGTCGATGCGGGCCCACGGGGCGGCGCCGTCCACCGCCACCTCGGGCCGCTCGTCGCGGAACTCCACGCCCGTGAAGGTCCCCCGGATCCGGTCGATGTTCGCGTGGTCGCCGTCGGCCGTGCGGGCGTACATCGAGGTGAACTCGATCTGCCCGACGCCGCGGCCGAAGTCGGGGAAGGCGGCGGTGCACGACCCGTTGAGGTACAGGGACATCCGGACCACCAGGTCGGGACCCGTCACCGGGAGCGGCGGGTACTCGGAGTAGACGGGCACGACCACGGGGCCGCCCGCGCGCAGCGCCTCCACGACGTCATGGCGGTTGCGCACGTGGATCACCAGCCCGTCCGCACGGTCGACGAACACGCCGCTGTCCTGCAGACGGATGTCGATCGTGTCGTCGACCACGTCGCCGAACAGGTAGCGCACGGCCAGCTCGTAGGACGACCCGCCTCCCGCGTCGTCGCCGGCTGCCGGGTAGCCGCAGACCGGCAGGAAGATCTCGCCGCGCACCCAGCCCTCGCCGGAGCCGACGGAGCAGCCGGCGAGCAGCAGCACGAGCGCCGCCGGCGTGGCGCGCGTCACAGGAGCCTCACCGGAGCATCGACGCCCCGCTGGATCGCCTCGGCGGCCGAACCGTCGCCCAGCGCCACCTCGATCAGTCCCAGCGAACCGACGTACCAGCCCGGCTCGTCCGGCGCCAGCTCGGCATAGCAGGTCACACGGCGCGCCACGCGGGCGCCGCCCACGTCCACGACCACGTCGCCGCCCAACGGGCGCAGCGTGGTGACCAGGTTGCCGAACCGGTCGACCTGCAGCACGCGCCCCTCGCGCGCCCCCATCGGCTCGACATGCCGCGGCAGCCGCAGCGGCTCCACGACCGGCGGCCCGAACGACAACGGGTCGGCCCCGCCCGCGATGCGGCCCGCCACCGGCCCCAGGATGTCGCGGCCGTGGAACGTGGTGCTCGTCGCACGGAACCCGGCCGGGTCGATCTCGTGCGTCTCGAACGCCCGCGCCTCGTCCAGCACGTACGAGAACAGCCCGTTGTCGGGACCGACGTACACCTGCTGCATCCCGTGATCGACGATCACCAGCAACCGGCGGTCCGAGCCGACGCCGGGGTCGACCACGCCGAGGTGCACGGTGCCCGGCGGGAAGAACGGCGCGGCGGCACGCAGCGCGAACGCACCCTCGCGCACCGACCGCGCCGGCACCTCGTGGGTGATGTCGACCACGCGCACCCCGGAAGCCGCGGACAGCACCGCGCCCCGCAGCGCGCCGGCGAAACCGTCGGCCGTGCCGAAGTCCGTGGTCAAGGTCACGATCCCGTTGCGCGCCGCCACCGCCCGACCTCCCACCGGCCCCGACCGGCCCCGACCGGCCCCGCCATCATAGCGCGGCAACGGGTCCACAGATCGAATTCCAGACGAACCTGCCCAGGCGGAACAAGGCGGGTAGCCACGGGGCCCGACTCAACGCCGGAGGCCCAGCGGTGCGGAGGGCCGGACTAGATGCCCAGGCCGATCTTCCAGAGGAACAGCGAGAACAGCAGCCAGTAGATACCGGCGATGATCGCGATGATGCCGAGCGTGCTCTGCCAGGGGGCGAGCTTCTTCATCACGACCTCGGCCTTCTGCGCGGCCGCCGGGCTCTTCTTGGCGGCGAAAGCCGTGATCATGCCGAACCCGAGCAGGAACCCGACCAGCAACTCGCAGAGATAGCCGACGATCATGAAGACGCCGAACAGCTTCCAGAAGATCGGCATCGCGAAGATGATCCCGAACTCACCGAGATGCAGGAGGAAGTTCACGATCAGGTCGTAGATGCCCCACAGGAACATCACGACGCCGATCGAACCCTGGTACGGCGCAACCTTCATGAGCAGGTCGCGAGCGTTCGGCTTCTTCGCAAGAATCAACGAGGACGCCGCGAGCGCGCCGCCGACGATCAGGATCAGCGAAGTCACCCAGAAGTACCAACCAATCATGCTTGCACTCCTCCTTCCTGCCTACCCTGTCTCTCTCTGATTTCCCTGCCCCCCTCGGGCTGGGATGGTGGATACTTTGCCGAATCGCGGTTCGCAGTCAAGAGACAAATGGGACCGTGCGAAACTGCCCGGTCTGCGGCCGAGGACCGGAGTGCGGCGGTCGTACGCTCCGCATCCCGACGACCGAGCGATCCGAAATCCACTGAACGCCGGTGGGGCGTTTCGTACGACGTGCGACATTCAATGCAGCCCGGCGAACTCGACGACAGCGGCCCCGCGAAACATTGACACCGCGCGACCTTGCCGCACACCCTTCGCGCGCCACGCCACGATCCGGGAGAAACCCTCACCCGACACCTGAAGAACGGGCTCGCGCGGAGCAAACGTCAACGGATCCCGGGCCGAAAGCCCGACCCGTTGAGGTCGAGACTCACCGCTTCCCGCCGCCGCCCGCCTCGGAAGCGCGACGCACCAGCCCGCCGACGAATCGAACGTCCGGAACGGAGGCCGGGTCGAGCGCCCCCAGTTCCTCGCCGAGACGGTCCACCACGCCGCGAAGGTATCCCTCCAGCAC
>JAFGHH010000494.1 GCA_016930215.1 Deltaproteobacteria bacterium
GAACCGGCCGGCCGTTCGCGAGGTCGGGGACCTCGTTGACGTCCTCCCCGAACGAGTCGACGCCCTTCAGCTGGCCCTTCGCCGAGACCGAGATTCGCACGCTGCCGCAGGTCCTGGTGAGCGCGACGCACGGGGCGTCGCCCCTGCGCTGGTAGGTGTGGAAGACCGAGCACCCTACCAGGTCCGGCAGCTCGTCCCGGCCGTCCGGGTCCGACGAGACCAGCACGTAGCGCGGCTCGAGGCGTTCGAGGCGCTCCCACTGGGTGCCGTTCTTGCTGCCGTGGTGCGCGGCCTTGAGCACCGTGCAATTGTCCCGCAGCATCCGTTCGCTGTCGTAGTGGCTCCAGTTCTCCATCTGGGCGTCGGCGGCGAAGACCATCCGGAACTTGCCGAGGTTCAGCCGGGCGATGATCGATAGGTGGTTCATGTTGAACTTCTTGTCATCGACCAGCTCGGTCAGCAGATCGTTCGGGGGCCCGAGCAGTTCCAGGTAGCAGGGGTCCGCCCCCGGGTAGCCCTGGGAGTCGGGGTACAGTCGCTCGTAGCCCGCCAGGAACCGGACCTGGGTCCCCGGCTCCGTGGTGATGGCGTTGACCGCCTGGTGGTAGCCGGGGGTCCCCTCATCGTACCAGAACGGGGGCAGGATGGCCGTGTCGAGGTCGACCTGCGCGAGCACGCCGGCGACGCCCGAGTAGTGATCCTGGTGCGGATGCGTGACGACCAGGCAGTCGAGCCGGGGATACGAGCCGCCGTTGATCGCCTTGAGGAGCGCCAGGGTCTTCGCCGGGCGCACGGCGTCGATCAGCACGAACTTCCCGCCCGGGGTGACGAGGATCGCGGTGTCCGCCTGGCCGACGTTCAGGACGTAGATCTGCAGGTCGGCCATGACTCACCTTGCTCCCCGCTGGAGGCGGTTGAAGAAGCTCCGGGCGTCCTGCCCGCGGGTCATCCGCACGGCCGCGGCGCCCGCTTCCGACGCGCGGCTCACCGGCCGGCCGGCCTTCTTCGCCCGCTTCGCCGCGGGGCACGCAGCGCCTCCGGGCGTGGCCGACTTGACCAGCTCCGCCAGGCGGGCCTCGACCTCGGCGGCGCCCACCAGCGGCCCCACGCCCGGTCGCTCCAGCCGGGCGATCACCTCCCGTGTCAACGTGTGCAGGGACACCCGGACGCCCATCGCCTGCAGGAGCCGGTCATCGACCACCAGCTCGACCCCGTCGCGCACCGTCCGCGGATCCAGGTCCGCGGGGCGTTCGGAGGCGGGCATCCGCGCCAGGTCACCCTTCGGCACCCAGCACAGGAGCCGGTCGCGCTCGAACCGCGAGGCGAAGTAGTAGCAGCGTTCCTCGGGCAGCCGGATGCGGTCGTTCCCGGACCTGGGCATCTTCCCCTCCTCCCCGCGAGGCGCAGCCTAGGCCGGGAGCCTGCGGCGCGGCAAGGGCCGCGGGCCTGCAGGGCCGAGGTGCGTCGGGCCGAGGTGCGTCGGTCCAGCCCGGACCGCGCGGTAGGGGGCAAGGCCCGCTGAAGCGGGCGCCGCAGGGCATCGACATTCGCCAACGTCAAGGCGAAGCGCCTGCGCTTCCCGATCTTCAACGCGCCGGCGACCCTGACGACGCACGCCCGCCAGAGGTCTGTCCGGCTCGGGGAGACCGTCGTGCGTCGCACCCGGCTGCGGAAGCTGCGCCGATGGTTCCGCGACCTGCGACGGGCGGCGTCCTCCGAGGGCGTCGGGCGGATGGCGCCGCGAGCGGTTCGATGCCGCCTCGCCGGCGGGGCCGGCGGGCTCGTCCCGCGCTTCGCGCGGTCCAGCGCCGCGCCGCTACCTCCACGGGCGGCGCCATGCGGTCCAGCGCCGCGCCGCTACCTCCACGGGCGGCGCCATCGGGTCTACCTCGACCGGCGGCGTCCAGCGCTGCACGCAACGCGCGATCGATGCGGTGGCCGGGTATCCGGACTGGGCGAGCGCCGGGGACGCGTTTTTCGACGCCTTCTGCGGCGTCGAGCCGTGCTGGATGATGAGCATCACCTGCCGATGAGCCGTCCGGCGGCTCACGCCAGCAGCTGCCGCACCCGCTCGGCCAGCGCACTTCCCTGGCGGGTGAACAGGTCGAGCGCCTCGCCGAGGATCGGTTGGGCGTCGGCCGTCCGGCCCTGGACCCGCAGCACGTGGCCGTACGAGTACAGCGCGCGGGCCAGCTCGACCTGGTGGCCGATGCGGCGGAAGGTATCGATCGCCCGGCGGAAGCAGACGTCCGGCTCCTCGGCGCCGGTCGGTGTGCCCGCGAACGCCCGTACCTCGCCGACCAGCTCCCAGGCCAGCCCCAGCGACTCCTCGTTGCCGATCTGCTGCGCGAGGGCCAGCGCGCGGTCGGCGTAGGCCACCGCCCGCTCGGGCCGGCGCTGCCAGATCGACAGCCGCGCGGCGTTGCGGTGGATCTCGCCGAGCGCCCGCCGGTCCTCCTGCTCGCCGGCCAGCTCCATCGCCCGGGCGAGGTTGCGGGCGGCCTCGTCGAGC
>JAFGHH010000495.1 GCA_016930215.1 Deltaproteobacteria bacterium
CCACCTCGACTGCCCGCGCGGCGGCATCACGACCAAGCCCGAGCTGATGGTGCAGAACGACCGCGAGCTCATGCGCCGCCGCTTCCGTAACTGGGCGGTGCTCAACATGGTGAAGCTGGCCGTCCTCATCGACGCCCTCAACCGGGAGAGCGGGGCGCTGGCCGAGAACGGCTCCGTGGCCGACCGGGATGCGCTGATGGACGACATCCGCAAGCTGCGCGGGCGGACCGACCTGCTCGAGATGCCGGACTGGCCGGCGGCGGCGGACGACGTGGTCCCGCCGCCGGCCACGGCGGCTGTCGCGACGGATGGCGGCGAGGGCTCCGTGACGGCGCCGCCGGCGGCCGAGCACGACTCCTGCCGTGTCGGCTCGCTGACCGTGAGCGAGCCGGTCGACGTCGCCGCTATCTGGGAGGCGGCGCGGCTCTCCTCGAACGGCGGCAACAACCGAGGGGGCGGCCTCGCCTGGGCCGGCTTCGCCCCGGCTCCAGTCCGCGGGCGCTGCTGCCTCGTCGTGAACACCCTGGGTTACGACCGCGCCGAGACGCTGCGCGAGATGCTCGAGCACCTCGGCGGCTGCGGCGTGTACGGCGCCGACGGCACCGAGATCGCCGCCGCCGAGGTCGCGGAGCGGCTCGACGACTTCCGCCTGCCGGTCCGCGAGCGCTACGCCGGGCCCGAGGGCTGGCGGCTGGCCGACCTGCGCGAGGACCCCGGCGACTTCCACCTCTTCTTCGTCGAGCCGCGGCCCGACGTGCTGGCGCGCTACGGCCGCACGCTGCTCGCCGCCGACCGCTGGCTGCAGCGGCGCACGAAGTACGGCGAGCTCGGCGACGACGAGCTCGCCCGGGCCCTCGACGACCTCGAGGCCGGCGACCCGCCGGCCGGCGCGACGGCAGACGGCCGGGGCGCCACCGGCGCCGCCCTCGCCGCCTTCCTCGCCGACGTCCGCGAGGAGTACCTGTCCGTCCTCGGCCACCTCATCGACTCGCGCTACTACCGCACCCACAGCGAGCCCGGGGCTCCCGAGGGCAAGTACGCCGCCAAGCGCCGCGGCTACCTCGTGTCGATGGGTGAGGACCTGGCCGCGGTCAAGATCTCCGGCTGGACGCATACGATCCCCGAGTACCTCGACTTCGCGCGCTTCTGGGGCGGCTACCCCGGCGTCGCCGAGGGCGGCCTCGAGATCGCGACCTGCGGGCGCGTGGTGACGACTCACGCGCTCTTCGCTCACGTCTGGGCCCTGCACCACCGCTACCCGACGAACTCCCCGGCGATCGACGCCGAGGGCCGCGGCAACCCCGCCGGGGCGCACCCGTTCAAGGCCTACGACCTGCTCCTGATGCACAACGGCGAGCAGGTCGGCGTCGACTCCACCTCGCCGTTCCTGCGCGAGTTCGGCTACGTGCACGTCGACCCGTCGATGGGCCCGGGCTGGCGGGACTACGCCGGCGACTCGCTCTACGACCGCAAGGCGCTCACCGACACCGAGTACGCCGCCTACCTCGTCGACTTCACGCGCCGCGTGCTCGGGCTGACGACGGAGGAGGCCTCGCAGGTCATCTCGCCGATCACCGGCCTCGACCTTGCGGCGATGCCCGAGGAGCGCCGGCGGCTCTTCGAGCTGCTCTCGCTCAACTACGTGCAGCTCACGCCGACCGGGCCGTACAAGTTCACCATCGTCGAGTCGCGCCCGGGGGACGGGGCGGCGAAGGGCGACGGCGGCCGCGACGGCGAGGCCGCCGCGCCCGCCGCAGCCACATCCGGCGCCGCCGCAGCCGCCGGCGACGCGGCGATCGTCGCCGGCGCTGCCGCGCCGCCGCCGCGTCGCGTCGGCTTCCGCGAGAACATGGACATCAAGTTCCTGCGCCCTCACGAGCTCGTGGTCAGCGTCGACACCGGCGAGGGCGGCGTCGAGGTCGTGGCCAACGGCAGCGAGGCGAAGATCGCCGACGCGATGCTGCGTGCGCTGCACCACCAGGGCGTGCTCAAGGACGCCGCCCACGACCTGCGCTTCAACATGCGCCCCGGCGGCACGCCCGGGCGTGGCGAGTTCGGCGGCGTGGTCGAGGCCTTCCTGACCCCCGGCGACGGGCGCCTGTCGCTGGTCAATCGTTTCGGCGAGCCGGTCGTCGTGCGGCGCGCCGGCGAGAAGGAGGACCTCGGGCGCCGGCCGACGCCGCGCCGCGTGCGCCGCGCCTGGCGAGCCGAGGTCGAGGCCGCGCTCGACGAGCTCGGCGCGGCGCTGCCCGAGGCGCTCGCCGGCGCGGAGGGCCGCTTCCTCGGGCCCGACGACGCCCTGCCCGAGCCGACGGCCCGCCTCGTCGACACGACGCTCGCCAGGCTCGAGGACCTGCGCGTCGACGAGTACCGTCACCTCTGCGAGGTCGCGCTGCCGGGCTTCGCGGCGCGCGGCGACGCCGAGCGCGCCGCGGCCCTGCGTGTGCTCACCGAGCTGCGCAAGCGGGCGGTCTACGCCGACCTCGGAGGCCGGGCGCTCTCGACGATCGAGTACGTGACCGACGGCGGGCGCGCCGCCGACGGCGGTCCGGAGGGCGGCGTCTACCGCCTGCTCGACGCGGTGCCGCCGCTGGCGCAAGTGCTCGCCGAGCAGGGCGCCGCGCGCCGCCCGGCCGACGCTGCCTCGGCCGCCGGCCCCGGGGCGAGCGGCGCGGCCGCGGCCGCCGGCCGCTGGGCGCGCCTCACGCTCGAGACCCGCGACGACCTGCTGCCGCCGAC
>JAFGHH010000496.1 GCA_016930215.1 Deltaproteobacteria bacterium
CAGCTCGCGAAACTCGGGCCGGGCGGTGGTCTGCGAAACGCCGCAGCGCAGGTTCATCCCTTCGCGGACGGCGTAGACCAGGTTGATCGAGGGGAAGATGTCCCAGGTGAGCAGGCCGGCGGAGACCGGAGGCTCACCCGGGGCGGCGTAGGGATTGCGGGTGACGACCTGCTGGTCGGAGTATTCGAAGCGGACGCCGGCGATGGTCCGGAGGCCGGGGAACAGCACCAGGTCGAACATCGAGTAGGCGGCGCCGAGGAGCTGCGTGGCGTCGTAGGTGTCGTCGACGCGGGTCGACTCCTCGAGTCGCAGGTCGGGGCCGATGTGTTCGGCGGCGAACAGCTCGTCGGGCGGCAGCAGGAACGCATCGCGGTCGGCGCGGCGCTGCTGAAGGAAGCGGAAGCGACGGGCGCCGAAGTGGCGGTCGCGGTACTGGGCCAGGCCGCCGAGCTTGAACGACGCGGGCAGGCCGGGGCGTGGGAGGTGCAGGGTCCAGTCCACGCCGCCGCCGCCGGAAACCTCGTCCAGCGCGCTGGTGAAGTGGGCGCCGCTCTGGCTGCCCGTGAGGAACTCGTAGCCCCTGCTGCCGTCGTCGCGGTCCACCCGCTGGTAGGTCACCTCGCGCGTGTCGGGCTCGGAGCGGTCGCTGAGCGAGACGTTGGCCTGCCAGCGCAGGTCGGTGTCGAAGCCGTTGCGGAACTCGTCCCGGCCGCGGAGCTGGGCCAGGAGCAGCGAGCGCGAGACGTAGCGCAGGCGGTCGTAGCGTACCGGCAGGATCTCGTCGGGGTCCTTGCCTTCCAGGCGCAGGGCGTCGTTGTCCGCCTTGCGGGTGTACAGCAGGTCGACGCTGGTCTCGTGGCCGTCGGCGAACTCGAAGGCCGCGCTGCCGAGGGCGCCCCACAGCACCCCGTTGGTGGCGCGTTCGCCCGCGTAGTCGCTGCGCACGATGAGCTCGCGGCCCTCGGGGACGGTGTCGCCGTCGCGATCCACGTCGGCGAGCGAGAACGAGCGCTGGACCTCGAGCACGTCGCGCAGCTTGTTGGAGTAGTTGAGCGACGCGGCGTAGCCGAGGCGCCGGCCGCCGGGATGGAGGGTGTCGCCGACGGAGGCGGACAGGCTGAGGTCGGGCCAGGCGGTGCGGAAGTCCGGCGAGAAGTCGTTGTGCAGCGACTCGCCCCAGGCCTCCACCTGCTCCTCCGTCATGGTGGAGCCGTCCGGCAGCTCGTGGCCCTCGAACACCTGGGCGTCGGGCAGGGTGTCGAGGATGTCGCGGGTGCCGTCGTCGAAGGCCAGCCAATCGAGGTTCTGGATGTCGGGCAGGCCGAGCTCCTGGAACGTGGCCTGGGTGTTGACGCCGAGCGACAGGCCGGTGCGCAGGACGAACCGATCGGGAAACTGGCGGGTGGCGATCTGCGACGAGCCGCCGGCGAAGTCCGCCGGCAGGTCGGGCGAGGCGGTCTTGATGATCTGGAAGCTCTCGAGCAGGCCGGCGGGAAAGATGTCAAGCGGCACCACGCGGCGGTCGGGCTCCGGGCTCGGCAGCGGCACGCCGTTGAACAGCGTGTGGCCGTAGCGCTCGCCGAGCCCGCGTACGTAGACGTAGCGGTCGTCCACCACCGTGGCGCCGGTGACGCGGCGTGCCGCCTCGGAGGCGGTGCCGGCGCCCGAGCGGGACATTTCCTGGGCGCTGATCGTGTCGCTGACGGTGGCCGAGCGCTGCCGCTGCAGCAGCTGGGCCGCCTCGGTCTGCCGCTCCGCCCGGGCGGTGACGATCACCTCCTCGATCGCCGCGGCGGATTCGGCGGCCAGCGCGAAGTCGACCGTTCGTTCCCGTCCGCCCCGGACCCGCACCTCGGCCACCCGCTCCGCCGTGTACAGCGGGTAGTACGCGCGTACGGTGTAACGGCCGGGCGGAACGTTCGCGACGAAGCGGCCGTCGAGGTCGGTGCGAACGGTGACGTCGGCGCCCACCACCTCGACGGCCGCGTCGACCAGCGGCTCGCCGGACTGGTCGTCGACCACGGTGCCGACGATCCGGCCCCGGAGCCCGCCGGCGTGGTCCGCGGCGGGCGTGCCCGGTTCGGTCTCGTCGCTCGACGGCGGCTGCGGGTCGGCCGGCCATGCCCGGGCGGGGCCGGGAGCCGCGTGGACCAGCAGGGCGGCGAGGAGCGCGCGGGCACCGGGGCCGGTGGCGGCCGAACGTCGCATGGGTCAGCCGTCCTCCTCCTTCTCGGGCAGGACGGCGATCGTCACGGCGCCGGCACCGCGCGCCGCGTCCATCGCCTCGACCACGCGGCCGAAGGCGGCGCGGTCGTCGGCCTGGACGAACAGCGTGCGGTCGTCCTGCCGGGCGGCGAAGATGCGACGGAGTCGCTCGTCCAGCTCGTGGCGGGTCACGGGGCTGCGGTTGATCGACAGGTTGCCGTCCGCGGCGACGGCCAGCACTACCGGCACGCGCTGGTCGGGCGGCGGCTGCTCTTCCAGCTTCTGCATTTCCGGCACGTTGACCCAGAACTGCTTGGACATCAGCGGGGTCACGACCATGAAGATGATCAGCAGGACGAGGACCACGTCGACCAGCGGGGTGACGTTCATCTCGGGGCGCACCTTGCCCGGTGCGTCGTCGCCCAAATTGATCGCCATCGGGTCAGCGCCCTTTCTCGCGCGCGCCGCGTCGTTCGCCGTGGCGTTCGCCGACCATCAGCGAGACGCCGGAGAAGCCGAGGCCGCGGCACATGGCGAACAGCCGGCGAGCCTCGCCGAAGTCGGCGTCCCGGTCGCCGCGCAGGACGATCCGGCGGTCGGGGGCGCTGCGGTGCAGGTCGGCCAGCATCCTCGCCAGCGCGTCGCGTGCGACCGGCTGCTGTTCGTAGAACAGCTCGCCGTTCGCGGTGAGGGAGACCGTGATCGGGTCGAGGTGCCCCTTGTTCTCGCGGTCGGTGTGCAGGATGCCCGGGAGATCGACGCGGGCGGCATGCTGCATCATCGGGGTGACGACCATGAAGATGATCAACAGCACGAGCACGACGTCGACCAGGGGGGTGACGTTGAGCGCCGGGCGCACCGCGCGTCGCGCGGCGGGCCGGCCGGTCTTGAAGCGGATCATGCGTAGTCCTCCACGGCGGGCTTGGCCACCGAGGACAGGGCGACGGCATTCGGCAGCAGCACGTCGTCGCGTGCGTGGTCCAGGTCGGGCCGATCGGTCAACTCCGCGGATTCGTCGGCGGCGGGGCGGCGATCCAGTCCGTCGAGCCAGTCGGCGAACTCGCCGCCCGCAGAGGAGAGAGCGAGTTCGAATCGATCGATGCGGGTCGACAGCGAGTTGAACAGCAGCACGGCGGGGATGGCGACGCCGAGGCCGAGCGCGGTGACGACGAGCGCCTCGGCGATGCCGGCGGAGACGGCAGCCAGGCCGCCCGAGCCGGTGGCGGCGATGCCGTGGAAGGCGTTGATGATGCCGACGACGGTTCCGAACAGGCCGACGAACGGGGCGGTGGAGCCGACCGAGGCCAGCACCGACATGCCGCGTCGCAGGTCGGCGGAGATCGTGTCGGCACGGCGCGTCATCGCGCGGCGCGCCAGCTCGCCGGCCGAGACGCGGTGTCCCGGGCGAAGCGTCCCCTTGGCGTAGGCCTCGACGCCCTCCTGCACCAACTGGGCCAGCGGGTTGCGCTTCTGCCGCGCCGCCAGCGCGCGCACGTCGTCGGGCGAGCCGTCGTCGAGGCGTTCGCCCAACTCGCCGCCGAAACGACGCGCGCGCTTGCGCGCCAGGTACAGCAGCACCAGCCGATCGACGGTGACGGTGACGGCTGCCACGGCCATCACGCCGAGGACGGCGACCACCACCTTGGCCAGGGTGCCCATGCTGGCCCAGATCTGTTCCAGGGAGAACTCCATCGCGAACCTCCTTCCCGGCGTGCCTCGCCGGACCTTCCGTGCCTCGCCGGACTACGTCTCGAGCCGGAACGGGACCCGCACCACGTGATAGACGCGGATCGGCCGGTTCTCGAAGACGGCCGGTTCGTAGCTCCAGTCGCGCAGCGCGGCGGTGACGGCGTCCTGGAACGCCGCGTCGCCGCGCAGGATGTGCACTTCCTCGACCTCGCCCCGCTCGTTGATCACGAGCCGGGCGATGACCGTGCCTTCCAGCCCGGCACGGCGTGCCGCCTCGGGGTAGGCCGGCGGTCGGTTGTGGCCGCGGGCTCGCGGCGGCGAGCCCCGCTCGGGGACGGGGATGGGGCGCGTCGCGGCCTCCGTGGCCGCCTCGGCCGCCTCGGCCTCCGCGGCGGCCTGCTCCTTGGCGGCGGCTTCGGCCGCGGCGCGCGCGGCGGCCTCGATGGCGGCGCGTTCGGTGGCCTCGGCCGTGGTGTCCGGCCGCGCGGTGCCGTCCGGCACGCCGGCGCTGTTGTCGGCCCATGTCCCGTCGGACTGGACCTCGAACTCACCGGACGGCTCGGTCTCCTCGGGCGCCAGGCTGGGCGTGCTGCGGGGCGCCGCCAGGTTGCGGCCGCGCGGCTTGGGCTTCGACGTCTGCGCGCTCGAGGACGGCGGCGGGGGCGGGGGTGGCGGTGGCGGCGGGGGCGGCTTGGCGGCGGGCGCGACCGGCGCGGAGACCTGCTGGACGAACTTGACGTCCACCTCGTGCGCTCGGCGCGGCGCGCCGGTGGCGGTGGCGACGAGCAGTCCCGCACCCGCCAGCACATTGATGCCGATGGCGACCAGGATCGCCACGACGCGGCGCTTGCCGGCGCCGCGTTCCTTGGTACGTCCAGCGAGATCCTCGAACATCCTGCCTGCCCCGTTCCGCCGGCGGTGCGGCCGCCGGACGGGCAGAGCATCCGTTGCGTATGCAACGAACGGTTGACATCGCCGCGAAAAGTGGGGCGCGATTCGGTGACGACGCCGTTGCGGAATCGACGCACGATGGACGCACGGCGGGGGTCCGCTGGGGTTCGAGCGGGCCGGAATCGCCGTGCGGAAGCGCGGTTCGACCGGAACGGCGGGCGTGGAAAGGAGCTTGCAGATGCGATTGATCCTCGTTCGGCACGGCATCGCGGTGGACCGGGCCGACCCGGGCTGTCCGGCGAATGACGCCGAGCGCCGGCTGACGGACGCGGGTCGCGAGAAGACGAAGCGCGCGGCGCGCGGGCTGCGGAAGCTCGACGCGCGTCCGGGAGCGCTGTTCAGCAGTCCGTACCTGCGTGCGGTGGAGACGGCGGAGCTGTTTCGCCGCGCGCTGGAACTGCCGTCCGGCTCGATCCGGCGGACGGAGGCGCTGCTGCCCGGGGCGGACCCGGCGGCGTTCCTCGAGGAGCTGGCGCGGACGGAGGCGGACGAGGTGCTGGCGTTCGGCCACGCCCCGAGTCTCGACCGGATCGTGGCGGCGGTGCTGGGGACTCGGGGGCCGCGGACCGAGATGGGCAAGGCGGGAGCGGCGTGCCTGGATCTGCCGCCCGGGGAGGCGC
>JAFGHH010000497.1 GCA_016930215.1 Deltaproteobacteria bacterium
CCGCCCTCGCGGTAGCTCTCGCGGATCAGAATGGCCGGGGGCGAGCCGCGATTGGGGATGGTGGCGATGTACATGCGCACCACGTACACCAATCAATCCGTGCTGTCAAGTATAATGTGAACCATATCGACATCCTACATGCCTACACATGTCGTGTCGAAATCCACCTTTCCATGGCCATCACGGCCCCTTGAGTGTTGTTGTGTGGCGGAACTTCGGTCTAGCACAGCGGACGGGTCGGACCAGGGGCGCCGCTACGCGTGGTCCAGCTCCGTCAGCTCGACGAGAATCCCGGCGGTGCCCTTGGGATGAACGAACGCGATCCTGTGGCCGCCCGCGCCGATGCGCGGCTTCTCGTCGATCAGCGGCACGCCGCGCGCCTTGAACTCCGCCAACGTCTTCTCGAGGTCGTCGACCACGAACGCCACGTGCTGGATCCCCTCGCCCTTCTTCTCGATGTGCTTCGCGATCGGGCCGTCCGGCGCGGTGGACGCCAGCAGCTCGAGCCGGCTCTCGCCGACCGGGAACATCGCCACCCGCACCTTCTGCTCCGCGACCTCCTCGATGCCGGCCAGCTCGAGGCCCAGCGTATCGCGGTAGATCTTGACGGCGGCGTCGAGGTCCTTCACGGCGATTCCGAGGTGTCCGATCCTGCGGAGCATCGATTCCTCCTTCCGGGCGGGGTCGCGACCCCGGCCCGTCTTCCGGCGGGCATCCTACCATCGGGCGGGAGGCGACGGCCAACGGCCAACCACCAACCACCCGGCCAACGGCCAGCCGCCAACAGCCAACAGCTTCGATCCGGTCAACTCAACCATCCTGCCATCGTTGCAGCCGGGCGAGGACGGCGAGCGGGTCGAAGCCGAGGGCGCGGGAGAGCGGGTTCTCGGCGCCGAGGCGCTTCTGCAGCTCGCCGGTCAGGCGGACCGGGTCGAAGCGGTCGACGAGGCCGGCCGGGCCGAAGCGCCGCAGCAGCGAGCGGGCGGTGCCGGCGGCCTTGGCGGCGGTATCGAGGCCGAGCAGCACGCCGAGCCAGGACGGGAGGGGGTCGAGGATCACGTCGCGCGTCGCCAGCGCGCGCGGCAGCGCCGCCGGCTCCGTGCCGAACACGATCCGCCGCAGGGCCGCCTCGTCGCCGAATACGCCCACGGCGGGGGGCGCGAAGCGCTGGGCCGTCTCCTGCAGGATGCGCGGCACGGCGGCCTTCCACTGCGCGCGGCGGACGGCGATGCCGCCCAGCGCGTCGTGTCCCGCCACGCGCACCAGCTCGCCGCGGCGCTTCTCCGCGATCAGGCCGAACGACAGGCCCTGCGGACCGAAGGCGTAGACCAGCGCCGTCCGGTCGTCGGGCAGGAGCAGGTCGAAGGCGGAGCGGACCTGCCCGACGGCGGGAATCGGGACCTCGTCGAGCAGCGCGGGCGAGAACAACAGCTCACCGGCGACGCGCGCCGCCCGCACCTCGTGCGCCAGCGGCAACAGGCACGCCAGCAGGTCCGCGGACGGGTCGAAGGCGCGCGACAGCGCCACGTCGAGGCGGTGGAGGACGGCGGCACCGCCGGCGACGGCCCAGGTCGCGCGGTGCTCGTGCCGCAGGCGCCCCAGGGCCGTCACGTCGACGGCGGTGTCCCGGGGGAGCCAGGCCGGCAGCGGGACGAAGCTCCGGCGCACGGCGGCCAGCGCGACCGGGACGCCGGCGCGGGTCACGAGCACCAGGCCGTGGCGCACGTCGCCGATCCGGGACTCCGGCGGCGGCTCCGCGGCGAAGCGCGCCAGCGCCGCCAGCTCCGCCGGACGCACCCGCTCGAAGCGCAGCCCGGCGGCGATCACGGCGCCTCCTTCCGGGCCGGCACCAGCAACCGCACCTCGCCGGGCGAGATGCTCCCGGCGGCACGCAGCAGCCCCGGCTCATCGACGTCGCGCCAACCCTCCGTCGCCCCGTCGTCGACGTCGGGACCGGACCCCGGCGCCAGCCCTTCGGTCGCCAGGCCGATCGGCAGCTCGCGCGAGCCGCGGTGGACCAGTGCCAGGCCGGTCGGCGCGCCGACGGCATCGACGAACAGCGCCCGCTCGAGCCGCTCGCGGGGCGGGCGTGCGAACGCCGTCCCGAGGGCGGAGCCGAGCGTTTCCGCCGTGGGCGCGACCAGGAACGGCAGCCCGTCCAGCGGCTCGAGGGACCGGCCGGTCTCGAGGTCGCGTTCCGGGCGGGTGGGGCCGCAGATCGTCGTCGCGCCGCGAGCGACCCGACGACGCAGCAGCGCGGCGAGCGTCGCAGGGCACTCGGCGAGGGTCGGGGCGAGCAGCAGCGGGGGGTCGGGCGCCGCGGGACCCTCGTCGTCGAACAGCACGTACGGCACGCCGAGTTCCTGCAGGGCGGTCTCCGCGGCGCGGAACCAGCGCCACCAGGCTCCGCCGCCCGGGCCCTCGTCGGCGGGCTCGAGCGCCGCGGGCGGGTCGAAGCCGGCGGCGGAGGCGAAGCCCGGCGCGACCGGGCCGACCAGTTCGGCGCAAGCGACCAGCGCGCCGCGCACGTAGCCCCGCGGGACGACCAGCGCCGCGACGGGGCGGCGGCGGCCGGCGAACCAGCCGCTGCGGGTCAGGCCGTGGAGCAACCGCCGGTAGACGTGGGTCGGCTCGCCCTCGCGCAACGCCTCGTCGAGCAGCCCGCCGGACCAGCGGTCGCGGGCGACGCCCATCGACAGCACGAGCTCGCCCAGGCCGGCAGCGAGGCAGCTCCGCAACGCGTGCAGCTGATCCTCCCCGTCGAGCTGCGGCAGGTACGGCGGCGTGCCCACGGGGACGAACGAGGCGAACGGCTCGCGGGCGGTGCCGGCCACCAGCCGCGCATCGCGGTCGAGCGCCGCGGGGCGTTCGTGCCAGCCGTAGGCGTCGAGCCCCACGCGGTCGACGAGCGCGGCGAGCGTGCCGGCGCCGACGGGCTGGAACAGGCCCGCGGGCGGCAGGGTGACGGCGAGCGGCACGGTGTCGCCGACGGCGGTCGCGGCGGCGCGCAGGAGGTCGCGAAGATGCTCGAGGTACGAAGTCTCGGCGAAACGGGCGAGGCCCAGGCGGGCGGGCCGCGGGGCGTCGGGGCCGGGAAGCGCCGCGGGCAAGCCGCGCGCGCGGACGTCGGGATCGGCGGCGGCGCGGTACGCGTCCCAGGCGGCGAGCGCGTCCGGATGGTGGTCGGGAGCGCCGACGGGGCTGCGACCGAGGAACGGCCACGCATCGCCGAGGATCAGCGAGCGCAACGGGCCGGCCGGGCCGGCGAACGGCGCGACGGCGGACGCCACGGCGGCGACCCAGGCTGCGGCACGCTCGCGGTAGGCGTGCGAGGCGCAGGACGGGAGAAGCAGCCAGCGCGGCGGGACCGGCACGACCTGCGGGGAGCCGTCGGGATGGCGGGCGGCCAGGTCGCGATCGGCGGCGATCGAGGCCGGGAGGCCGAGGCCGGTCAGGTCGGAACCGACGACGGGGCCGAGGCGCAGGTGGACGCCGAGACCGAGGCGGGCGGCGGTCTCCAGCAGGGCGACCAGGTGCGCGGAATCCCCGTCGAAGACGAAACCTCCGCCTCGCTCGTGGCAGCTCCACGGCACCGGGGTCTCGACGGCGGCAATGCCGAGGCGACGCAAGGCCTCGAGGGCCGGGGCGACGGCCTGGGGGGCCAGACGGAAGTAGTGCAGCGAGGCGGCAAGCACGCGGTCGGCCTCCGGGGGCGCAACGCCCCGTTTCCCAGGAGGTAGCCGAGGGTGGGACGTCGCGCAAGGGGACGCTGAAGCGCGGTTCAACCGGTCTTGACAGGAGGGTCGGCTTCGGGTTACGGGGGCGACCGACGTGCGGTGGACCCCGGGGGGTCTCAAGGCTTGCCAGGAGGAGACGATGGCTGACCAGAAGACGATCACTTCAATGATGGACGAGAAGCGGCTGTTCCCCCCGCCGAAGGACTTCACGGCGCGGGCGTACATCAAGAGCCGCGCGGACTACGAGAAGATCTACAACAAGTCCATCAGCGACCCGGACGCGTTCTGGGGCGAAATCGCCTCGGAGCTCCACTGGTTCAAGAAGTGGACGAAGGTCAACGAGGAGAATTTCAAGGAGGCGAGGATCGCCTGGTTCCTCGGCGGCCAGACCAACGTGTCCTACAACTGCCTCGACCGGCACCTCGGCACGCCCAACGAGAACAAGGTCGGCCTGATCTGGCAGGGCGAGCCGGAGGACGACGTCCGGAAGTTCACCTACAAGGAGCTGCACACCCAGGTGTGCCGCTTCGCCAACGTGCTGAAGAAGAAGGGCGTGAAGAAGGGCGACCGCGTCACGCTGTACCTGCCGATGATCCCGGAGCTTCCGATCGCGATGCTGGCCTGCGCGCGGATCGGGGCGATCCACAGCATCGTGTTCGGCGGCTTCTCCGCCGACTCGCTGCGCGACCGGATCATCGATTGCAAGTCGAACGTCCTCGTCACCTCCAACGTCGGCCTCCGCTCCGGCAAGACCGTCCCGCTCAAGGCCAACGCCGACAAGGCGCTCGAGTCGTGCCCCGACGTGAAGACGGTGCTGGTGGTCAAGCGGCGTCCGGACGAGGTGCCGATGAAGGCCGGCCGCGACACCTGGTGGGACGACGAGATGGGCGCGAAGGACATCACGGCGGACTGCAAGGCGGAGCCGATGGACGCGGAGGACCCGTTGTTCATCCTCTACACGTCGGGCTCCACCGGCAAGCCGAAGGGCGTGCTGCACACGACCGGCGGGTACCTGGCCTACGTGTACCTGACCTTCAAGTGGATCTTCGACTACCATCCGGAGGACATCTTCTGGTGCACGGCCGACATCGGCTGGGTCACCGGGCACTCGTACATCGTCTACGGTCCGCTGGCCAACGCGGCGACCTCGGTCATGTTCGAGGGCGTGCCGAACTTCCCCAAGCCGGATCGGTTCTGGCAGATCGTCGACAAGTTCAAGATCAACACGTTCTACACCGCGCCGACGGCGATCCGCGCCATCATGCGCGACGGCGAGGATTGGCCGAAGAAGCGCGACCTGAGTTCGTTGCGGCTGCTGGGCACGGTGGGCGAGCCGATCAACCCCGAGGCCTGGATGTGGTACCACCGGGTGATCGGCAAGGAGCGCTGCCCGATCGTCGACACCTGGTGGCAGACCGAGACCGGCGGGATCCTGATCACGCCGCTCCCGGGCGCCTGGGGCACCAAGCCCGGCTCGGCGACGCTGGCGTTCCCGGGCGTGCACCCCGAGGTGATCCGCCAGGACGGCTCGACCTGCGGCGTCAACGAGGGCGGCTACCTCGTGATCAAGCGCTCGTGGCCCGGCATGATGCGCGGCGTGTTCGGCGACCCCGAGCGGTTCAAGAACACCTACTTCGTGCAGTACCCCGGCGTGTACTTCACCGGCGACGGCGCGCGGAAGGACGAGGACGGCTACTACTGGCTGATGGGGCGCGTCGATGACGTCGTCAACGTCTCCGGCCACCGGATCGGCACCGCCGAGGTCGAGAGCGCGCTGGTGTCGCACAAGGCCGTGGCCGAGGCCGCGGTCGTCGGCTTCCCGCACGACATCAAGGGCCAGGGCCTCTACGCCTACGTCACGCTCAAGGGCGGCTTCGAGAGCACCGACGAGCTGCGCAAGGAGCTGATGAACCACGTGGCCAAGGAGATCGGCCCGATCGCCAAGCCGGACAAGATCCAGTACGCCCCCGGCCTGCCCAAGACCCGCTCCGGCAAGATCATGCGCCGCATCCTGCGCAAGATCGCCGAGGGCGAGATCAAGGAACTCGGCGACACCACCACCCTCGCCGACCCGACCGTGGTCGACGACCTGCTCAAGCACCGCCAGTAGCCGACGGCCGGCCCGCGCCGGCCGCTTCCGCACCCCTGGGGAGAGACCGATGGCGCCCGCCGCCGCCCGGCGGGCGTCCGTCTCCCCCTCTTCCCGTGGGCGTCGGCGTGGGCTGACTTCCTCGTCTCCGCGCGCCGGGCTAGGATGCGCCCGGAGGTGCGACGTGGCCGAATCGACCGAGTGCGTGTTCTGCCGGATCGTGCGGGGCGAGGCGCCGGCGCACGTGGTGGCCGAGAGTCCACTGTCGCTGGCGCTGCTGGACGTCCGGCCGCTGGCCGCGGGCCACTGCCTGGTGATCTCGCGGCGCCACGAGGTGTGGTGGCACGATCTGACGGCGGCGGAGACCGCGGACCTGTTCGGACTGGCGCGTCGCGTCGCCCGACGGCTCAAGCGGGCCTGCCGACCGGACTTCGTCGCGACCTACGCCCGCGGCCGTCGCATCCCGCACGTGCACCTGTTCCTCGTACCCTCGTTCGCCGGCGACCCGCTCGACCGCCACTTCAACGCGCTCGAGGGGTGGCAGGAGGGTGCCGACGCCTTGGCCGCCCTGGCCGACCCGGCGCGGCGGGCCGAGGTCGCGGCGCGGCTCGCGGCGGAGCCGGACGAGGAGGCGCCGTGATGTACGGGCTGCCGATCCGCTACGTCGACCCCGTCTACCGGCCCCCGAGCGAGGCGCGGTCCCTGATCTTCCAGGTGACGCTCGGCTGTTCCAACCTGCGCACGAAGCGCGACCCCGACTCGCCCACCGGCTACCGCGTGCAGGGCGGCTGCGCGTTCTGCGTGGCGTACCAGACGAAGCCGTTCCGGGCGCGGCCGGAAGCCGAGGTGCTGGCCGAGGTCGATGCGGCCGGGGCGGCGGTCGGCGGGCGCGTCGAGCGGGTGTTCCTGGCGGACGGCGACGCGCTGGTGTTGTCCACCGAGCGGCTGCTGCGGATCCTCGAGCGGCTCTACGCGCGCTTCCCGAAGCTACAGCGGGTGACCTGCTACGCCTCGCCGCAGAACCTGCTGCACAAGACGGTCGAGGAGCTGCGGCGGCTGCGCGAGGCGGGGCTGACGATGATCTACGTCGGCATCGAGTCGGGGGACGACGAGGTTCTCCGGCGGATCGACAAGGGGGCGACGGCGGCGCAGATGGTCGAAGGGTGCGGTCGGGCGAAGCAGGCGGGGCTGGCGCAATCGCTGACGGTGATCCTCGGGCTGGCCGGACCGGACCCGGCGCGGTCGCGGAAGCACGCCGAGGCCACCGGGCGGGTGCTGGACGCCATCGCCCCGGAGTACGCCTCGGCGCTGACGCTGATGCTCGAGGAGCGGGTGCCGTCGTTCGCCGAACAGGTGGGGGACCCGGGCTGGCGCGAGCTGACGCCGGCCGAGGCGCTGCAGGAGATCCGCTGGCTGCTGGCGGTGCTCGACGCCGACGGGATCGAGTTCCGGTCGAACCACGCCTCCAACTGGCTGGCGCTCAAGGGGCGCCTGCAGGCCGACAAGGCGCGGCTGCTCCGGCAGATCGATGCGGCGCTGGGCGACCCGCGGCTTCTGCGCCCGGAGTTCCTGCGGGCGCTGTAGCCGACCCGGGACGAACCGGAACGGGAAGGCGGCGCGGCACCGGCGCGAGTCAGAGCGCGACGAACCGATCCGTGAAGGTGGTGAGGACGAGCCCCTCGGGGTCGTCGGGCAGCAACTGGACGGCGACCCAGTCGTTTCCGACGCGCCGGAGCTCGACCGGTTCGGGATTGTCGAACCGCCAGCCCCGACCGCCGGCGACGGCCGGGTTCGAGGCCACGGCGGGCAGGCTGCCGATGAACTCGACCAGCGGTGCCGGCACCTCGGCCGACTCGACCTGACCCTTGAAGACCAGCGCGAGGTTGAACGCGGCCTGGGTCAAGGCGCTCCCCTCCGCGGCGTTGGTCGGAGTGATCGTCGAGGTCTGCGCCGTCGCCGTGCCGCCCTCGTTGCGCAACGCCAGGACGGAGACCACGGCCGGCTCGAGGATCGCGGCGGCGGCAGCGTGCCGCGCGTCGAGCGTGAGGCTCAGGCCGAGCAGGGCGGAGCCGCCGACGGGCAGTTCGGCGGCGGTGCCGGTCGCCCAGCCCTGGGCGGCGACGCACCAGTTCCGGCTCGAGGAGTCCGGCCGCGCACACTGCGCGGCGGTCGCGAGCTCCCCCAGGCGCGCGGCAATCCGTTCCGCGGCGTCCTCGAGGGTCGGAGCGGGCGTCGGTGTCGCCGCGGCCGGCACCGCCGACGACGCGGGCTCCGCCGCGACCGGCTCGGCCCGCTCCGCTTCCTTCTTGCAGGCGGGCAGGACGGCGGCGACGAGCGACAGCAGCAGCAGCGCGCGCATGAGGGACTCCTTCCTGCCGGGAGCATGGTCCCGGGCCGACGGCGGGTTGCGGAGCGCGTTCCGGCACCCGTCCGCCGCCGTCGCCGGGCGAGCGGGACGATGCATTGGACACCATCGCGGGCGCCCGGGCAAGAGCGACCCGGCCTACACGGGGCCGGGGAGCGCGCGGCGGAGCAGCTCGGCGCAGGCGGCGAGGCGCCAGGCGGCGGTGGAGCGCACGTCGTCGATCGGCCGGATGTCGCGCGCCAGCGCGGCGCAGGCGCGGCCGATGGCATCGGCGGTGGGCAGCGTGCCCTCGAGCGCCCGTTCTGCCTCGCGGGCGCGGACCACGGTGGGGGCCACGGCGCCGCAGGCGATGCGCACGTCGCGCAGGACGCCCGACGTCGAGCGGGCGCGGAAGGCGAGCGAGACCTTGGCGCAGGCCAGGGCGCGGCGCTGGCCCAGCTTGAGGTAGCGCTGCAGCTCGTCCGGCCGCGGCCGCGGGAACCGCAGCTCGGTCAGCAGCTCGTCGGGCCGGATGCGGGTCTGCTTCGGCCCGGTCGCCAGCTCCTCGATCCCGACGGGGCGGATGCCGGCGCGGGAGACGAGCACGGCGAGCGCGCCGAGGACGTGGAGCGGCGGGACGAGGTCGGCGGAGGGGGAGGCGTTGACGACGTTGCCGCCGATCGTGCCGCGCTGGCGGATCTGCACCGAGCCGACCTCCGCGGCCGCCTCGGCCAGCACCGGGGCGACGCGGCGCAGGAACATCGACCGCGCCAGCTCCTCGTGGGTCGTCATCGCGCCGATCACGATCTGGTCGGGCTCCTCCCGCACGCCGCGCAGCTCGACGCACCGTCCGAGGCAGACCAGCGAGCGGGTGGTCTCGAGGCCGTCCTTCATCCGCACGACCAGGTCGGTGCCGCCGGCCAGGACGCGGGCGCGCCCCTGGCGCACCGCGAGCGCCTCGACGGCTTCCTGGATCGACGCGGGCCTGAGGAACTCCATGCGTCGCCTCCTCGCTGCTCCCGGCGCCTAGCCCTTGCGCTCCCGGGCCGCCGCGCCGATCGCCTCGACGATCCGCACGTAGCCGGTGCAGCGGCACAGGTTCCCGGCGATCCCGCGCCGGATCGTCGCCTCGTCCAGGTCGGCGTGCTCGTCGAGCAGCGCCTTGGCCGCCAGCACGACGCCCGGGGTGCAGAACCCACATTGGACCGCGCCGTGGTCGACGAACGCCCGCTGGAGCGGATGCAGCTCGTCGCCCGCGGCCAGCCCCTCGATGGTGGTGATCGCGCTGCCGGCGGCGGCACCGGCGAGCACCAGGCAGGCGTTGACCGGCCGGCCGTCCAGCAGCACGGTGCAGGCACCGCACTCGCCCTTGCCGCACCCCTCCTTCGTGCCGGTCAGCCGCAACCGCTCGCGCAGCACGAACAGCAGCGTCTCCCCGGGCGACACCCGGACCTTGCGCTCGACGCCGTTGACCGTCAGCACCACGTCGGCCGGCGTGGCGGGCCCAAGCGGGATCGTGGTGACGGCCGACGTGAGCAGCTCGCCTCCGGGGCGGATCGTGTCGTCGAGGCCCGTGGGCGGGTCGGAAACCGGGCGCGGCGCGCTCGGGGCGCCGCAGGCGGTGGGCGGCACGCCGGTCTGCGTTCCGGCGGTCTCGCGGCGCAGCAGCGCCAGCACGCGCTCCGGCGTGGCGGGGATTTCCATCGGCCGCACGCCGAGCGCGTCGGCGACGGCGTTGATCACGGCGGGCGCGACGCCCATCAGCGGCTGTTCGGCGAACCCCTTGGCGCCGAACGGACCGCCGGGATACTCGGCCTCGACGATCAGCGGGACGAGCCGCGGGGCGTCGAGCGCGGTGGGGATGA
>JAFGHH010000498.1 GCA_016930215.1 Deltaproteobacteria bacterium
CGCGCCAGGGCCGCCGCGGCGTCGGCGACGGCCGCGTGGAACGCGAAGGCCCAGGCCCCGGCCTCGGCGGCGTCGGGCCGCCGTTCCGCGAACCGCCGGAACAACGGGGCGAAATCGACCACCATCCGCCCGTCCGCGACGGACGACGTCCAGAGCCGCTCGTCCGGGACCGGCTCGCGGGCCGCGCGGGCGGCCAGGGTCTCCAGCCGCACCGCCGCCTGGGCCTCGTAGGTCACCACCTCGGGCGCGGCGCCCAGCAGGACCGCCGCCGCGTCGAACAGGCGTCCTACGGCGTGGGTCGGCGGCGAGGCGAGCCCGCGGCGGCACTGGAGCGTCCAAAGCTCGAGCTGCTCGTCGGTCACCCGGAGGCGTTCGCGCCAGGCCGGAGGAACCTCGCCCGCGGCGTCGAGAAGTCGGGCGACGAGCTGCCGCACCGGGTGGCGGACCGCGGCGTCGCCGCCCGGGAGCGGGACCGCCCGGAAAGTGCCCAGGCGGTCGCAGCCGGGGCCGTCGAGCGCGAGCAGCTCGCCGCCCCAGATCGCGCCGTCCGGTCCGAGGCCGGTGCCGTCGAAGACCAGCGCCAGGGCCCGGGACCGTCCGGCCTCGGCGAGGGCCGCGGCGGCGTGCGCGTGGTGGTGCTGTACGGCCACGACGGGCAGCCCGAGGCGTCCCGCGAGCGCGCGGCCGAGGCGGGTGGCGTGCATGTCCGGGTGCAGGTCGACGGCGATCGCCTCCGGCTCGAGCCGCAGGAACTCCGGGAAGCGCCGCACGACGGTCTCCAGGTCGGCCAGCGCCTCGGGAGTCTCGAGGTCGCCGACGTGGGGCGAGAGGACCACCTCGTCCCGCGCGCCGACGGCGATCGTGCTCTTCAGCTCGGCCCCGAGGGCCAGGATGCGGCGGCGAAGCGGCGGGTCGACGCGGAGCCCTTCGGGTGCGAAGCCGCGGGCGCGGCGCCAGAGCTGCGGCCCGGTCGGGCCCGGGGCGGCGACGGAGTCGTCGCAGCGCAGGTTGATCTCGCGGTCGTGGACCAGGAACCGGTCGGCGATGCCGGCCAGGCGGTCGAGCGCCTCGGCGGTGCGGATGCAGGGCGGCTCGCCCCCGCGGTTGCCGCTGGTCATCACCAGCAGGTCGAACGGGGGGATGCCGTCGTCGGCGGCCGGGTCGGCGAGGAGCGCCTGGAGCGGCGTGGTCGGGAGCATCACGCCGACGGTGTCGGAGTCGGGCGACAGCTCGTCCCACGGCAGCTCGGCCGCGGCGCGCGCGCCGGGTCGCAGCGGGAGGACGAGGATCGGCGCGGCGGGGCCGGAGAGCAGCCGGCGCGCCTCGTCGTCGAGCACGAGGTGGCGGGCGACGACGTCGAGGTTGCGGGCCATCAGGGCGAACGGCTTGGCGGGGCGGTGCTTGCGCTCCCGGAGCCGCGCCACCGCGTCGGCGCGGCGGGCGTCGACGGCGAGCAGGAAGCCTCCCAGGCCGCGTACGGCGAGGATCTCGCCGTCGCGGAGCGCGCGCCGGGCCGCGGGGAGGGCCGGTCCGGGCTGCGGCCGGCCGGCCGGGTCGAGGATCTCGAGGCGCGGGCCGCAGGCGGGGCAGGCGATGCTCTCCGCGTGGAACCGCCGGTCGCGCATGTTCTCGTACTCGGCCCGGCAGGCCGGGCAGAGCGGGAAGACCGACAGGGTGGTCTGCTCGCGGTCGTACGGCATGCCGCGGACCACGGTGTAGCGCGGGCCGCAGCGCGTGCAGGTGGTGAACGGGTAGCCGAAGAAGCGGCTCGCGGGGTCGTAGACCTCCCGGCGGCAGTCGGGACACATCGCCAGATCCGCCGGGATCGAGATCCGGACCTCTTCGCCGGCCGCGGAGGCCTCGATGCGGAAGCTCCCCGGAAGCTCGTCCGTGCCGAGCGGCTCGAGCGACCGTTGCCGGACGGCGTCGAGCCGGGCGTTGGGCGGCAGCCTCGCGGGCAGCTCGGCGACGAACCGGAGCACGGCGCTGCGGGGTCCTTCGAGGGTCAGGCGGACGCTGCCCGAGCGGTTCTGGACGGAGCCGCCGAGCCCGGCCGCCTCGGCCAGGACCTGCATCGTCGGGCGGAACCCGACCCCCTGGAGGATCCCCTCGAGGTCCACGACCATCCGGACGAGCTGCGTAGGGTCCTGGTCGTCCGCCGCGTCCATCGGACGTAGAGTTGGCCACGAATCGGGCGAAAGCAAGCGGGGGACGTGCCGGACGTGGGGTGCCGCGTGCGAAGCAGGGCGGCGGCCGCCGCCGCGGGGGACGCGGGGGCCTCGTCGTGCGAGCCGATGCCGCTACGGGTGCCAGGTATGGAAGACGACGATCCGCATGCGGGTGTCGTTCGTCATGACGACCGCCGTGCCGGGCACGCCGGGCGACCACGAGACGGTCGCCAGCGGCGGGTCGTAGGGTGAGGGCACCCCGGCGCCGACGGGGTCCGAGGTCGCGGCGACGCGGAGCTGCACGGTCGTGATGATCGTGTCCAGCCCCGTGCCCGCGAGCAGCGACGACGAGCGGACCAGGCGGTACGACTCCGAGCCGTACGCGTCGAGCACGACCAGGATCCCCCCGCGCTCGACGAAGCTCGTCAGCGTCGAGCCCCACGCCGTGCCGATGTCGTTCAGCGTCGTCACGTCCGGACGCGCCTCCTGCTCGTGGACCAGCAGCACGTCCGCCGACCCGATGCGTGCCGACAGGTCGGCGGAGTCCGTCAGGGTATCGAAGAGGACGGTCCGGGCCGACGGCGGCGCGAACGCCTCGCGGATCGCCGCCCGCGCATGCTCGACCTCGTGGTCCGGCGCCGTGTCGGCGTACTGGACGTACTCGAGGATGTCGATCGGATCCTCGTCGTTCGCCAGGCGGACCGCGTTGGCGAGGATCCGGTCGGCGCTGGGGCTGCGCGTCGTGAAGTCGTGGCCGATCAGCACGATGTGTCCCCACAGGTGCCGCAGCGACAGCTCGTACGGTCCAGCGTCGCCCGCCGTCGCGCCGTCGACGATCAGGAAGTAGCGGCCCGGCTCGAGGATGCGGTCGGCGCGCACCGACGGCCCGGCGAGGCAGAAGATCTCCACCGCGTCGGCCGGGCCCTCGGCGCAGTCCCCGCGGGCCAGGGTCAGCACCAGCGGTGCCTCGGTCGACAGCTCGAACCGGACCAGCGCCCGGTCCGAGATCCCGAACGTGTAGACCTCGTCCGCCGCGCCGTCCCCGCCGCAGTGGGCCGAGAAGTCGTCGGTCGCGCCCGTCGTGTCCGCGCCGGAAACCGTGGCCTCGCCCGGGAGGCCCGAGGAGTCCCCGAGGGCCGTGGCCGCCGCGCAGTCGTCCGCCGCCGGCGTCCCGACGCACGCTCCCGCCGCGCACGCGTCCCCCGTCGTCTCCGGGTCGCCGTCGTCGCAGGCCGTTCCGTCGGCGGCCGTCTCGACGGCACAGTCGGGCCAGGAGGTCGGGTCGCAGACGCCGGTCGTGCATGGCCCGTCGAGGTGCGAGCAATCGAGCGGCGCCTCCGGGACGCAAAGACCGTAGCGGCAGACCCGGTAGTCGGTGCACGGGTCGGTGCCGCAGGGCATGCCTTCGCCCATACCGTCCGGGACTATCTGGCAGGCGCCCTCGATGCACGTCCCACGGCCGCAAGGGTTGTCGAGGTAGGAGCAGTCGGGACAGCCGCCGTCGTCCGCGGATCCGTCGTCGCTGGTGTCGGGGAGCGTTCCGTCGTCGCCGAGGTCCCCGTCGTCGGGCGCCGATGCCTCGTCCCGGGCGGCGTCGTCGCCGATGTCGGACGGGGCGTCGCCGTCCGGCACGTCGCCGGCGGAGCCGCCGCCGCCGCAAGCGGTGGGCAGGAGACCGGCGGCCAGCAAGGCCGCCACGATCGTCAAATGCGAGCGTCGCCGATCTTCGCGCATGGGTCGCTCCTCCGATCCCGCCCCGAGCCCAGCGGGAGACCTCAAGCCTTCGCCGGCCGGGCCGCGTCCGCCGCGGCGGCCTCGCCGGGAATCCACAGGCGGAAGACGGCGCCGGGGCCGGGGTCGGGGTCGCAGGTCAGGGTGCCCTGGTGGGCCGCGGCGATCTGCTGGCTCTCGGCGAGGCCGATGCCGGTGCCCTGCCGCTTGGTCGTGAAGAACGGCTCGAACAGCCGGCTCCGCGCCTCGTCCGACAACCCCGGACCGCTGTCCGTCACCGCCAGCTCGACGCCGTCGCGCAGCGGTCGCACCACGACCCGCACCAGGCGCTCCGGCCGCCCCTCCACCGCCTCCAGCGCGTTGCGCAGCAGGTTCGCCAGCACCTGCCGGAGCCGACCGGCGTCGGCCCGCAGCGCCGGCGGCTCGCCCTGCACCTCGCACTCCAGCCGGGCGCCCGAGGCCTCGGCCTCGGCCTGGTGGAAGTCGACGGTCTCGCGCGCCAGCCTGCCGACGTCGGTCGGTGCGATCTCCAGGCGGGGCGTGCGGGCCAGCGAGAGGTACGACTGCGTGACCCGCGTCAGCCGCTCGACCTCGCGGGCGATGGTCTGGACCATGCCGCGGGTCGCGTCGGCGGCGCCGGCGCGCTCCAGCTCCTCCTGGAGCAGCTCGGTGTTGAGGCCGATCGCGGACAGCGGGTTGCGCACCTCGTGGGTCACGTGGGCGGCCATGCGTCCGAGGGCGGCGAGCTTCTCGCCCTGGCGCAGGGTCCGCAGCCGCTCGTCGCGCTCGCGGATCGCCAGGGTCATCCGGTCGAACTGGGCGGCCAGGCGCCCGATCTCGTCGCGTCGTCGGACATCGATCCGGCCGCTCAGGTCGCCGCGCGCCACGGCCTGCACGGCGCGCTCGAGAGCCCGCAGCGGGGCGAGGGTCGAATGGACGAAGACCAGGATGCCGATCGCGATGCCGGCGGCGACCAGCGCCAGCCCGAGCAGCATCCAGAACGTGCGCGCCTCGTCGTGCTGCAGCGCGGCCGAGAGGTCGGCGACCTGGCGGTCCGCCTCGCGACCCGCCGCGCGCAGCCCGCGGTCGACCGCCCGCTCGCGCTCCAGGGCCGCCTCGAGGGTCGCGCGGGCCTGCTCGAGCCGGCCGCCGTCGAGGTCGCCGAAGAAGCGGTCGAGGGCCGCGTCGCCCGCGCGGGCGTCCTCGTCGAGGCGCCCGAGGTCCGTGGCGAGGCGGTCGGCGGCGGCGACGTCCTCGTCGCCCGGCGCCAGCGTCCGGATCCGCGCGACGGTCTCGGTCAGCCGCGCCAGCCGTTCCGGGCGCAGCCGGCGCACCGTCTCGACCCACGACCGGGTATTTGCCGGGTCCGGCTCGTCGAGGATCCGCTCCAGCAGCGTGAGCAGGATCGACTGGGTCGCCCGCAGCTCGGCGGTCGACAGCGCGAGCCGCAGGTAGCCTTCGTCGAGCAGCCGGACCTCCTCGAGCGCCATGCGGCTGCGGTGCAGGCCCCAGCCGACGATGCCGCCGAAGACGGCGGCGAGGGCGAGGAAGGCGGCGAGCAGCCGGACGGCGAGCGACAGGCCGCGGCGCGGTTCGGCAAGGCTCACCGCAGGCGGTTCGGCCGAGTCTCCGGCAGGCCGGTCGTCGGGGGCGGGGGGCTCCTCCGAGCGGGTCGGTCCGGCCGGAGGCGGCGGGGAATGGTCACGGCCGCTCATCTTGTGGTAACCTTCCCCCAGTTCAAGGCATCGGAGCAAGAGTCCGGTCGAGGGAGCGACGATGAGCGACAAAGAGGGCGAGGCCCGGCAACACCCCCGCAGCGAAGTGATGCTGAAGGTGGAGTACCCGGGCTACGAGGACTTCCTGCACGACTACACCGAGAACATCTCCAAGGGCGGGACGTTCGTGTACTCGGAGCGCGAGTGGCGCGTGGGGGACCGGCTGCGGCTGACGCTGTCGTTCCCCGGGCTGCTGCGGGCGATCCAGCTCCGGGGCGAGGTGGCCTGGGTGCGCAAGGAGCAGGACCGCGGGATCGGCGTGCGGTTCCTGTTCGACGAGAACCCCGAGAGCGAGCAGCAGCTGGCGACGCTGGTGAAGGCGATCGAGCGGGGCGAGTCGACCGCGCTGGCGCGGCGGATCCGCATCCTGGTCGTGGAGGACAACCAGTTCATCCAGAAGCTGCTGCGCGACGGGCTCGACTCGTTGGCCCGCAAGCGCATGGCCGATTCCGTGACGCTGATCTTCCGCGAGGCGGCCAACGGCTTCGACGGGCTGGAGCTGATCGGCAAGGAGACGGTCGACCTGCTGGTCTGCGACCTGTACCTGCCGGTGCTGGACGGCTTCGAGCTGATCCGGCGGGTGCGGCAGCAGCATCCGAAGGGGCAGCTTCCGATCCTCGCGTTCTCGGCGGGCGGGCCGGACGCCGGCCGCCGCGCCCTGGCGCTCGGCGCCGACATCTTCCTCGACAAGCCGCTCCGGCTGACCAAGGTTTTCGAGACGATCTGCGACCTGCTGCGGCTGGGCGAGGCGATGCGGCAGCAGGGTTCGCCCGGCGCGACCCTCTAGGGTCGCCGCCCGGCGGATCCCTTCCGGGGAGCCGACGATGACACGCCGCCGCGACGCCGACCATCCGACCGGAGGGTTCGCCGGGCGTCCGTTGTCCCGTCGCGAGCTGCTGCGCGGTGCGGCGGCGTCGGCCGGCGCGACCCTGCTGGCGCCGCTCGGGGTCGCCGCCGGCTGCCGCTCCCCGCGGATCACCCCGGGCGACCCC
>JAFGHH010000499.1 GCA_016930215.1 Deltaproteobacteria bacterium
CGACCCGGACCGGGCCCCGGGCCGGAGCTCCCGCCGCCCCCGGAGGTGCCCGTGACCGCAAGCCTCGAACGTCTCGACAACGGACTGGCCGTCGTCGTCCGACCGATGCGCCTGGCGCCGGTGGTCGCCCTGCAGGTCTGGGTCGATGCCGGCGCCGCGGACGACCCGCCCGCCTTCCCCGGAATGGCCCACCTCTTCGAGCACCTGCTGTTCAAGGGCAACCCCTCGCGCCGCTTCCAGGACCTGGTGGCGACCGTCGAGGCGGTGGGCGGCTCGTTCGAGGCGTGGACGTCGCACGACCACACGGTCTACGAGGTACTGGTCCCCAGCCGCCACGCCCGCCTCGGCCTCGACGTGCTCGCCGACGCCCTCGGCCCGCTCGCCGTCGACCCCGAGGTGCTGCGCCGGGAGACCGGGATCATCACCCAGGAAGAACGGCAGCGCGCCGACGACCCGTGGACCGACACCGCCGACATGCTCGTCGCCCTGGCCTTCGAGGGCCACGACTACGCCCGCTCGGTGACCGGCGACCCGCGCAAGCTCCGCCGGGCCACGGCGGACGACGTCGCCGCGTTCCACCAACGCCACTACCGGGGCGAGCGGATGACGCTGGTGGCGGTGGGCGACATCGACCCCGCGACCCTGCGCGCCGACGCCGCCGCCTCGCTCGGCGGCCTCCCCGGCGGCGGCGACCCCGTCGCGCGCGAGCCGCAGCCGTTCCCGGCCCAGAGCCGCGTGCGCACCGCCGTCGAGTTCCGCTCCGGCGGCCTGGCCTACCTCGGCCTCGGCTTCCGCATCCCCGGCGCCCGCGACCCCGCCGTCGCCCCGCTCGCCCTGCTCGACACCGTCCTCGGCGACGGACCGTCCTCGCTCCTGCAGGCCGACGTCGTCCGCGCACAGGAGCTGGCGGTCCACGCCGAGGTGACGCAGTACCCGGAGCGCGACGCCTCGGTCCTCGCCGTCGTCGCCTCGGTCCCGCCCGAGCACTGGGAGGAGGCGCTGGACGCGATCCTCGACACGCTGGCCCGGCCCAAGCGGGCGCCGCTGCCCGCCGCGGACCTCGAACGGGCGCGGCGACTGATCGCCGCCGAGGCGCTGTACGGCAGCGAGGCGGTGGAGGACGTGGCCGAGCGGATCGGCTTCGACGTGCTGGCCACCGGCGACCCGGACTTCGAGACGCGCTTCCAGGCCCTGGTCGCGGCGGCCACGGCCGAGGACGTCCGGGCCGCGGCCCGCGCCTACCTGCGCTCCGCCCTGCTCGGCGCCGTCGCCGTCCTGCCGGCCGACGACGACCAGGACGACGACGCCGAGCTGGAGCGGGTCCGCGAGCGGATCCGCCAGTCGGTCCGCGAACGCCTGGGCGACGAGACCGACGCGCCCGCCTCCCGCGAGCCGCTGGACACCACCCTGCCCTGCGGCGCCCGGCTCGTCGTCCGGCCGGAGCCCGGCGCGCCGCTGGTCGCCGTCGATGCCTTCTTCCCCGGCGGCCAGCTCCTGGAGTCCGAGCGGACGGCGGGGTTGCAGGCGCTCCTGGCCCACCTGCTCGTCCGCGGCGCGGGCGCCGCGTCCCCCGAGGAGATCGACCGGGCGATCGACGAGATGGCGGCCGCGGTCCAGCCCTACGCCGGGGCCGACACGCTGGGCATCTCCGCCACCTTCCCCGCCGCCGACGCCTTGCGCGGCCTGGCGCTGGTGGCCGACGCGCTGCGCGACCCCGCGTTCCCGGAGGAGGAGTTCGAGCGCGAGCGGCGGCGGCTGTCCGCCGACCTGCAGGCCGCCGCCAGCGACCCGTTCTACGTCGCCGCCAACGAGCTGTACCCCCGCCTGCTGGCCGGCCACCCGTACCGCCTCGACCCCCGCGGCACTCCCGACGGCCTGGCCCGCCTGACCCACCGCTCGGTCGTCCGCGCCTGGAACGACGGCTACCCGCTCGACCGCCTCGTGCTCGTGGTCTCCGGCGACGTGGCCCCGACGGCCGTCGAGCGGGCGTTGGCGGCACGGCTGCCCGAGGGTCCAAGCCGGCGTTCGTCCCCCCTGCGCGCGCCCGACGCGATCGAGGACCCGGTCCCCGAGGCGCGCCGGCAGGTGGTAGTCCACGGCGATTTCGCCCAGGCCTACGTGCTGCTCGGGTTCCGCACCCCGGGCGGCGAGAGCGACGACCGGCACGCGGTCTCGCTGCTGGTCGAGGCGCTGGCGGGCGACACCGGCCTGTTGATGGAGGAGATCCGCGAGGGCCGCGGCCTGGCCTACGACGTCGGCGCCGAGGCACGGCTGCCGGTGGGCCAGGGGGTCGTCCTGGTCCATGCGGCCTGCGACGCCCGCAACGTCGAGGCGGTCCTCACCGCGCTCGATGAGCTGCTCGACGGCCTGTCCGACCGGGGCCTCCCGGCCGAGCGGCTGGCACACGCCCAGGAGCTGCTGGTCGGCTCGTACGCCGTCGACCTGCAGCGGGTGTCGGACCGCAACCGCCTGGCGGCCCGCGGCCTGTACGTCCACGGCCGGCTGCCGTCCTTCGAGAACTACGAGGCGGCGATCCGGGCGGTGACGCCCGAGCGGCTCCAGGAGGTCGCGGCCGAGGTGTTCGACCCGGAACGGTCGGTGGCCGTGATCGTCCTGCCCGAGACCGACGACGACTGATCCCTACAAGGCCAGCTCCGGGATCTCGATGCCGCTCTCGCGCTGGATCTGACGCATCAGCCGCGCCTCGTCGCGCACCACCGCGAAGTGCCGCTCCGCCCGCTCCCCGTCGCCCTGCGACAGGTAATGGAACGCCCGCTCGGCGTTCTCCAGCACCAGCACGAAATGAGGATGCAGGTCGCGAAGCTCGGCCGGCGGGGCCAGCTTCTGCGACTGCTCGACCAGCGTCTCGGCCACCGCGTGGGCCACCTGGGCCAGCCCGGTGTCGTCGTCGTGGCGCGGCACGTAGACGACGGCGCG
>JAFGHH010000071.1 GCA_016930215.1 Deltaproteobacteria bacterium
CGGCTGTGCCACGGCTGCCGGTCCCCCTCCGGCGCCAGCAGCGCCGAGCCGCCCGCCTTCTGCGTGCGGGCCCAGACCACCAGCGGCCGCTCGACCGGCGCGACGAGCGCCGCGGCCAGCGCCTCGGGGTCGTGGCCGTCGACGTCGCGCACCGCGAGCCCCAGCCCCTCGAACACCCGCCGCGGGTCGGCCATCCGCTTGACCCGCTCGACCGACTGCTCCGTCTGGAACCCGTTGGCGTCGACGATCGTGCGGACCTGCCGCAGGTCGCGGTGGACCACGGTCTGCAGCGCCTCGAAGCACTGGCCCTCCTGCAACTCGCCGTCGCCGAGCACCACGAAGAACCGCTCGCCCGGACGGTCGAGCGCCAGGCCGGCGGTGCGCGACAGCGCCTGCCCGAGCGACCCCGTCGTGAACGGGATCCCCGGCGTGCCCCGCTCGACGTGCGCCGGCAGGCCGTCCGGCCCGTCCTTGTAGCGGAGCAGGCGAGCGCGCTCGAGCAGCCCGACGCCGTACAGGCAGGCGTACTGCATCGGCGCCGCGTGCCCCTTCGACAGCACCACGTTCCGCTCCCCGAGGCGGAAGTACAGCGTGGTCAGGATCTCGGCGACGGAGAAGCTGGCGCCCAGCCAGCCGTGCTCGGCCGACTTGATGCAGGCCAGCGTGTTGAGGCGGTTGAACGCGCTCAGCGCGCGCAACCCCTCGGACGTCCGCGGGTCCTGCCGGTCGTAGTGTTCGCGGTCCACGAGGAACGGTTTCATGATGGGCGACGATAGCGCAGCCGCGCCCCGGCGGGGACGGTGATCGCGGCCGCGCTCGGCGCGACTTCATTCCCGCGCTTTCGAAAGGTCGTCTGCACTCAACGCACACCCTGCGCCCGGAGCGCCTCGGCCACATCGGGCTCCAGTCGACGCACGGAGGCGATCACCGCGCGGCGCCAGGTGGGGCCACGGGGGGCAAGTGCCTTCCAGGCCAAGCCCAGCTCGCCCGGCAGATCCTCGGCGAGCACGCGGACCAGCGCGGCGGCTTGCACCAGGTCCGTGCGTGCCTTGGCTGCCGAGCCGCCGTCACGGCTCCGGCGCGACGCGACGACCAGCTTGTGCAGCGCGAACCGGCCCGCGCGCGGCACGTTGACCAGAACTCCCTCGCCGCCGAGCACGATGCCCGGCTGGGTCTCCTCGATCAGGTAGTCGAGGAACCGCAGCGGCGTCGCGGCCGCGCCCAGCGCCGGCACGGGAACCGGGCGGCGACGCTCGCGCCCGACGAGCGGCGTGACGAGATCCACCTCGATGGCCGCACCGCGAACGGAGAACGACGTGGCCGGATAGGTCGGGCTCAGCACGGGCCGGCGCGGTACCGTGCCGCCCAGCAGTCCGTCCAACTCCAGCGGTTGCAGCTCACGGGAAACGGCCAGATCGATCCGGGCGTCGGTCGCGAGATCGACGTCCTCCGTGCGTACCATCGCCTCCCCCCAGCGGACGCCAAGGGCGTTGCCCAGGACCGCAAAGGCGTGGGACCCCACGAGCACCCCGCCCATCCGGAACACCGGACCGAGTCTCGAGATGACGCGCGCCTCCGCCGCCGACACGACGTGGGCGCCCCCGGCACGCGCCATGGCAACCAACTCGGCACGGCTGGACGCCTCCGCCCGGGCGCCACGCCACCGCTCGACCAGTCGCTCCGTCTCCGGCGAGTCCGGCCCGATGTACCTCTGGACCTTCCTGCCTCCCTCGACCGTCTGGGCATACCAGTAGCGCCTGCCGCGGATGCTCTTCGAGACGAGCGAAATGCCGGTGCCCGGGTCGCCGACAGCCGGCGCCGCGAGCTGGTCCAGCAGCCGCGCGTACGCCGTCTGCGTCAGCAGCGAGAGTCGCGCGAATCCGGTCTCCATCGGCCGGGATTATACGCCAACTTCTGGAACGGCGTATAACCAGGATTCGGATCGACCTGGCCCAGGTCCCGTCGGACACGCAGGACGGACCTTCGCCCAGCTCGCCCGGCCGCGCCGTCGTCCCGACCCGCGCCGGAGGCCGCCGCCCCGACCGTGGAGGCCGGACGGGCGGACGGCTCGGTCGAACGCAACGTCGTCAGGTGCGGAACCCGGGGTCGCCGCGGTCGAGCAGCGCGGCGCCGCGGGCGTCCCCCGCCGGCACCACGATCGGCTCCTCGAAATCCGGCACCACCACCACCGCCGCCGGGGCGAAGCGCCGCACCTCGGACACGAACCCGTCGAGGTCGATCCCCGGCAGCAGGTGCACCCCGCGCCCGAGCGGCGCGAAGAACGCGTCGTGGTGCGTCGGCACCACCGCCCGCGGCGCCAGCAGCCCCATCAGCCGCTCGAGGTAGCGCGGCGTGGCGAAGCGCCCGGCGAGCCCCACCAGCGCGACGTCCGCACGCACGTCCCGCAGCTCGGCGTCGATCAGGTCGGCGCTGCCGTTGTGGTAGACCGTGGTCCCGCCCGCCTCGAGCAGCAGGCCGAACACCCCGCCGTCGAGGTACTCGTACCACCGCACCGGCAGCCGCGGCGGCGCCGCCAGCGTCCCCGCGTGCGGCACGCGCCCGAAGAGGATCCGGCCGTGCAGGCTCGGCACGAACCGCACCTCGATCCCGCCGAACCGCCGGCGCAGCCCGCCGGGCGGCACCTCCACGAGCTGCGCCTCCGGCAGCCCCTCCGCGCGGCCGACGTGGCAGACGCTCGCCGAACCGACGAGCGGGGCACCGGTCCACCGGGCGATGCGGGGCGCGTCGAGCAGATGGTCGTAGTGGCCGTGGCTGCACAGGATCGCGTCAACCCGCGACGGCAGGTGCGCCCGCAGCCCGTTCTCGTCCGGCACGAGCGGCGCCCGCGCGACCCGCGGCAGCGACGGACGGCTGAGGAACGGGTCGATGAGCAGCGTGGTCCCGCCGGCCTCGACGACGAACCCGGCGGTGCCGAGCCAGCGCAGGACCAAGGCCGCCCCCGCCGCGTCGCGCACGGTCGGTCGCAGCTCCGGCCGCGGCCGCCAGCGCGGAAAGACCCGCTCGTAGATCACGCACCCTCCGCCAGCACCGCGCGAACCGCCGCCAGGATCTCGGCGTGGCACGCGCCGTTGCTCGCCGCGTACGCCGTCGGCGTGCGCACGTCGGGCCGGTTGTACGGGATCGGCGCCCCCTCCGCGTCGGTCAGCGCCCCGCCCGCCTCGCGGATCAGGATCTCGGGCGCCCCCAGGTCCCACTCCTTCGTCCCGCCGCCGAGGTGCACGTACAGGTCGGCCTCGCCGGTGGCGAGCCGGAACATCTTCAGCCCGACGGAGCCGCAGGGGGTCTCGTCGGCCAGCCCGAGCCGGTTCCGCAGGGCGTCGACCTTCGCCGAGCGGTGCGAGCGCGAGACGAGCAGGCGGAAGTCGGCGAGGTCTCGGCGGTCCGAGACGGCGAGCCTGCGGGAGCCGGCGTCGGTCTCGGCCCAGGCGCCGCCGCCGCGGCGGGCGTGGAGCAGCGTCTGCGAGGTCGGGTGCAGGATCGCGCCGGCCACCGGGCGGCCCTCCTCGGCCAGCGCGATCATGACCACGAACTCGCCGTTGCGGGCCACGAACTCCTTGGTGCCGTCGAGCGGGTCGACGAGCCACAGGCGGGAGCGGCCGAGGCGCGAGCGGTCGTCGGCCGACTCCTCGGCCAGGATCGCGTCGCCGGGAAACTCGCGCCGCAGCGCCTCGACGATCAGCTCGTTGGCCTCCTTGTCCGCGGCGGTGACCGGGTCGTTGCGGCCTTTCCATTCCAGGCCGACGTCGTCGCCGCGCGCGTACCAGCGCAGGATCACCTCGCCCGCGCGGCGCGCCAGCTCGACCGCGAAGCGCTCCTCCCGGGCCCACCGTTCCGCCGTCTCGGACATCGCGCTTGACTCCCGTCCCGCCCCGCTCGACGCTACCCGCGCGCGGCGCCGCTCGGGCGCCGCCCGGAGGCTAGCATGGACGCCGTTCGGCTACGAAGTCTGGTGGGCAAGCGGGTGCTGTTCCAGTTCGATTCCGGCTCGCAGGTGGTGGGCACGCTGGCGCGCTGCCTGCCGGACCTCGGCGCCGTGCACCTGGTCGAGGTCGAGGGCGCCTCCCTCATCTCGCGCGAGGGGGTGCTGCTGCGCGAGCTGCCGTCCTACCCCTTCATCCCGGCGACCCCCGTGTCGGCCACGGAGGTCTGACGGCGCCGCCGTGGTTGGCGGCGGGGTTCCACCGCGGGACGGAATCTGTCGGCGCGAACACCGTCGGTTCCCTCGGCAGCCGTCCCAACCTCCCGGCGACCTCAGGGCTCGGCCGGCGGCACCGAAGCGGCGCAGCGGAATCCCAGTCCCGGCATGGCGCCCGCTGCACCCATCGCGCGGTAGTACACCTTCACCCCATCAACGCGGCCGCACACGTTGCTGCCCCGAGCCACGCGCCAGCCCGCCACCGTGCCGGGTGCGGCGGGCTCCCAATGCGGGTCGATGCAGGGCCGGCCGCATGCCGACGCGACATCGTCGACGATGGCATCCGAGGTGATCTCCGATACGTTCCCGGCCATGTCCTCCACGCCGTACGGGCTGCGGTCGTAGGGTGTGGTGCCCACTTCGAAGGTATCGAAGAAGCCGAGCGCCGGCCCATGCGGAGTGCAGCACCCACCGGTCGACGAACCGGTAGGCGTGTCACCCGCCTTCGGAAGGGCGCAGATCCCTGTCGGTAGTGTGGTCTCGGACGTCCATGAGTAGCGGCGGAGGGTATCTTCGTCGCCGCACTCCGTCGGCGCGACGATTTCGCAACCGCCGCGCGCCGCCTTCTCCCATTCGGCCTCGGTCGGGAGCCGGCGGCCGATCCACCGGCAGTAGGCGTCGGCATCCTCGAGGTTCACGCACCGGACCGGCCGCCGGTCATCCTCGGGCGGCGGTTCGCCGCCGCCCTGCTCCTCGCAGAGCCCCTCCACATGCCACCGGCAGAATCCGGCCTCGACGCACAACCTGTACCGCCGGTTGGTCACCTCGAAGCGGTCGATCAGGTAGCCGGACAACCACACCTCGAACGGCCTCGACACCATCGGCACGTCGGGGTCGTCGCTGCCCATCATGAACGGCCCGGCCGGGATCGACACCTGCTCGCACTCCGGATACGGGCATCGGTTCTCCGGCCCCGACGCGTAGCAGCCCGGGCCGAGCGTCACGAACGCCAGCACCGCGAAGCTCCGTCGGGTCAGAAGGTCCATGCCGAGAACGCCTCCCACAGGTGTTGCCGGCAGTGGCCGCAGAAGCCGCCCTGGCCGTTGCCCATGAAGCAATGATAGAGCGGATAGCCCGAGGATCCGACACCCGGGCGTAGCGGCGCACCGATGCAACCCTTCGGCTCCAAGACGTGACACGTCTGGTCCTCCTCGTTCCATCCCTCCCCGAATCCCGAACTGGGAGGCTCATCGTTGTCGCACGAAAGCCCGGCCGCAATGTTCTCGTGGTACCCGGTCCTCGAGTACTCCTCGCAAAGATACCTCGTGTGGCCGGCGGGGTCCCGCCAGCCGAAGAGGTGCCCCAGCTCGTGAACGACCGCGCTCGGTCGGGCGATGGCGAGACGGCCGATGCGGCCCCCGAAGATGCCGGTCTCCCCGTGGGTCGTTCCCTGCGTCGTGATCCAGTGCCACGCGGCGAGGCCGACGATCACGTTCACGTCCCGGTACTCCGCCAGGTAGGTTCCCTCCGGGGCGGCACGGAGGAGGTCGAACCAGTAGTTCTCGGCGACGCCCGACAACCCCCCCCGAGTCTGTCTCGGTGCTCCCAACCAGGGTTTCCCGGAGCCGGGTCGGAGCCGACGAAATGCTCCTCGAGCGAATCGTACAGCTCGGCCCAGTGTTCGGGAAACCACATCGTCTTGACCCGGTAGCATCGGCCGTGCTCGTCCATGCCCGATTCCTTCGCGAACTTGCCGATGGCGTACCGGCAAGCGGCGTCGAACGCGGCGCGGTAGGCGTCCTCCTCACCGGCGGGCGGATACGGCCAGTCGAAAGGCAGGCAGCCGAAGACGATCGGCGACGGTGAGCTGCCGCAGCGACACGCGCCGGCTTCGCAACCGTGTGCGCACCGGATTCGGCGCGTTGCCGGGGGAACGCCCAGGGAGCACGACTCAGGCGCATCCAACTCGACGAGTTCGCCGGTATCCGGGTCGCAGTGGTCGGAGACGGGCCCGGTGCCCGAGTCGAAGACGCCGCGTTGGAACGGGTTGCCGAAGTCCGTGTCGGTGCACAGGCATGCGGCGCTGCCCTCCACCTCGGTGACATCCGGACGGAGATAGGGCCAGACCGATCCCCACAGGTCGGGCACCATGGAGCATCCCGCCGAACAAGCGACATGGCGCACGACTTCGGCCTCACAGGTCCACGGATCCTGCCGGCGCTCGATCAGGGTTCCGCTGAAGGGAAGGCACTGGTCCACCCACCCGTAGACCAGCGGGTCGGTTTCGTCGTCCCAGTTGGGGCAAGTCGAGACGATCTCGATCGCGAGTGCGGGACCTGCAACGCTGGTCCCTGGAGACGCGCTCTCTCCTACGAGGCTCGCCGGCCCGTGCTCGGCCGTGAGCGGGATAGTCGCCGCCAGCGTACTCAGGAACGGAGCAGGCAGATCCTCCTCGATGAAGGGCCCCCAGGTACCCGAGGTCACGTGGCCGCCCGCGACCTCCTGTTCCAGCCGTACGGAGGCCCGATAGGTGGCAAGGAGTCGACCATGGAGTCGAATCGGGTCGCCTCGCGTCCATCCCGCAGGCTCCGTGCTCGTCGCGGCTTGGGCGGACGGCGAGTGCCCCTCCAGCTCCGGCGGCTGGAACTCGAAGTCCTTCGGTAGGCCGAACAGCCCAGAGCCGTCGTACACCTGAAGTCGTGCCGGCCCGGGCCGGAAGTGTACCGTTCCCAACGCATCGCCGACAGCCGGCAGCGGCACCTCCATCCACCAGCCGAGCGGCTCGGAGGAGAGTCCGTCGCGCAGCCATTCCTCGCGCGTGAGGTCGTCCTGCGTGAACCTCGCGTGGTAGTCTCGCGGCCGATCGGGGAAGTACCCGGTCACGCGGACCAGTCTGTCGTACACCCAGAATGCGTCGTACCCGGGCGGCGCCGCCGAGTTCTGCCAGTGGGCATTGGGCGCACAACTCCAGCACAGGCCGCCCGCCACGCAGTTCTCACTGACGGCGCACGCCTCCGACCGCGCCCAGGGTCCGACGTGAGGCACCCCGAGGAGTCGAGTCCACCTCCACAGCCTCTCTGGAACGCGGAACTCCTGCGAGAACGGACCGATCGGCGGAATCTGGGCCCGCGGAGGAGGCTCGGGAAGATCCGGCGGAGTCGGCGGGCCAGCCGGGTCGGCCAGGATTTCGATGCCCGCCAGCCCGACCTCGCCCAGGATCCGGACGATGAAGAGCGACCCCGCCACGTTCCTGCCGAACTCGTCCTTGCCATCCCACGTGATGCCGCCGGAGGCGAGTGCCTCCTCGATTCCCCCGACAGCCTCCGTCGGTATCGGCATCGCGCTGCGGATCGCCCGTACCTGCCGACAGGTGCGAGGGTCCGCGATCTGAACGACGTACGAAAGGACATGATCCTGGCCGCGCTGACCGATCCCGGGGACCCTCGTCGCTGCCTCCAGCTTGAGCCGGCGGCCTGCGGAAGTGACCGCGGTGGCCGCATTGGCCAACCAGGTCGCGCCCTGCTCCGGCGAGTTCGGCTGTGCCGATGAAATGACCTTCGGCATCGCGTCACCCGGCTGAAACAGCACCTGGAACGCATAGTACTGCTCCGGCATCTCACCGGAGCCGGCTTCCGTTGGTCGCTGGGGACTTGCCACAACGCGGATCTTGTGGCGTCCCGATTGGAGCGATGCGCGCTGGCGGAGAATGGTCGCGCGGCGATTGAAGCGCTCCGAAGGGATGACCTCGACCCCGTCGAGCAGCACCGAACCCGTCGCGACGCGCGTGGCGGCGTGCCGTCCGCCGTTCGTCACGACCATGCAGACCGCGCCGTCGCCAGGCAGCTCGAACTCCGTCTCCGCGACGCCCGGCGCCGAAAGGTCCCCTTCGTCAGACTGGAGATCGTCGGCCAGGCCGTCCAGCAGGATCGTCGCGAGCGGAAGCACCGGTTGGCCCATGACGCACGGATCGGGCAGCGTCCCCTCGAACGCCGGACCTGCATGCTGGCTCGCCCCGAACCCGCACCCCGGCAGGTTCGGGTCGCCGTCCAGCCGCGGCAGCCCCTCGAGGAGCGAGGTGCTCACCGCCACGGTATCGATGTACCAGCCGGGGCGGCGGGCGAGGCCGCCGAGGAAG
>JAFGHH010000500.1 GCA_016930215.1 Deltaproteobacteria bacterium
CCCCTCTGCGCCTTTGCGCCTCTGCGTGAGCTCCCCCCTCCGCGCCTCGGCGCAAGATTGCCCCTCTGCGCCTTTGCGCCTCTGCGTGAGCTCCCCCCTCCGCGCCTCCGCGTAGGATTCCCCCTCTGCGCCCTTGCGCCTCTGCGTGAGCTCCCCCCTCCGCGCCCCTGCGTGAGACTCTTGACGCCGGACCGGACTGGCCGTAGGGGCGCCCCGTGGACCGCCGTGCGACATCCGGGGAGCTGCGGGGACGCGTGCGGGAGGCGTACGCGGCGCTTCGTCCGTGCCGGGTCTGCCCGTGGGACTGCGGGGTCGACCGGCGGGTCGAAGCGACGGGGCACTGCCGTTCCGGCTGGCGCCCCGTCGTCGCCTCGGCCAACCTGCACCGCGGGGAGGAGCCGCCGCTGTCGGGCCGGCGCGGCTCCGGCACGATCTTCTTCGCCGGGTGCTCGCTCGACTGCCGCTTCTGCCAGAACTGGCCGATCAGCCACCTCGGCCACGGGGAGCCGACGACGCCGGCGGGCCTGGCCGCCGCGATGCTCCGTCTGCAGCGCCGCGGCGCGCACAACGTCAACCTCGTCACCGCCACGCACTGGACGCCGCAGGTGCTGGCCGGAGCGGCGCTGGCCCGGCGCGGCGGCCTCGACCTGCCGATCGTCTGGAACTCCTCGGCCTGGGAGAAGGTCGAGCTGCTCCGCCTGCTGGACGGGGTGGTCGATATCTACCTGCCGGACCTCAAGTACGGGGACGATGCGGCGGCCGAGCGCTGTTCGGGGGTCCGGGGCTACTGGGCCGCGGCCACGGCGGCCATTGCCGAGATGTCGCGGCAGGTCGGGCGGCTGGCGTTGGACGACGACGGGGTGGCGGTGCGCGGCCTGATCGTCCGGCACCTGGTGCTGCCGGACGGGCTGGCCGGGACGCGGCGGGTGCTGGAGTGGATCGCCGGGCACCTCCCGGCGGGCACGGCGGTGTCCCTGATGGGGCAGTACTTCCCGGCCGGCGCGGCGCTCGCCGACCCGCAGCTCGGCCGGCCGCTGGCGGCGGCGGAGTACGCAGCAGCCCGCGCGCTGCTCGACGAGTTCCCCGAGATCGAAGGCTGGACGCAGGACCTGAGCCTGCCGGGCGGCTGTTGAGCCGGCTACGGCAACTCGCCGCGCTCGACGACCACCTCCCCGCGGCACCAGCCGCCGCCCGTGTCGAGCCACTCCTCGCGGACGTGGGCCTCGTGGACGATCATCTCGTCCTCCCGGTACCACGAGAAGTGGACCCAGACCTTGGCCGAGTCGCCGTCGTCGGCGATCTGCAGCCGCTGGACCTCGTAGTCGGCAATCGCCACGCCGTCCATGCTCGCCTGGTAGTCGGTCGTGAAGGTCTCGTGCTCCGTCGGACGGACGTGCGGCAGCATCGAGCCCATCGCGCCCCAGCGGAAGCCGTCGTGGAACTCGTCGACGGCGTTGCGCACGGCAGTCCGCGTGTCCATGCCCCCCGCGCAGCCGGCCAGCAGGACCGCTGCGGCCAGCCATCTCGTCCGGAACCGTCGCCTGCCCATCGTGCTCCCCGTTCCCGGGACCGGCGACCGTCGGTGACGGGACGCGCCGGGCCCGCTCGTCTCTGGTCTCCCGTCGCGGCCGATGCTAACGTCGCGCCGTGCTTCGGGGCAAAAAAACACTCCTGTCGTCGTCGTGGGTCCTGCTGGCCGGGGCGCTGGCCTGCGGCGGCGACGACGCGGCGGCGCCCGCGGACGGCGGCGACGACGCGCCGACCGCCGACGGCGCGGACGACGCCTGCCTCGCCTCGGACGAGCCGCTCGACCTGGTCGGCACCTGGGCCGCTCGGGCCTGGATCGATGTCTACATGGTGACGCCCGGCGGGGGGATCGTGCACCTGTGCCCCGACCGCTACTACGGCGTGTCGCTGATCACGCTGCGCGTGCGGGTCCACGAGCAGTCCGGCACGACGGTCCGGCACACCTTCAACGTCTGCCGCCTGCAGATGCCGCGGGTGGAGGCCGCGATCGACCCCGCCTGCGACTCGCGCGTCGGCATGCAGCTCTCCGTCGGCCCCGTGCTCACCGCCCTGTGGCCGGAGATCGATTACCCCGGCGGCGCCGTCCTCGGGGGCACCACCGCCTGCTCGTCGTACGTCGCCGAGGAGCTGGTCGCGATCTTCGGCGCCGACGGGACCGTCGGGCCACGCGACCCGCTGCCGGAGTGGCGGTCCGGCTGCACGGTCGGGGCCGAGGGCTGCGTCGAGGGCTGGGAGCACGTCGTCGACAGCGACGGCGACGTCCACCCCGGCGTGACCCTGACGGTCGATTCCGACCCCGAGGACCTGATCGAGGGCGAGGCGTACACGGCGTACCGCACCGTGGACCTGCTGCGCGGCACTGCCTGGAGCAGCCGGCTGATCCGGGGCGAGGTCGAACCGTCGATCGATTACCAGATCCTCGACAGCGACGTCCTGGTCGGCGGCGCTCCGCTGGCCACGCACCTGGTGCGCGAGAACATCCCCGTGTTCGAGATCCCCGAGACCGGCTCGACGTTCGTCCTGGTCCGCGCCGACGGCCGCCACGGCGCCCCGGACCTCGATGCGGACCGCTCCGGCGAGGTGACCTGCGAGGAGATCCTGGCGGCGGAGTCGGTTTTCGCACCGTACCAGCCATGACGCAGACGACGGACGAGAAGCCCGAGGTCGAGGGATCCGGCGGTCCGACGGGCGAGCCGGAAACGGGCGCGCCGTCTCCCTCGGGCGAATCGCCCCCGACGGGCGAAGTCGCCGAGCCCGGCGCCGCACCGGTCCCGGCGGCGACGCCCGCGGACGCCGGCCGCGGCGCGTGGGCCGCGGTGCAGGCATTCGCCCGTCGACACACCGCGCTGTTGCTGTTCCTCGGCGCGCTGGCCGTCCTGCTCCCCGGCCTGTCCTACGGCCTGTGGGACCCGTGGGAGACGCACTACGCCGAGGTGGCGCGCCGCGTCGCGACCGACGGCGACTGGGTCACCCTGCGCTGGGGCAACGCCGACTCGGCACCCTCCGACGTCCACAGGCAGTTCCTGTTCTTCTCCAAGCCGGTGCTGACCTTCTGGCTGATGGCGCTGTCGTTCCTCGTGTTCGGCGTCGGCGAGTTCGCCGCGCGGTTGCCGCTGGCACTGCTGGCCGCGGGCATGGTGGGCCTCTCGTACGCGTACCTGCGGCGGCTCGTCGGTCCGCGCGGTGCCCTGCTGTCGGCGCTGCTGCTGCTGCTGACCCCGATGTTCGCGATGCTCGGACGCCACGCGATGACCGACATCCCGTTCGTCGCGCCGATGACCGTCGGCACGCTGGCCTTCGCGGCCGTGCTGTACGACCCGCGGACCGGCCCCCGCCACGCCTACGTCGGCTACCTCTGCCTCGGCCTCGCCACCCTGGCCAAGGGACTGCTCGGGTTCCTGCTCCCCGGCGCCGCACTGCTGGCCCTGTTGTTCGTCACGGCGCGCGCCGCGGACTGGCGCCACGGCGGGACCAGCCTCGCCGAGTTGCTCGCGACGGCGCGACGGTGGTGGAACGACCGCCGGAGCGGCGCGCCCGCGGCCGGCGAGGGCCCGTCGCTCCGCGCCGCGGCGAAACCGTGGCTCGCCGCGGCGGCCTGGGCCTCCCTCCTCGTGGCGCTCGCCGCCGCTGCCGGCGGCGTGCTGGCCCGCGGCCCTGGCGTGCGCTACGGCGCCCTGCTCGGCGCGGCCGCGGTCGCGGTCGTGGCCGTGCTGCGTGCCAACGGGGACCGCTGGCGCCGCCTGCGCCTCCCCACCGGCCTGCCGCTGTTCCTGGCGGTCTGCGCCACCTGGTACCTGCCGGTGATCCTGCGCCACAGGATGGCCTTCGTCCGCGAGTTCTTCCTCGTCCACCACTTCGGCCGCGCCTCCACCGGCATCGGCCTCGACCTCACCGGGCTCGACCTCCACGACAACACCTCCGGCTACTACCTCCAGCAGCTCGGCTACGCGCTGTTCCCCTGGCTCGCCGCGCTGCCCGCGGCCCTCGTCGCCTGGGCCCGCAGCCTCGGACGGCGACCGGCGACCGGCGATCCGGAGCCGGCCGACGGGCCCGGCGGCCGCGCGATGTTCACGCTGGCCGTCGCCTGGGCCGCCGTGACCTTCGTGCTGTTCACCACCTCCCAGGTCAAGTTCCACCACTACATCTTCCCCGCCGTGCCGGCGCTCGCGATCCTCGCGGGAGTCGGACTGGACCGACTGTGGCGGCACGGCCCCGGACGCTGGGAGGCGCTCGCGCTGCTCGGCGGCGCCGTCCTCGCCGTCCTGGCGTGGCGCGAGCTGTCGGACGACCCCCATCGGCTCGCTCGCCTCTTCTCCTACCGCTACACCCGGCGCTTCCCCGAGTTTCCCTGGATGCGGCCGGTGTTCCTCTCCGCCCTCGCCGTCGCGCTCGCCGGCGTCGCCGCCGCCCTCGTCGCCGCCTGGCGGAGGTCGCGGCGGCCGCCGGCGTCGGCTCCCCGACGGCTCGAGCGGGCCGGTGCCCCGGTGCTGGCGGGGACCGCACTGCTGGCCGCCGCCGGACTGACGCTCGCGGCGCTGCACGCCCACGTGCCGCGACTGTCGAAGTGGATCAGCCAGCAGGAGGCGTTCCGCGTGCTCGACGCGCAGGACCATCGCCCGGACGACCGGCTGGTCTCGTGGGCCAACAACTGGCGCGGCGAGGTGTTCTACTCGCGCGACCGGGTGATCGTCGTCGAACCCGGGGACAAGCGGGCCGAGGCGAAGCTGCGCGGGATCCTGCGCCGGCCGGGCCGGGTCCGCTTCATCACCACCGACCCGCGCGGCCTGCGCGGCGCCGTGTCGCGCGCGGTGGGCGCCGCCGCGGCGCGCGACCACTTCCAGGTGCTCACGCCGGAAGGACAGGGCGGGTTCGCCGCCGCCGTCTACGACGGACCCACCGCGGAACGTTACGAGCCGCGGGTCGCCGCCCTGCCGGCCGGCACCGCCCGCCCCGCGGGGGCGCCCGAGGGCCGGGACGTGCAGCTCCGCGAGCCCTCCGGGCGCGGCAACCTGCAGCTCGCCGGCGTGCGGCTCGGCGCCGGCCGCGTCCGCCGCGGCGCCTCCCTGCCGCTCGACCTCTACTTCCGCTGCCTCGCCCCGTCGCAGCGCGACTGGGAGGTGTTCATCCACGCCGACGGGCCGCCGCCCGCGCGGACCCCCCGCGTCGGCAACGGCGACCACGGCTTTACCGGCGGAGCGGTCGCCACCTCCGCCTGCCGTACCGGCGAGCTGCTGCTCGACCGCTGGGACCTCGAGATCGCCGCCGGCGTGGCGACCGGCACCTACCAGGTGTTCGCGGGATTGTGGCACCCCCCGAGCGGCGACCGGATGCGCGTCGAGCCGGAATCGGCGGTGTCGAGCCCCGGCGCCGACGCCGGCCCGATCGAAGCCGAACACGCCGACCGCGTCTACCTCGGGGAGATCGTCGTCGAGCCGTGAGCCGTGGGCGGTGACCCGACGCAGACGCCACGGTGACCGTCGGCCGACACTCCGCGGCGAGGATGCAGGCGGGCGGGCCGGCGTTGACCGGTTCGGACCGAAGGGCTACAAAGCGGGTCGCGTCGCCGGGAGGGCGGCGTCGGAAGAGGGACCACGATGAAGCAACGCTACCTGTTCACCTCGGAATCCGTCACCGAAGGACATCCCGACAAGATCTGCGACCAGATCTCCGACGGGATCGTCGATGCCTGCCTGCAGGACGACAAACAATCGCGCGTGGCCGCCGAATGCCTGATCAAGACCGGCATGGCCGTGATCGCCGGCGAGATCACCACCCGGACCTGGGTCGACATGCCGGAGCTGGTGCGCCGCATCATCCACGAGATCGGCTACACCAGCTCCGACATGGGCTTCGACTACGCCACCTGCGCCGTGCTCACCGCGATCGAGAAGCAGTCCCCCGACATCGCCCGCGGCGTCGACCGCCGCGACCCCATGGAACAGGGCGCCGGCGACCAGGGCCTGATGTTCGGCTACGCCTGCCGCGAGACGAGCGACCTGATGCCGCTGCCGATCATGCTGGCTCACGCGGTGACGCGGCGGCTCAGCGAGGCGCGCAAGTCGGGCGAGCTGCCGTTCCTCCGGCCCGACGGCAAGTCCCAGGTCACCGTCGAGTACGAAGGCGACCGCCCGCTCCGCGTCCACACCGTCGTCTGCTCGACCCAACACCACCCCGACGTCAAGTACGAGAAGCTCCGCGCGGCCGTGCTCCGCGAGGTCGTCCGCAAGGCGATCCCCGCGAAGTGGCTGACCCGCAACACCATCTACCACGTCAACCCCACCGGCCGCTTCGTCCTCGGCGGGCCGTTCGCCGACTCCGGACTCACCGGTCGCAAGATCATCGTCGATACCTACGGCGGCGCCGCTCCCCACGGCGGCGGGGCGTTCTCCGGCAAGGACCCCAGCAAGGTCGACCGCAGCGCGACCTACTACGCCCGCTACGTCGCCAAGAACCTCGTCGCCGCCGGAGCGGCCGCCCGCTGCGAGGTCCAGCTCGCCTACGCCATCGGCGTGGCGCAGCCGGTCTCCGTGCGCGTCCATACCTTCGGCACCGGCAAGCTGCCCGACGCGAAGCTGGCGGCCTACGTCCGCGAGGCGTTCGACATGCGGCCGCGGGCGATCATCCGGGAGCTGAAGCTGCTCACGCGCTGCTACCGCGACACCGCCGCCTACGGCCACTTCGGCCGGCGCGGCAAGAACTTCACCTGGGAATCCACCCGCCGCGCGGCCCGGATCGCCGGGGACCTGGGCCTGCGCTGAGCCGACCCGTCGGGAACTCCGGTCGCCGCGCAGTGTCCGAAGCACCGCCTCTACCGGAAGCGGCGACCCTGTGATAGCCTCGGTCGCCACGAGGCAGGACGATGGCCGACGAATCCAGACCCCAGGCGGGCGAGGGCCCCGACGAAGAGCTCGAGGAAGGCGCGGAACCCGAGCGTCCGCGGCTGCCGGTGATCTCGCTCGCCATCACCGCCCTGTTCATCGTCCTCGGCGGCCTGCTCTTGTACTTCGTCCGCTCCGAGGTCGAGTACTACTTCGCCGGCAAAGCGCCCCAGGTCCACTTCGTCCCGACCCCCGACCAGCCGGTGCCCCGCGGAGCACCCTCGAACGTGCTGGCCGAGGTGCGGGTCGACTACACGAAGCTGTGCGACTTCTGGGACATCGAGAAGGACCCGTTTCCCCCCGAGGTGTCCTACGCCTTCACCCTGCAGATGGGGCTCGGCAAGCGCTACTTCCTCACCTGCGTCGGCGACGGTACGGTGCGCCCGCGGCTCTGGATCCTCCGGCCCGAGACCGAGGAGGAAACCAGGACGATCCACCTCGATGCGACCCGCGCTCGGCTCAGCAAGACGATGCTCGCCACCTGGACCGAGGAGCGCGTGCCGGAAGTCCATGTCCCCGGCGGGCCGGGCTGCATCAACGATCTGTGTCGCGGACGGCTGATCCGCTTCGCCGACTACGCCCAGAACCCCCTCGGCGGCGTCCGCAAGATCCAGGACGTGCTCCTCGAGCGGCTCGAGCCCGAGTTCCGCCGGCTCGGCCGCACCCCGCTCGACGACGACGACTACCTGCTGATCCTCGGCGAGGCCCCTTCCTCGCGCTGGTGGTACGTGGCGATGCTCGGCGGCGTCGTCCTCCTGACCCTTACCAACCTGTTCTTCGGCCTCCGCGCGCTGCGCCGTTTTCTCCAGGCGCGCCGCGTGATGGAGGGCTACATTCGCCGGATGCGACCCGCCGGCGACGACCGGAAGAAGCGGAGCTGACCGCCCGGCGGGGACCGCGACGGTCCCACGCCGCTCGTCCGACCCGATGAGCGAAAGTCCCGACCCGGCCGCAGCCCCCGGCGCGCTCGCGCGACTGGACGACTTCGTCCGCCGCTTCGACCCGACGCCCGGCCGCCGCGACCTCTGCGGATTGCCCGGCGGCGCCGCCGCCTGCCTGCTCGGCCGGCTCCAGCAGCGCCTCGACCGCTGCCTCCTCGTGCTCGTGGTCGGCCCGGTCGCCCTCCGGCGCTGGGCCGACGACCTGCGCCACTTCGCCGGCCGCGCCGGCACCGCCCCCGCCCCGTCTCCCGCCGGCCACGACGAGGTCGTGACCCTCGGCGCCCCGGAGCTCGACCCGTACGCCGAGCTGGTCCCGGACCGCACGGCGTCCAGCGAGCGGCTCGGCGCCCTGTGGCGGCTCGTCACCGACGGCCGGCGGCCGCGGTTCGTCGTCGCCGCCGCCGAGGCGTTCCTGCGGCGGCTGCTGCCCCCCGACGCCGTGCGCTCCCGCTCGGCGACGGTCCGCGCCGGCGACGAGCTGCCCCAGGACGAGCTGGTCCGACTGCTGCTCGAGGGCGGCTACCATCGTGTGCGGGCCGTGGACCTGCCCGGGACCTTCGCCGTCCGCGGCGGTCTGCTCGACGTCTTCGCTCCGACCGCCGAGCTGCCCGCGCGAATCGAGTGGGTCGGTGACGCGGTAGAGACGGTCCGTGCCTTCGACCCCGCGACCCAGCGCGGCGCCGGACCGCTCGCCGCCGCACACGTGCACCCGGTGAGCGAGGTGTTGCGCGGCGAGCCGGAGCTGCGTCGGGCGAGGGAGCGGCTGCGCGAGCTGGGCGACGCCCGCGGACTGCCGAGCCGCAAGACCCGCGAGCTGCTCGAACAGCTCGACCAGGGCGCCCGGTTTCCCGGCGTCGAGACGCTGCTGCCCGCCTTCCACGAACGGCTCGTCACGCTGCTCGACTATCTCCCGCCCGAGGCGCCGGTGTTCGTCGAGAACCCGCCCGCCGTCGTCGATGTCTGGCGGCGCGAGCGCGAGGCGACGGAGCGGTCCCACGCCGCCGTGCCGGAAGGGCGGCTCGTGTTCCCGCCGGCCGCCCTGGCGCTCGACCCGGCCGAGGCGCTCGCCGCCTGCGCCGCGCGACCGCTGCTGCTGTCGTTCCCGCCCGGGGCCGCCGAGGCGGCCGCGCCGCGGGGCTGGGAGCAGCTCGGCGCGGAGCGCGCCGACTTCGGCGGCTCGGACAACGAAGCGCTCGTCGTCGAGCTGAAGCAGGCCCGCCGCGACCGCCGCGGCATCGCTCCCCTGGCCCCGCTCGCCCGCGCGATCCGCGAACGCCGGGAATCCGGGTTCCGCGTCGTGCTGACCGGCCGGACCGCCGGCGGCATCGAACGGCTCGCGGCGCTGCTGCGCGGCCACGCGCTCCACGGCCTGCGGAACCCGGACGACGCCGCAGGTCGCGACGACCCCGCGCGGTTCCACCTCGAGGAAGGACCGCTCTCGCGCGGCTTCACGCTGCCGGCCGACGGACTCGCGTTCGTCGCCGAGGAGGAGATCTTCGGCACCCGCTCCACGCGGCCCGGACGCCCCAAGCCGCCCGCCGACCCCGGCGCCCTCCGCTCGCTCGCCGCCGGCGACTACGTCGTCCACGCCGTGCACGGCATCGGCCGGTACGAAGGGCTCGAACGGCGGGTGTTCGACGGCGTCGAGCTCGACCTGCTGCGCATCCGCTACCGCGACGACGACCGGCTGCACGTGCCGGTGTACCACGCCAACCAGGTCGCCAAGTACGTCGGCCAGCCCGACCCGCGGCTGGACCGCATGGGCGGCAGCTCGTTCGCCAAGGCCCGCGAGAAGGCCGAGGCCTCGGTGCGCGTGCTGGCCGACGAGCTGCTGCGGCTGCATGCCGAGCGCAAGGCGCACGCGGGACGGCCGGTCGCGCCGGCCGACGACGCGTTCCGCACGTTCGAGGCGCTGTTCCCGTTCGAGGAGACCGCCGACCAGGCGCGGGCCATCGCCGAGGTCGCCGCCGACCTCGAGGGGCCGTCGCCGATGGACCGGCTGGTCTGCGGCGACGTCGGCTTCGGCAAGACCGAGGTCGCGCTGCGCGCCGCGTTCCGCGCCGTCTGGTCCGGACGACAGGTCGCCGTGCTCGCCCCGACCACCATCCTGACCCAGCAGCACCTGGCCACGTTCCGCCGGCGCTTCGAGCGGTTTCCCGTGCGGATCGAGCCGCTGTACCGCTTCCAGACCAAGAAGGAGCAGGCCGGAATCGTGCGCGGCCTGCTGGCCGGCGAGGTCGATATCGTGGTCGGCACGCACCGCCTGCTGTCCACCGACGTGCACTTCAAGGACCTCGGGCTGCTGGTGATCGACGAGGAACACCGCTTCGGCGTCGCCCACAAGGAGCGCCTCAAGCGCCTGCGCCGCGGCGTCGCCGTGCTGACGCTGACGGCGACGCCGATCCCCCGCACCCTGCAGTTCGCGCTGTCCGGACTCCGGGACCTGTCGCTGGTCACCACCGCCCCCGAGGAGCGGCTCGCCGTGCGCACCACCGTCGCGCAGGACGATCCCGAGCTGGTCCGTCGGGCGATCCGGCGCGAGCTGTCGCGCGAAGGACAGGTGTTCTTCGTCCATAACCGGGTGGAGACGATCCACCGCGCCGCCGACCGCCTGCGCGAGCTGGTCCCCGAGGCCCGCTTCGCCGTGGCCCACGGCCAGCTCTCCGAGGACGCGCTCGAGCAGGCGATGGTCGATTTCGTCGCCGGGCGATGGGACGTCCTGGTCTGTACTTCGATCATCGAGTCGGGGCTCGACATTCCCCGCGCCAACACCCTGATCGTCGACCGCGCGGACACCTTCGGCCTCGCGCAGCTCTACCAGATCCGCGGCCGCGTCGGTCGCTCGCGCCAGCAGGCGTTCTGCTACCTGCTCGTGCCGGCCTGGTCCAAACTCACCGCCGAGGCGCGACAGCGGATCGATGCCCTGGCTCGCTTCACCGCCCTCGGCTCCGGCTTCCATATCGCCTCCCTCGACCTCGAGATCCGCGGCGCCGGCGACCTGCTCGGCGCCGAACAGTCCGGACAGGTCGCCGCCGTCGGCTTCGACCTGTACTGCCACCTGCTCGAGGAGGCCGTCGGACGCCTGCGCGGCGAGCCCCCGCCCGACGACCTCGAGCCCGAGCTGACGGTCGATGCCGCGGCGCTGATCCCCGAGGACTACGTCGAGGACGTCGGCCAACGCCTCGAGCTGTACCAGCGGCTCGCCGCCGCCCCCGGCGAGGAGGAGGTCCGCGGCGTCGCCGCCGAACTGCTCGACCGCTTCGGACCGCTGCCCGAGGAGACCTCGCGGCTCGTCGAGCTGATGGCGGTCAAGGCGCTGCTGCGGCGCCTGCGCGCCGCGGGGCTCGAGGCGCGCGCGGGTCGCGTCACCGTCCACCTGCGCCCCGACACCCCGCTCGACCCCGCCCGCGTCATGGCCCTCGTGCGTCGCGCCGGCTCCACCTGGCGCGTCACGCCCGAGCTGCGCGTGGAGTGGCGGGCCGCCGACGACGACCGGGACGACCCCGTGGAACGTGCCGCGCGCGTGGTGCGCGAGCTGGCCGGCTGCCTGCGCGCCGGGACGTCGCCGGACGGATCGTGAGCGGCCCTCGGCCGTAGGGGAACGGGCCACCCGGCGCGACGGTCCGCGGATTGACCCGCGCGCGCCGTCGGCACTATGGTGCCGAGAACTGTCGGCCCCGCCGGGGCGAAAGGAGTCGGAACGATGCGTCAATTCCGGATGCTGCTCCCCGTGACCCCGCTGCTCCTCGGCCTCGGCGCCTGTACCGGCGGCACGCTCTCGATTGCGCAGCGGATCGCCGCCACGCACAACGTCCTCGGCCCGACCGGCTTCGCCTCCCTCGGCCCGATCTCCGAAGGCTACCTCGGCCAGGGCGAGGCGGACGAGGTGGAGCTCCAGCTCCAGGGCCGCGAGTGCTACTCGATCAATGCCTTCGGCGCCGACGGCATCTGGGACATCGACCTCGACGTGCTCGACGCCCAGGGCGTGCCGCTGGCGGGCGACGCCGCGCGCAGCCCCCAGGCCTCCGTGCACTTCTGCCCCGAGCGCAGCGGACGATACGCGCTCCGCGTGACGGCGATGTCCGGTGCGGGCCACTGGGCGGCCGGCGTCTGGTCGAGCGCCCCGGGCGGCGTCTCGTTCGGCGGCGCCGGAGCGGGCGGCGGCGGGACCTGCGACGCGCCGACCGAGCTGGCGCCGAACGGGACCGCGCGCGGCTCCACGGCCGGCGGCGACGACCTGATGGCGCCGGCCTGCGTCCGACCCGGCGACAGCTTCGCCCCGGACGCCGTGTACCAGGTCACCGTCGAACAGCGCGGCGTGCTCCGCGCCCAGCTCACCACGCAGTACGACGGCGTGCTGTCCCTGCTCTCGGAGTGCTCCGGCGGGGACGTCGGCACCCTGGCCTGCAACGACGACGTGCGCGACGGCGACACGACCCATGCGGCGGTCGAGGCGCGGGTCGAGCCGGGGTCGTACTTCCTGGTGGTCGATGGCTACGCCAGCGAAGCCGGCGCGTACACCCTCGAGACGTCCTTCGAGGTCCTGCGCGACCCGGCCGAGGTCTGCGCCGACCTGCAGGAGCTCGTGCCCGGCGAGGAGGTCTCCGGCACGACCGTCGGCCAGGGCGACGACTTCCGCACCGACCAGGAATGCACCGCGGGCAGCCGCGCCCCCGACGTCGGCTACCAGCTCGAGCTCACCGAGCCGTCCCGCGTCCGCGTGACGCTCACTTCGGAATACGACGGCGCCCTCGCCATCCGCTCGGACTGCCAGCGCGAGTCGTCCGTCATCGCCTGCAACGACGACTTCGGCGAGGGCGAGGAGGGACTCCGCCGCTCCCAGGTCGTCGCGCAGCTCGAGCCCGGGACGTACACCGTGATCGTCGACGGCTACGAGGGGGAGGAGGGGGACTACCGGTTGACGGCGACCGTGGCGCCGGTCGGACGCGCCACCGCCCCCAACGATACCTGCGCCGGGGCGACCAACTTGCGTCCGGACCAGGACGGAACGGCGGACACCTTCTTCGCCGCCGATGACTACCGCGGCTCCTGCATCGCCCAGCCCGGCGCCCCCGACGTCGTGTTCCGCGTGGAGGTCCCCTCGCGCAGCCTGCTCGGCGCCACCGCCTCCGGCGGCGACCTGAGCGACCCCGTGCTGTACCTCCAGGGCACCTGCGGAGACTCGTCTTCCGAGCTCGCCTGCGGGACCCGCACGCTGACGTGCGTCGTGCCGGCCGGCACCTACTTCCTGGTGGCCGACGGCGGCCGGGCCGACGCGGTGGGCTCGACCACCGTGCGCTACGAGCTGTCCGACGTCGCGCCGCTCGAGGCCGCCTGCTCGGACGCCCCGATCCTCGCGGCCGGCGAGACGGTGCGCGGCCGCACGAGCGGCACCGGCCGGTTCGGCGCGGCCTGCGGCGAGGGCGCCGGCGGCCCCGAGGCGGTCTACCAACTCCGCGTGCGCGAACGCTCCCGCGTCGAGCTGTCCGTCGAGGCCGAGTTCGACTCGGTACTCCACGTCCGTCGCGACTGCGTCGACCCCGGCACGGCCGTCGATTGCAACGACGACGCCGGCGACTCCAACCACTCCGCCCTCGACCTGCAGCTCGACCCCGGCACCTACTACGTCTTCGTCGATGGCTACGGCGAGGGCGGCGAGTCGGGGCCGTTCACGCTGCGCGCCGAGGTGACCCCACGCTAGGCGGTCCGCAGGTCGCACGCCGATGACACCCCTCCTGGTCTGGTACGGGCACGTCGCGGCCGGGGCGCCGCGCCGGCCGGTCTCCGGACTGGCCCTCGTCCGCCGCGCCGTGCTGGCCGCCCAGGCCCAGGGGTTCGACCGGATCGCCGTCGCCGTGCGCCACACCGATCTGGTCGAGGTTCGCGCGGGGCTGCACCGCGACCGGCGGATCCATGCCGACGTGTCGGTCGTCGAGGTCGAATCGCGGCCGTCGGACGCCGTCCGCCACCTGCTGCGCCCGGCCGACCCCGAGCTGGTCGTCGCGCTCGGGGACCGCGTCTGGGTCCCCGCCGCCCTCGGCCGGCTCCGCGAACCGCTGGCCGTCGGGACCGCCGCGCGCGTCCTCGTGGCGGACGAGGCCGGTCCGGACGAGCCGCCGTCGGGGCTGCTGCGCACGCGCCACGAGCTGCTCGACCGACTGTCGCTGTCGACGGGGGTTTCCACCGAGGAGTTGGCCGAGGCGGCGGCCGGCGCGGGTCGCGTCGAGCGGCTTGCGGTGGGCCCGCGCTGGCGCATCGTCCGCGCGCCGGAGGACGTACGGCCGGCCGAGACGCTGCTGCTGCGCGCGCTGAAGAAGCCGGCCGACGGCATCGTGGCCCGCAACATCAACCGGAACATGTCCCTGGTGCTCACGCGCCGACTGGCCCACACCCCGATCACGCCGAACCAGGTCAGCAGCGTCGTGCTCCTGCTCGGACTCTGCTCCGGCCCGTTCGCGGCCCTGGGCAGCTGGGCCGGCTTCGCGCTGGGCGGCCTGTGCTACTACGTCTCGTCGGTCCTCGACGGCTGCGACGGCGAGCTCTCCCGACTCAAGTACCTCGGCTCGCCGCTGGGCGCCTGGGTCGACACGATCGTCGATGACGTCGTCGGCCTGTCGTTTCTCTCCGGCCTGTACGTCGGCCTGCACCGCGCCGCCGACCACCCGTACTGGATGTGGATCGGGATCGCCACCGTGGGCGCCTACGTCCTCACGATCTTCCCGCGCTACTGGCTGTTCGTGGCCCGCGTCGGCGTCGGCGACCACCAGAAGCTCGCCGCGGACACCCGACCCGTGGACGCCCGCGGCCTGGCGGGACTCGTGCTGCTGCTCCGCGAGAACATCTTCCGCATCGATTTCCTGACCTTCGCCGCGATGGTCGTCTGCGTCGCCGGCGTGCCGTTCGTCTACGCCGCCTCCTACGCCGTCGGCTCGGTCGCCAGCCTGGTCGATACCGTCGCCACCTTCCGCCGCTTCCTGCGCAAGGCGTGAAGGCCCGGCTCGTCCCTAGCTCGACGTCCGGTACAACTCCGGCCGCCGGTCGCCCAGCCGGTCGTTGCGCTCCGTGATCCGCTTGTCACGCGCCGGCGCGAGGTCCACCTCGACCACCAGCGTCTCCTCGGCGTCCGCCGCCGCCTGTCCGAGCAGCCGGCCGCGCGGATCGAGCACCTGGCTGCGGCCCGTGAACGTCAGCTCGACCCCCGCCCGACGCTCCGTCCCGATGCGATTGCACGTCGCGCAGGCCACCCCGTTCTCCAGCGCCCGCGTCACCATCGCCGCCTGGCAGTACGGCAGCACCAGGTTCGTCGGGTGCGCGATCAGGTCCGCCCCCTGCAGCGCCAGCGACCGCGCCGCCTCCGGGAACATCCAGTCGAAACAGATCATCATCCCGAGACGGAAGTCGCCCAGCGGATGGACCCGGAACGGCTCCGGCCCCGGGTCGAAACAGAGCCGTTCGCGGTCGAACAGGTGCACCTTGCGGTACACCGCGACCACCCCCTCCGGACCGACGTACGCCGCCGAATTGTACACCCGGTCCCCCAGGCGCTCCGCCAGCCCCGCCACGCTCCGCGTCCCCCGCTCGCGACTCAACGCCGCCAGCGCCTCGGTCGTCGGGCCGGGGATCGTCTCGGCCAGGGCGGCACACTCGGCACGGTCCGCGAACAGGTAGCCGGTCGTCGCCAGCTCGGGCAACACCCACAGCTCCGCCTCGGCCCCCCGCACCGTTCCCACGATCCGCTCGAGGTTGCGCTCGACCGCCCCGAACTCCGGCGCGAACTGGTACAGACCGATCTTCATCATGTGCCTCGCGTCGAACCCTACAGGTCCGCCGCCGCCGCCGGCACCGGCCGGAGCTGCCGCGCCGTGGTCTCGTGCACGTCCTTCGTCCCCCCGGCGTCCGGTGCGCCGGGCAGCCCGCCCGGCGGGACCGCCGGCCCCGCGACGTCCGCCTCGGCGCCGCGCTCCGCCGGCGGCCCTCCGTCCGGCTCGCCGGTCGCGACCGACGACACGACGTCGGGCTCGCCCGCCGCGAACGACGGCCCGGCGTCCGCAGGCTCGCCGCCGTCCGGCGTACCGACCGCGACGCTCGTCGTCGCCGTGGAGGTGTCGAGCATCGGCGGCGGCGGCGGCGGCGGCGGGGGAGGCGTCGTCGCGGCCGGACCGCGGTTGCGCCGCGGCGGCGGCGGCGGCGGGAGCGCGAACGCCCCGGCCTGTTGCCCCGCAATCGTCGGGACGGCGTTCTGGACCTGGCCGGCGGGCAACCCCGAGGCCTCCGCGATGCACGGAACCGCCGCCAGAGTCGACTCCGACGCCGCCTTCAGCAGCTCCTCCGGCGTCAGCGTCTCCAGGACCCGCCGCCAGTCGCGCAGCGACAGCCGCTCCCGCAGGCACGCCTCGGGAACGTCCAGCCCCGGGCTCCAGGCCGGGCTCTTCGGATGGTCGTACATCCGGTAGTACTGCCAGCACGTGACCTGCGTCTGCACGCGGACGTATCGGTCCCGCAAGCCGGGGTCGAGCGGTTCCGGTCCGACGCCGGCGTCGCCCGTCGCATCGCTCGCAACGCCGGCGTCGCCCGGCGTCGCGACGGCCGCCGCGCGCTCCGGCGACCCGTCCGCATCGCCGCCCGCCTGCGTCGCCGCAACGGACGACCCGCCGCCCGACGGCCGGGCCAGCAGCCAGACGGCGAGCGTGACGACCAGGACCACGCCGACCGCGATCGTGATCGCGACGGCCGCTCCCGGACGTCGCCGCAACCCGGCCGCGCGGGTGAGCGAAGGCTCGCCGGCTCCCGTGGACCACGACGGCTCCACGGCCCCGGCGGACAGCGAATGTTCGGCGGGCCCCCCGGGATACGACGGGCCGGGCGGGGCCGAGGCCTCCGCGGACGGAAACGACGCCGGCGTCGGAGGTCCGCTGGCCATGGTCGCCTCGAGCGGGAACTCCTTCGGCTCGACCGCCGCCGGCGTGCCGCCCTGCCGCGTCGCGTCTCCCAACGCCGGGCCGACCGTGGGCCGCTCCTGCGGGGTGGGAGGCACCGAGGCGGCCGGGGCCGCGGGACCGACGGCCGGCGCCGTCGGTCGGCCCGCCGCGGCCGGACCCGAAAAGGCGGCCGCCAGTCGCAGGTGCAGCGGGGCCGCCGGCGGCGGCGCAATGCTCGTGGCGTAGGCCGATGGGACCTGGCCGCGGAACGGCTCGAGCGCCGCGCGGAAGTCCAACGCCGTCGCGAAGCGCCGGCCGAGCTCCCGGGTCAGCGCCCGCCGCAGCACCGCCTCGAGGTCCTCGTCGAGGTCCGGACGGAATCGGCGGAGCGGCGGTACGTCCTGCGTGGCGATCGCCGCCAGCCGCTCGCCCCGCGAGGCCGCGTCGTGCGGGCGCCGGCCCGTGAGCGCCCGGAACAGGATCACGCCGACCGCCCACAGGTCGCAACGGTGGTCCACACCCCGGCTGCCCTGGACCTGCTCGGGCGACATGTACGTCGGCGTCCCGAGCAGCACCCCGGTCCGCGTGAAATGCGACACCCGGTCGCCGCCGAGTACCTTCGCCACGCCGAAGTCGAGCAGCTTGACGAAGTCCCGTCGCTCGCCGAGCTGCGTCAGGAACACGTTGGCCGGCTTGAGGTCGCGATGCACGATCCCCCGCTCGTGCACCGCCGCCAGCGCCGTCAGGATCTGGCCGGCGATGTCGACGATCCGCGACACCGGCATCGGCTTCTCCTCGCGCATCGCCTCCTCGAGCGTCCGACCCTCGAGCAGCTCCATCACGATGTAGGGCGCACCGTCGGTCGTCGTGCCGAAGTCGGTCAGCGCCACGAGGTGCGGGCTGCCGACCTTGCTGACGGCGACCGCCTCCTGCTGGAACCGGATCAGCGCCTGCGGGTCGCCGGCGAACTCCGGCCGCAACAGCTTGACGGCGAACTCCCGCCCCAGCGCGGTGTGCGTCGCGACCCACACCACGCCCATCCCGCCCTCCCCGAGCGGCCGGGTGAGCCGGTACTTCCCATCGATCACGAGCCCCCGGAGCGCCTCGTCCACGCCCGTCACGGTAGCAGTCTCTCGCAGAGACGCCAAGGTGGGCGAGCGGGGAGAACCTCACGCAGAGCCGCCGGGACGCAGCAGCAAGGGGAGAACCTCACGCAGAGCCGCCGGGACGCAGCAGCAAGGGGA
>JAFGHH010000501.1 GCA_016930215.1 Deltaproteobacteria bacterium
CCAACTCTCGTGCCTGTCGCTTCGGATTCGAGTGGGTCGAATTGCTCCTCGAGGTAACGAAGCAGCTTGAGGTCGGACGGTGTTGCTAGCGGCCAGGGTTCGGACCCCGTGAACCAGTGATCTACGGCCGAGGCGGTGAGCCCCGGAGGCATGGAGGCGGCGGAGCGTCGGCGAACCGCCAGCAATGTATCCGTCCGGCCACCGACGTCCGCCGCCGGGCGGGCGTTCGGCACGACGGCTGCAGGGCGGCGCTATCGGTTGACGCGCGAGAACGGGCGGGACGCGTCGACGTCGGGTAGCCCGGTGAGGAAGACGGCGTCGTGCTGATGGTCGTCGTAGGCCTCGAAGATGTACTCGTTCCAGAAGTTCGGGTCGTTTCGGAGGCCCCTCTTCATCAGGGCGGCGTAGGCGGCGTGGCGGTCGCCGGGGTCGACCTTGGGAAGCGTGCGGTCGAAGTAGGCTGTCCAGGGCGCCTCGCCGGGGTTCCGCAGGACGTAGGGCGTCGTGAAGACGATGTGGACGTCGCTGCCCGGGAACGGCGGCGGGAGGACGCGCGCGAGCCAGAGTTGCCCGGGTGCGCCTCGGTAGCCGGCGGGGACGAGCGCCGTGCAGCGCTGCTCGGTGACGAGCTCTCGCAGGCGGACGTGGCGGCCTTCGTGGCCTTCGTGGACGTAGACGCCGAGCCGAGAGTCCTGCGCGAGCCGGACCAGGCGCAGGAACTCGGCGTGCATCGGGACGACCTCCGCGAGGGCGAGGACGCAGGTTCCGATGGTCTCGCGCTCGACGCCGACGGAGGCGTCGAAGAAGGCCCAGCTCCAGAAGTGAGAGGCCGTCAGTGGGCTGGTCGGCGGGCCCAGCGGCATGTACTCGTCCTCGGCGCCTGCGAGGATGTCGGTCAGCCGCTCGAGTTCGGGCAGCGCGGTCAGCAGCTCGCAGAAGACCGAGACCTGGTTCTGGACGTAGACATAGACCGCATGCGCCGGGTCCATGTCGGCGAGCTCGGCGCGGCTCGCGACCGTCTTCTGGAGCGTGTCGGCCGCCAGTCGTCCGGCGGACAGCGCCTGAAGGTCGACGACCTTCTGGCGGAGCAGGCTGCGGAGCTTGGCGGTGAGCTTGCGCGCGTACGGGCCTGGCATCGGCCGGTCTCCTGGCTGCGCGCCCGCGGAGGGCCGGGCGGGCGTCAGGCCGCTGCCACGACCGCGAAGAGCTTCTTCCAGCGGTGCGGGAGCAGCTCGTCGATGCGGGACTGCGGATGGTGATGGACGCGGACCAGGACGTCCGCGAGGTACTCCTCGGGGTTGACGTCGTTGGCGATGCAGCTCGAGACCAGCGAATAGAGCACCGCCAGGTTGTCCCCGGCCTTGTCGTGTCCGACGAAGAGGAAGTTTTTGCGGCCCAGCGCCGCCGCCCGGAGCTGCCGCTCGGAGACATTGTTGTCGAGCGGCACCCGAGCCTCACGCAGGAACCGCAAGAGCGCGCGCCACTGCCTCTGGGCGTAGCGGATCGCCTTGCCCATCGGGCTCTTGGGCGTGTGCAGCGGCTTCTGTTCGCGCAACCAGAGCTTCAGTCGTTTGAGAACCGGCGTGCTGGCAGCGCGCCGCAGCGCCAGATGCTCGGCCGTGCCCAGGATCCCGCGAGCGGCCGCCTCGTACTCCACCTCGTACAGCGCGCCGATCAGGTCCAGGGCGGCTTGCGCCTCGGGCGCGGTCGGCAGCGCATCGAAGAAGTTCCGACGGCAGTGGCTCCAGCATCCGCCCCGCTTGCGGCACTTCGGCGTGCAGACCACGTTGTAGCCGGTGTACCCGTCGACCACCAGGTAGCCCGCGCTCTTGCCGAGAACCGCGCTCGGCGTCTCGCCGCTGCGCGACGGGGCGAAGCGGAAGGTGACCAGCGCGCCCTCGTCCTCACCCTCGCCGGTGCGACCGATGAACGTCCACAGGTACGCGGTCCGGGTCCGCTCGGGAGCCTGCACGGGCATCGTCGTCTCGTCCGCGAAGACCACCCACAGCCCCGCCACCAGCCCCAGCATCCGGTCGCGCAGCGGCCGCAGCAGACCGGCCGCCGCATGGAACAGGTCGTTCAGCGTGCTGCGACCGATGGCGAGACCCTGCCGGCCCAGACGCCGCGCGAGCCGATGGATGGGCAGCGCATCGGCGCACTTCGAGGCCACCACGTGGGCTACGAGCGACGCCCCGTACAGGCCCTTCTCGATCGGCTTGTCCGGCGCCGGCGCGCTCACGATGTGGTCGCAGCGCGGGCAGGCCAGCACCTGCTGATGATAGCGACGCTGCACGAAGTGCGCCGGCACGAACTCGTAGACCGTGGTCACCCGACCGCCGCCGACCTCCTGCAGGGCCACCTCGTCCCCGCAGTGGGGGCAGCGCTGCTGCTCGGCCGGGACCGGGATCGAGATGTCTTCCACCGCGAGCTGCCCCCGAGCGGCGCGATTCGCCGCCCGTGCGCGAGCGGCCGCCTCGCGCCGTTCCTCCGGGTCACGCTTGCGGCGCCGGGCGCGCTCGACCGGGTCGACCCGTGGGCGCCGCCGCGGCCGCTGCTGCTCCGACTTCTGGCCGTACAACTGCCGCGACGCTGCGAGCAGCTGGCCCTGGAGTTCCTCGACGCGCTGGTCGCGCTCGGCGAGTTGGGCTTCCAGGGTACCGATGCGCTGCTCACGCTCGGCGACGGCCTGCTCGAGTTCCTGGACACGACGTCCGCATTGCTCTGCTTGGTCGCGCCAGCGGCACTGGTGGACGCCTCGCCTCATGGGGCGTGACTTCACGACAACTCGCAGCGCGTTCGCCAGTTCGTGCTCGATCAGGAGAGATTGTCAGCGGTTACCGGCGGCGGCTGCCAGCGCGGCTGCCGCCGGATGTCGCGAAGCTCGAGCCCATCGAGCAGCATCGTCAACTCCCCGCCCTCCAGCGTCACCGTGGACTGGCCGGCCTCGATGGCCGGAAGGCGGAACCGCCCGCGCTCCAACCGCTTCACGTACAAGACGTACCCGTTGCGGTCCCAGAACAGGATCTTCACGCGGTCCGCCCGCCGACCCAGGAAGACGAACAGGTGCCCCGAGAAGACGTCCCGCCGCCACTCGTTGCGCACGATGGCGGCCAGACCGTCGAAGCCCTTCCGCAGGTCGATGGGAGCGGCTGCCAGGTAGATCTGCACCGAAGGCGGCAGCGTCAGCATCCGAGCCGCTCCACGGTGGCGCCGATCACCGCCGCGATCCCCTCAACCGCTGCCCCTCCGCCGAAGCGCAGCACGACGCCCCGCGGCAGGGCGGCCTCCACCCACTCGAGCGGCGCCGGCGGTCGACCGCACGCCTCGGCCATCTGCACGCGCACGAACCCAACCGCCTCGCCGCGCACGGTCGCCCGCTGCTCCTGTCCGCGAGGCTCCCGAGCCCGGACCCTTCGCACCCACCGCTGGAGTTCTCCCAACCGGAGCCCGTGACGACGCGCGAACTCGACCTGGCTCAACCCGTCCCGCCTGTACGCCGCGACGAGCGACTCCCACTCCGCGACGCTCCGGCCCCCTCGGTCCATCGCCCACCCCCTCGCGACAGCTACGCCCCGCGCGAGGATGCGCGATCCTCGAGGACCCCCTCAAGACGTCGGATGCCGGACGGATACGATCTACCTGGC
>JAFGHH010000502.1 GCA_016930215.1 Deltaproteobacteria bacterium
CGCCGCCGGTGCAGCTCGACGTCGGCCTCCAGCCGCACCTGCTCCGACTCGCCCTCCCGCAGGTGGACCTCCCGGTCGCGCGCCACCTGGGCGGTGCGCGCCCGCAGCTCCAGCTCGGCGCGGAACGGGGCCTGCAGGTCGGCGAAGACCTTCTCGCTGAGGATCCGCACGTCCTGGATCTCGATCGTGTCGAGCACCACGCCCCAGCCCTCGCCGGCCGGGTCGTCCGGTCGCCCGCGACCGGAGACCACGGGCCGGATCTCGCGCAGCAGCTCCTCGGCGATCGCCTCCTTGCGCTGGCGCAGGCAGGTGTCGACGGTCATCGCGGCCACCAGCCGCCGGGCGGCGCCCACGAACATGTCGGTCAGGACCTGCTCGAGCTGCTCCAGCGGCGCGGCGCCGTCGTCGGCCGAGGGGAGCATCCGGTAGGCGAGCAGCGGCGCGTCGATCCGGTAGACCGCCACGCCGGTCACCGCCACGCCGACCTTCTCCGAGGTGACCTGGTCGGCGGTGAAGGCGAGGCGGCGGATCGAAGTGGGCAGGATCGCCACGGTGTCGCGCGGCCAGAGGAACACCGACAGCCCCGGGCCGTGGCGCACCACGTGCCCGCCGCGAAGCAGGATCAGGTACTCGCTCGGGCGGGCCCAGACCCGACCCCAGCGCTTCCGTCGTCCGTTCGTGTTCGCCATCTTCCACCTCCCGTCCGGTCTCCCCCTGCCGGACGGTGATTGCGCGGGGCGTGCCGGACCGGCGCGGCGCGTGGCGCCGCGGAACGACCGCGGATTCGGCGGCGGGCGGGCGCCGTGCGGCGCTCCGAAGCGGAACGGCGATCGGTTCCGGCGCGCCGGAATGGAGCGGCCGGCGGCCGCGCGCGAGGGACCGACGAGTGCCCCGGCGGCGCCGTCGCGGGCGACGGAGGCGCGCCGGGCGGCGCGCTTGCCCGCCCCGCGCGGTCCGCGTAGCATCGGCGAGCGATGTCCGAGACCGATCACCCCACCGTCCTGCACTCGGTGGCCGGGCTGCTCGGACGGCCCGTGACCACCGACCAGCTCCTGCGGGCGATGGTCGACCGCGTGGTCCGCGAGCTGGACGCGGAGCGCGGGACGCTGTACCTGGTCGACGGGCGCACGGGCGAGTTGAGCATGCGGGTGGCGCACCTGCCGGAGCTGCCGGAAATCCGGATGCCGCCGGGGCGCGGCGTGGCCGGGCACGTGGCGGAGACGGGCGAGTCGGTGATCGTGCCCGAGGCGTCGGGCGATCCGCGGTTCAACCCGGAGATCGACCGCCGCACCGGCTACACCACGCGCAGCATGATCGCGGTGCCGGTGCGGGACGAGGGCGGGGCGATCCGCGGCGTGCTGCAGGTGCTCAACCGCCGGACCGGCACGTTCGGCGCGGCGGACCTCGCGCGGCTCGCGGAGCTGGCGGCGCAGGTCGCGCAGGCGCTGGCCCGCACCTCGCTGCGGCCGTGCGGCGACCGCAGCCGCGGCGTGCTGGTCGACGGGCCGTTCAACGGGATCGTCGGCGAGTCGCCGGCGATGGGCGAGCTGTACGACCGGGTGCTGGCCGCCGCGCGGACCGACGCCACGGTGCTGCTGTGCGGCGAGACCGGCACCGGCAAGTCGCTGCTGGCGCGGGCGATCCACGAGAACGGCGAGCGGAGCGGGCGGGCGCTGGTGGTGGTCGACTGCGCGGCCTTGCCGGCCGGCCTGATCGAGAGCGAGCTGTTCGGCCACGAGCGTGGGGCGTTCACCGGGGCCGACCGGCGCGTGGCGGGCAAGTTCGAGCTGGCCGACGGCGGCACCCTGCTGCTCGACGAAATCGGCGAGCTGCCGCCCGGGCTGCAGGGCAGGCTGCTGCGCAAGCTCCGCGAGGCGTAGGGCCGCTCGGCGGCGGGGAGGCGGAGGATGAAGACGGTGCGTGGAGGCCGCGGACGACTCGACCTGCGGCGCGTCCCGGCGCTGCTCGTGCTGCTCGCCGCCGGCTGCCCGGGCACGCCGGCCGCGGACGCCGGCGCGGACGACGGCGGCGACCTCCCCGACGCCGTCGAGGACGAGGCCGCGACGGAATCCCTCGACGACGGCGGTCCCGGGGACGACGCCGACGGCGAGGTCGAGGGCGGTCCCCCGCCGCCGCTCCGCGCGCTGCTGATCGACTACGACGTGCTGCACCCGGACGCCTGGGTGCCGCTGCGCGACGCGCTGGCCGCCGCGGAGATCGCCCTCGACTACCGTCGCTGGTACCCGCACCTGACGGCCGCCGACACGACGGGGGCGACGGCCTACGACCTGGTCGTGCTGGCCTCCGGGCTGGCCCCGGGCGCCGCGGCGGCGGCGATGTCCACGGCCGAGCTCGATACCGCCACGGCCTTCGTCGAGGCCGGCGGCCTGCTGGTGCTCGCCCCCTGGAGCGGGTACCTCGACAGCCGGAGCGCCGAGAATGAGTGGTTCCTGTTCAACCGCGTGCTGGAGTCGCTCGGCCTGCCGGCCCGGATCGAGAAGGCGCTGCTGGTCGGCGAGCTGTTCGGCTACGACCCGCCGCCGCCCCACGACGACTCCGAGCTGGGGTACGCGACGACGCTGGAGTCCGACATCGGCTACGGCTGGCTGCGGCCCAACCCGGAGCTGCCGACCGCCGACGGCGTCGGCGAACGGCTCGTCGCCGGCCGGTCGACGATCGTGCGCACCGCGGGGGAGGGGGCCGAGGTCTGGGCGCTGGCGTCGGTCGAGCAGAAACTGTGGCGGCGACTGGCGGGCGCGACGATCGGCGACCAGTTCCGCTGGCTGATCCGCGACCACGCCGTCGCGCTCGCGCTCCAGGCCGGCGCCGGCCGCGTGGCGATCCTGCCCAAGGGGCTGCTGACGGTCGGCGGGGCCAACGGGATGGTCAGCCAGCAACCGGTGCTGTCCCCGGCGTCGTTCGCCGCCAACGGGACGTTCCTCGGGAACGTCGCACGACGCCTGGCCGAGCTGCGGCGCGGGGCGGCACCGACGCCGAACGACCCGTCGCCGGACGACGAACGGCTGTTCGACACCGAGGCGCCCGGCCTGCCGCCGCTCGGCGACTCGACGGAGGTGATCCCGATCGCGCAGATGCCGAGCCGACACGCGGTGCCGCCGGAGCCGCCCGCCGTCGCGCTGCTCGCGGAGTGGCCGGTGCCCGTCGCGGACGCCCCGGCCGTGCCGCGCTTCCCGCTCGGACCCGGCACCCTCGGCTTCGGCGGCGTCCCGAGCGACCCGGCCGCGCTCGACGCGATGTTCGCCGAGGCCGGCGAGATGGGGCTCGACACGCTGATGCTGACCATCACCCCCGAGCAGCTCGTGACCGGCGATCTGGACCCGGCGGCGGCGGACGCGCTGCGCGCGCGGATCGCCGACGTCGCGGACCGGGCGGAAGCGGCCGGCGTTCCCTGGACGGTCGGGATGTACTTCTCGGGGCACGTGTTCCTGGCCCACGACGCCGAATGGCCGTGGTCCGTCGGGCCGCAGGGACAACGGCTGCGCCAGCCCGCCGCGGCCCACGTCGCGTACTGGGACGACGCGCTGACGCCGGCGGTGGTCGAGGTGGCGACGCTCGCCGCGACGCATCCCGGGATCGCCGGGATCCAGATCGACCTCGAGACGTACGGCGGCGGACTGCTCTACCCCGACCTGCAGTGCTTCGACGACGAGTCGTTCGGCGTGTACCTCGCGGGGCTCGCGGACGACGCGCTGCGGACGGAGCTGGCGGCGGCCTCGCAGCCCCAGCGGCTCGACGCGCTGATCGACCGCGGCCTCCTGCAAGAGTACCTCGCGGCGCTCGAGGCGCACGTCGCCGCGGCCACCGGGCGGATGCGCACCGCCGCCCGGGCACTCGACCCGGACTTCGACTTCGTGCTGTACGCGCCGGCGTTCTCCAGCGCCTGGTTCTACCGGGCGCTGGGGCGGGGGCTGGGCGAGGCCGCGCGTCCGGTGGTCTGGCTGAGCTACGACACCTTGACCGCAGGGCAGCGGGCCGGCTGGGTCGGCGACGGCATCTCCGCGGTGCACCTGGCCGGCGTGATCGTCGGCTACTTCGCGCCGGACGACCTCCGGACGGCCCTCGAGGCGGGCCTCGACTTCGCCGACGGCTTCTGGCTCTACTCGTTCGACGAGCTGTCGGCGACGGCGGCCGCCGACCCGCGGCACGGCACCCGGGCGGACTACCGGGCGGCGGTGGCGGCGGCGGCCGCGGGACGGTGAGGGCCGGTGGCGCCGCGGAGGTGTGCGAAGGTCAGGACCGTGTTTCAACCGGTCAGGGTCGCGTGGATCATCGCCGCCGGCTTCGCGGTGGTCGTCTCCGCCTGCGGGGACGCCGGCCCTGCGCTCGGAGGCCCGCCGCCGGGCCGTGATCAGGATGCGGGTCGGCCGGGGCCGAACACGCGTTCCTCGACCAGGGTCAGGGTCCACGCGGCGGAGTCGGCGGCGCGCGTCGCCTCGCTCTCGTCGAACGGTCGCTCGAGATAGCCGGCGGCGCCGCGCTGGTCGGCCAGCCACTTGGAGTCCTCCAGCAGGCGCCGGATCTCGGCCGTCGAAAGCGTCGCGCCGGCCGCGAGGGCGACGGTGACGAAGGCGGCGGCCGGGTCGTGCACCTTGGGGTAGTCGGCGCCAAGCTGCCGGATGCCGGCCTTGAGCACCAGCTCCGTCGTCTCCTGCGCCAGCCGGACCACGCGGGCGTGGATGCCGGTCCCTCGTGCCCGGAGCATCTCGGACAGCAGGACACTTCGGGCGTACGCGAGCACTTCCTTCGCGGCGGCGTGGTTCGTCATCCTAGAACTCCACGGTGTCGCCGAGGCGGAAACCGGGCTTGAGGATCCAGAGGTACGACCCGTCGGCGAGCCATGCACGATGCGAACCCAGCTCCCGCAGCCGCTCTCGGAGTCGCTCGAGGCGACGGCACATGAAGTCCCCGTGGTCGTGGACGAAGACGGCCTCGTCCACCATGTCGAGGTACAGGTACCGGCTCTCGTCCGCCTCGGCAGGGGTCAAGGGCACGATGTCGAACGTCGGCACGCCGCGCTCGCGGACCCATGCCCGGTAGTCCTCGCACGACTCGAACGCGGACCGCACCCCCGCCATGCCGTCCCACTGCCGCGGTTTCTCGGCGACCAGCAGGAGATCGATGTCGCTGCCGGGCCGGGCGGTGCCGCGAGCGCGCGAACCGTAGAGCACCAGCGACACGAACTCGGGTCCGTGCCGCACGACCAACTCGTTGCGCAGCGAGGTCAGCAGCGCGCGCAGGAGGCGATCGTCGAGCCGGTCCAGACCCCGCATGATCGGCCGCCAGCTTATCACGCGCGCCGTACCCGGGCCACCTCCCGCGGCGCGCGCAGGAGACCGCCCGCCGTCCGGCGTCGCAGGGTTCGCGGTGGGAATCGTCGGGCGAAGGGTCAGCGGATGCGGGTCCAGCCGCCGTTGCCGGCCCCGGGGCACAGCTCCGGAGGCTCGGCGGCCAGGACGTACATCGAGCGGCGGTTGGCCTCCATGTCGGTGTTGTCCGGCGTGTCGACCGCCAGGCACTTCTCCCCGAAGCCGCGGGCGTAGATCGGGAACGTCATCCCCTTCGCCTTGAAGTACTCGGCAATCGCCCGCGCGCGGTGCTCCGACAACGTCTGGTTGTCGCGCGGCTGCCCGACGGTGTCGGTGAACCCGCCGACGTACAGGGCCGCCTCGAGCAGGTTGCCGTAGTCGTTCATCGCCTGCTCGATCAGCCCCCACGCCTCGTCGAGCTTCGGGCTCTCGGTCTCGCGGATCTCCCACTTGTTGGTCTCGAAGACCACGTCGGTGTGCGGGATCTCGACCTTGAACGGGCTGATGCGGAAGGTGGCGCTGGCCTCCTGGTCGTCCCAGGTCGTGACCTCGATGCGGCCGATCTGCTCGGTCTGCGCCGGCCAGGTGACATCGATGCGCGCGCCGGGGCGCAGGTCGTCGAGCGCCCTCTCCTGGGAGTACATCAGGTCGCCGCGCAGCCCGCGCAACTCCACCAGCACGCGCTGGGCCCGGCGGCTGATCGAGAAGTGCACGCGGCAGTTCTCGAGGTCGACGTCCTGGCGGCGCAGGTTGAGTCGCGGGGGAGTGACCGTGATCTGCTGCTCGCCCTGCGCCTGCTCCCGGTCGCCGGCGCTGCGGGATTGCGCGTTGCGTGCCGGACCGTCGTCGTCGGCGCTGCCGAGGGCCGGAAGCACGGCGCAGAGCGTCGCCAAGAGCGCGACCCGCACGGTCGGGGACGGTCGAGGACGGTCGGTTGCTTTCATGGCTGCTCTCCTGACGCGACCTTGGACGACCTGACCCGACGGAAGTTTCAATCGTCCGGCACGATTATGCTCCCCGCGGCCGGGCGTCGCAACCGGCCG
>JAFGHH010000503.1 GCA_016930215.1 Deltaproteobacteria bacterium
GGACGCACTACGCGAACCTGGCGGGGCTGACGGCCGCCGACCGCACCACGGCGCTCGACGCCCTGCGGCGTTGGACCGGGGTCACCCCGCGCCCGCCGTTGGGCTGGCGTCCGGCCGGTTCTCTGCCGAGGCCCGCGCTGGAGCGGCTCGGCGTCCCGGCTCGGTAGCGCTACGGGGTCGGCGGCGGGTAGGCCGCCAGCCCGGCCAGCGCCTCGTGCGCCAGCAGGAAGGCCCGCCGCCGCTCGGCGAACTCCCGGATGCCGATGATCTCCGAAACCGGCTCGCCGGCCTCGGTGTCGCCGTCGGTGACGGTCTCCTCCCCGAGGAACGCCTCGAACGAGTAGAGCTTGCGCGTGTCGGCCTCGACCGCGTCGCGGATCAGCGCCCGGTAGGCCTCGACGGTCGGCCCCAGCACGTTGTCGTCGAGCCACAGCTCGGCGATGGTGCGGACGCGGCGCAGGTACTCCTCGCGCAGGCGGGGGACGGCGAGCAACCGGTGGAGCAGCGGCTTGCCGTCGTCGTCCGCGCCGAAGAGCGGGTCCAGCTCGAGGCCCTGGGCGGCCGAGCCGTGTCCCATCCCCGGGCCGCCGCCGGCGGGCTTGAAGGTCTCGTTCACGTCGTGCGGCACGACGTGGAACACCTTGTCGGCGTCGCGGAACAGGGCGTAGTCGCTGGCGCGGACCCAGTAGCCGTCGCCGTTGATCGCGACGTTGTCGAGCGCGAGGAACCACAGGACGCCGTCGACGTCGAGGAGCGGCCGGAGCGCGGCCTCCAGCTCGTCGGTCGGCGTTTGCGCGAGCACGCGGCACAGCTCGATCAGCGCCTCCCAGGCCGCCGAGCCGCCGCCGTTCTTCCGTTCGTAGGCCGCCTCGTACGGCGCCCGATCGGCGCCGACGTAGGTCAACGCGGCGCCGCCCTGGAAGTTGACCGGGACCTGCCAGCGCGTGCCGCCGGTGTCGGCGAACCACTCGCCGAGGAACGGCTTGTCGAACGCCTGCTGGTTGACGAACACGCCCCAGCTCTCGCCGTTGATCACGACCCGCACGAAGTTGGCCTTCGGCGCCGGGAAGTAGCGCCGGGCGATGTCGAGGTACAGCACCGCGCGCAGGAAGCTCGGGTCCTCGTTCGCGTTGAGCAGGATCAGCGACTTGTAGCCGCCGAGCCGCCGGTCGTCGTCCTCGAAATCGACCGAGACGCGCATCGATTTCTTGTAGCCGTCGCCGGCCATGAAGTACGACGAGTTGCCGCGGAAGTGCACGCCGACCCCCTCGTAGGCCTGGCCGTCCACGGTGAGCTTCGCCGCGACGTCCACGTCGGTGCCGTGGAAGTCGTTCAGCTCGGCCTCCCAGTCGTCCTCCTCGAAGTCGAGGAACAGGGTACGGAAGACGGTGGGGTCGTACAGCCCCTTGTCCGCATACGACTCGACCTCGCTCGGGGCGATGCGGATGCCGGGCTTGGCCGGGTCGCGCTGCTGGTGCATCGGGCCGCCGGGGCCTCCACCGAACGGCCGGCCGCCGTCGCCGCGCGGTCCTCGGGGTCCCATGCCGGGAGGAAAACCGCCGTCGGGAAACGGTCCTCGGGGTCCCATGCCGGGAGGAAAACCGCCGTCGGGGAACGGTCCGCGGGGTTCCATGCCGGGGGGAAAACCGCCGTCGGGAAACGGTCCGCCGGGTCCCATGCCGGGAGGAAAACCGCCGGGGCCGCCGCCCATCATCCCCTGCGGACAGGCGGCGGCCTCGTCCTGCAGGAACTTGCGCGCCCGCGCCCGCTCGTCGGCGTTCAGGCGTCCGTTGCCGTCGGCGTCGAAGGTGGCGACGACCAGGCGTTCCTCGCCCATGCCGCCGCGGAAGCAGGCCGGGTTGGCGGCGGTCGGCGTGCCGGGGCCCGGAGCCCCGTCGGGTCCGCCGTCCGGTCCGGCCTCGGGCCCGCCGTCCGGCTCGCCCGGTGAGTCGGCCGCGCCGGGTCCGGTTGCCGGGACGTCGGTCGCCTCCGGCTGCGCCCGCTTGCCCGGGCAGCCGGCGAGCGCGCACGCGCACCAGGCGACGGCGAGAACCCGCACCGCGCTCACCACCGTCTCCGGCGTACGACCAGGAGCGCGGCGAGGAGGAGCAAGCCGGCGGGGAGCGGGCCGCGTCCGGCCGCCACGCCGCACGCGCAGCCGCTTCCCTCGTCCGTTGCGACGACGACGTCGCGGCCGGTGTCGGCGACGTCGGGGACCGTTCCGTCGTCCGCGGGGCCGAGCGCGTCGCCGTCCGGGGAGGCGACGTCCTCGAGGCCGCCGTCCGGGCCCGGCTCGCCGGTGTCGTCGCCGGTGTCGGGCGTGGTGGTGAGCGTCAGGTACGGCTGCTCGCAGCTTGCCTGTCCGCCTTCCTTGGAGAGGTAGTGTCCGCCGTTGGTGTCGTCCGAGAGGAGCGCGAAGCTGTAGGTGCCGGCCGCGGAGACGGCGGCCGAGACGTCGAACTCGTACCAGACGCCGGGCTCGATGTGGCCCAACTCGTCGAGCGGCTCGCCGGCGGGGAGGGGGCGGCTGTTCCAGGTGATCGTGCCTTCGCTCCAGCCGTTGTCCGGGACGAAGTAGATCCTGCCGCCGCCGCCCTCGGCCCCCGCGGGGCCGCCCGGGCAGCCGCACATCAGGTGGACGACCGCCGAGCTGACGCGGTGGCCGGCGGGAGTCTCGACGACGAACTTCAAATACGCGCCCTCGAGCGTCGAGGCGGGGGCGACGCCCTGGACGTCGAGCGAGCGGGCGTCGGCGACGTGGGTGTCGGGCGAGCCTTCGTAGACCGAGTGGTCCTCGGCGACGACGATCCCGGCGGGGTCGGGCGGCTCGCAGGTGGTCGTCGCGCACCCCTCGAGCGGCACGGTGCAGTCCGGGTCGCAGGTGACCATCACGTTGCGGTAGGTGGTTCCCGGGATCAGGGTGAACGGGCTGACGGGTCCCTTGGGGACGAACGCGCGGCCGAAGTGCGGAGAGAAACCGCTGCCGTCGATCGTCAGGACCTCCGCGCCGTCGCGGAAGAAGGTGAACACGCCGCCGCGGTCCACGACGCGGATCGTGTACCAGCGGTCGGCCTCCCAGGTCGGCGTGGAGGCGGGGCTGGCCCGTTCGGCGCCGCAGTCCGGGCAGGTGGCGAAGTCGCACCAGGCCTTGAGTTTCATCCGGCCCGGCCACCCCTCGGCGACGCAGTCGTCGTAGTCCCAGACGCCCGGCTCGCTGCCCATGTTCGAGTCGCAGCCGTAGATGCGGAGGCCGAGGCCGCAGTGGTCGTTCCAGTCGAGGTACCCCTCCTCGAGCACCTCGAGGATGTGGTTGTCGTCGCCGCAGCCGGCGCAGTCGAGCCGGGCGGGATCGACGCCGCGAACCTCGTATTCGACGCAGAAGTCGGTGAGCTGCATGCCGAAGTCGTAGAGCAGGTAGTCGCCGCGGTCGTTCGCGCGGAACCCCTCGGCGGTCACTTCGCCGCTGTGTTCCGTCGCGACGGTGGTTCCGTCGAGCGGGTCGCAGAAGTAGACGGTGCCGGCCGGGGCCGGGACCTCCTCGCAGGCGAGCGCCTCGCGCGGGCCGGGGGCGCCCGTTCCGGCGAGCGCGGCCAGTCCCAGCACGACCATTGCCGTTCCCCTCGGTCGGATCTGCATCGTCGGCCTCCTCCCCGTCCGTCGGTCACGACTCCACGGTCTCCGCGATCATGGTCGCCTCGCGCCGTCCCGGCAAGTGCTTCGTTCCGCGAGCGGCGGGATTCCGGCGCGCCGCCCGCCCGCGGTCCCGCGCCGTCGGTCGCCCGGTGGAGCCGTTCGGGTCGGGGTCCGATTGCCGCTGCAAGGTCCGGATGCTATCCTGATCGTCATGAAATCGTACAACTCGAGCAGTCGGGTCTGGGTCGTGCTGCTGGGCTTGGTGGCGGTCCTCGCGGGCTGCCCGGACGGACAGATCGGCATCCCGTTCGACGACGTCGACGGCGAGGCATGGGACGGCGGGGACGTCGATGGCTTCGCGGAGGTCGAGGACGACGGGGAGCCGGACGTCGAGGGCTCGAGCGATGTCGACGGCGGAGTCGACGGCGAGGCCGACGTCGCGGAGGACGACGGGGTCGGGGACGGCGGGGAGGACGGCGACGGCGGCCCAATCGGCCCGGGATACGACTGCCAGGCGTGCACCGAGGATGCGGAGTGCGGGCTGGGCTACTACTGCGTCGAGCTTGCCTCGGGCAGCGGGCGGGTCTGCCTGCGGGCGTGCGACACGGAGCTGCCGGACTGCCCGCCGCGGTTCGACTGCGTCGAGAGCCGGATCACGCCGCTGGCCACCGCGGTGTGCGCGCCGGTCGGCGAGCGCTGCTGCGTGGACGCCGACTACGACGACTACGGCTCGGGCGTCGGCTGCCACGGCCCCGACTGCAACGACGAGGATCCGACGATCAACCCGGAGGCGCTGGAGGTCTGCGACGGGATCGACAACAACTGCGACGGGGAGACCGACGAGGGCGATCCGGGCGGCGGCCTGGTGTGCGTGACGGGATTGCCCGGCGCGTGCTCCAGCGGCGTCACGGCCTGTGAGGAGGGCGCCGTGATCTGCCGCCCGACGGCCTCGACGACGCCCGAGACGTGCGACGGGGTGGACAACAACTGCAACGGCTGGGTCGACGAGGACGAGGCGACGCTGCGCGCGCTGACCCGGTCGTGCTACGACGGGCCCGCCGGGACGGAGGGCGTCGGCGCCTGCGCCGCGGGCGTGCAGACGTGCGCCGGGGGCGAGTACCGCGAGTGCGTCGGGCAGATCCTGCCCGCGGCCGAGCGGTGCGACGGCATCGACGAGGACTGCGACGGCGTGCCCGACGACGGGGACCCCGGCGGCGGCATCGCGTGCGTCGCGCCGGCGCCCGGCATCTGCGCGGCGGGCGAGACGGCCTGCGTCGGCGGGGTGGTGACGTGCGTCAGCACGATCGAGCCCGGCTCGCAACCCGAGATCTGCGACGCGCTGGACAACGACTGCGACGGCGTCCTCAACAACGGCTTCGACGGCCTCGGCACGGTGTGCTTCGACGGCCTCGGCGCCTGCCGCCGGGCCGGCGTCCGGATCTGCGACCCGACGGACCCGGCGGGACCGCCGGTCTGCGACGCGGTGCCGGGCACCCCCAACCCGACCGAGCTGTGCGACTACGAGGACGACGACTGCGACGGGACGACCGACGAGGGCTACTCGCTGCGGCACGTCTGCACCGACGGCGTCGGCGCCTGCCTCCGGATGGGCATCACGATGTGCGACGCCGCCGGCACGGGGGTCGAGTGCAGCGCCACCGCGGGCACGCCTTCCGCCGAGGTCTGCGACTCGGTCGACAACGACTGCGACGGGACGACCGACGAGGGCTTCGTCGGGCTGGGCACGGTGTGCTTCGGCGGCGTGGGCGCGTGCCGCCGGGCCGGCATCCTGATCTGCAACGCGGCGGACCCGACGGGGGCGCCGGTCTGCGACGCCGTGCCGGGCACGCCGGCCTCGTTCGAACACTGCGACCACGAGGACGACGACTGCGACGGGGCGATCGACGAGGGCTACCTGCTGAGCCAGGTGTGCACGGCGGGCCTCGGCGCCTGCCTGCGCTCCGGCGTCACCGTCTGCAACGCCGCGGGCACGGGCGTGGAGTGCAACGCCGCGGCCGGGACCCCGACGGCCGAGATCTGCGACTACGTCGACAACGACTGCGACGGCACGGTGGACGACGGCTTCACCGGCCTGGGCACGGTGTGTTTCGAGGGCGTCGGCGCCTGCCTGCGCTCCGGCGTCAACGTCTGCAACGCCGCGGGCAGCGCGGTGGAGTGCAACGCGACGGCCGGCACGCCGACGAGCGAGCGGTGCGACGCGGTCGACAACGACTGCGACGGGACGACCGACGAGGGCTACGCCGGCCTCGGCACCGCCTGCTACAGCGGCGTGGGCGCCTGCCTGCGCTCCGGGGTCAACGTCTGCAACGCCGCGGGCACCGGCGTGCAGTGCAACGCGGTCCCGGGGTCGCCGTCGAGCGAGACCTGCGACCACATCGACAACGACTGCGACGGCTCGACCGACGAGGGCTTCGCGCTGGGGCAGGTGTGCACGGCGGGCGTGGGCGCCTGCCAGCGCTCCGGCGTCACGGTCTGCAACGGCGCGGGCACCGGCGTGCAGTGCGACGCCGTCGCGGGCGCGCCGACGGGCGAGACGTGCAACTACATCGACGACGACTGCGACGGGACGGCCGACGAGGGGTTCTACTACAGCAGCGACCCGCTGAACCCCGGCGTGAACTACGCGCTCGGCAGCGCCTGCGCGGTCGGCCTCGGGGCGTGCCGCCGCGGCGGCGTCGTGGTCTGCTCGGGCTCGGGCGCCTCGGCCGTGTGCGACGCGCCGGTCGTGCCCCCCGGGGCGGAGACCTGCAACTACATCGATGACGACTGCGACGGCACGGTCGACGACGGCTACGTCAACGCCGGCGGCGTCTACTACCAGCACACCAACTGCGGCGCGTGCGGGATCGATTGCACGGCGATCTACGCCTTCCCGGGCTCGTACGGCACCTGCCAGGTCGTCGGCAGCACGGCTTCGTGCCTGCTCAACTGCAACGCCGGCTACTTCAACCTCAACGGGATCCCCGACGACGGCTGCGAGTTCGCGCTCGATTCGGGAGCGATCTACGTCTCGGGCGAGGACTGGACGGCGGCCGACGACGCGGGTTGCGGCCTGGGCCCGACGGCCACCGGCGGCGGCCGCTACCCGTGCCGGACGATCACCTACGGCATCTCGCGCGCGACGGCGCTGGGCCGCAGCCGGGTCCTGGTCGCCGACGCGCTGTACACCGAGAGCGTCACGCTGGTCGCCGGCCGGAGCCTGCTCGGCGGCTACCGCGCCGACACCTGGGAGCGGCACCTGACGACCACGCTCACGACGGTCCGCGCTCCGGCGGGCAGCGGGCACCGCAAGACGATCACCGCGACGGGGATCTCCACGGCCACGACGGTCGAGGGGTTCGTGATCGAGGGCACGTCGGCCACGACGGCGGGCGCCAACTCGTACGCGGTGTACGTCAGCGGCGGCACGAGCGCGCTGACGTTCTCGAACAACACGATCTACGCCGGCGCCGGCGCTCCGGGCACGACCGGCACGGCCGGCACCAACGGTGCGGGCGGCGTCGCCGGGACGGTGGGACAGAACGCGTTCGACACCGGCTCCGTCAGTTGCAGCACCTCGCGCGCCGGTGCGGCGGGCGGTGCCCGTACCTGCGGCGCGACGTCGGTGAGCGGCGGCGGGGGCGGCGGCGTCTACTGCCCGACGGTCTTCTCCTCGGCCAGCAGCTCGCGCGCGGGCGCCGCGGGCTCGGGGACCGGCGCCGGCGCGGGCGGTGCGGTGGCCTACGACGGGCAGACGAGGTCCGCTACGTCGTGCCTGACCTGCTACCTGCCGACGGGCGGCCAGACGATGACGGGCGGCAACGGCACGTCGGGGTCGAGCGGGTCGAACGGCACGGCCGGCGCCGGCGCGGCGAGCGCGGTGGGCAGCATCGTCGCGAGCGAGTGGCTCGGCGTGGCCGGTGGGGCCGGCGGGGCCGGGAACCACGGCGGCGGCGGGGGCGGCGGCGCCTCGGGCGGCGGCGGCGACGGCCAGACCTCCCCCTGCATGGACGACCTCGGAGCGACCGGCGGCGGGGGCGGCTCCGGCGCCTGCGGCGGCACGCAGGGCGGCGGCGCCGGCGCCGGCGGCGGCTCGTTCGGCATCTTCGTCGTGAACACCGCCAACCCGCCGACGCTCACCGGCAACACGATCTTCCGCGGCTTCGGCGGCACCGGCGGGAACGGCGGCCGCGGCGGCACGGGCGGCGTCGGCGGCGCGGGCGCCGCGGGCGGGCTGAAATCGACCGCCAATGCGAGCTTCTGCACCGGCGACGGCGGCCACGGCGGCAACGGCGGCAACGGCGGCCACGGCGGCGGCGCCGGCGGCGGGGCCGGCGGCGTGTCGTACGGGATCTACGTCTCCGGCCGGACCGGCTACGGCGCCGCGACGAACACCTTCCCGGCCTCCGGCGGCGGCGGCGCGGGCGGCAGCGGCGGCCCGTCGGTCGGCAACAACGGCACCGCCGGCGTCACGGGAGCCAGCGCCAACACGAACTGACCTTTGGGGACCGCGTACGGAAGGACACGCCCCATGGAGGAGTACCTGCAGGCGACTGCGGCGATCGAGGCCGCGCATCCGTCGATCCGGGCCAAGGCGCTCGAGTTGGTCGGGGATGCGGACTCGCCGCGCGAGAAGGCGCGGCGGCTGTTCGGTTTCGTGCGCGACCGGATCCCCTACAACCTGTTCATGATCTCGATGCACCCGGACGACTTCCGCGCCTCGTTCGTGCTGGAGACGGGCAAGGGCTACTGCGTGCAGAAGGCGGTGCTGCTGTGCGCCCTGGCGCGGGCCGTCGGGGTCCCGACCCGCCTCGGCCTGGCGCGGATCCGCAACCACCGCGTCCCCGCCGCGCTCAAGGCGCGGCTCGGCCGCGACGAGTTTCCCTGCCACGGCTACAACCAGTTCCTCCTCGACGGGCGCTGGGTCTCGGCCGCCGCGACCTTCGACGCCGGCCTCTGCGCCCGCGCCGGGGTGCCGGTGGTGGAGTTCGACGGCCGGACCGACGCCATGTTGCCCGCCCGGGCGCTCGACGGCAGCCCCTACATCGAGTACCTGGAACACCTGGGGCGGTTCGCCGACCTGCCGCTGGAGTTCATCACCGCGCGCACGTCGAAGGTCTGGGGCCGGGACAAGCGCGCCTGGCTGCGCCCCGAGGACGACACCGGCTTCCCGTGAGCCCGGTCGCGCGCCCCCACCGCCGTTCGGCCGTCAGTCGTTGGGCGCCAGGACGACGTAGGTCAGGACGTCCGCCTCGACGGCGAAGCGCACCGGCGCGAACGTGAGGCTCGCGTGGGTGACGGTCACTTCGTACGGGTCGTCGAGCGACCGCGGCGGCAGGTTGAGCGCCACGAACAGCGGGTCGGTCGGGTCGGTGTCGGCCCGTCCCGTGTTCGCCGGGGACGCGCTGTCGTAGTAGACGAGCCGGTAGTCCGTGCCGAGGCCGGACGTCGGCGCGATCGCCACCGTCGCCCCGCCGATGAACTCGGTGAACGGCGAGGCGTGGACGTCCCCGCTCGGCCGGGCGACGATGCCCACCACGTAGCCCTTGCCGGGGTCGACGGTGACGGTCCACAGCGCGCTCACCGCGGCGAGGACATCCTCCTGCATCATCGCCAGGATCCGCACCGCCCCCGGCTCGACGGTGAAGATCTGCGACAGCGTGTCCTTGTAGCCGAAGTTGTCGGTCGCCTTGAGCATCGTCTCGACCCCGGTGTCGAGCGTCAGCTCGTAGTACCCGCACATGTACGGGTCGCCGGGCGACCACGGGGTGCAGGAATCGACGTCGCTCGTCGTCGTGCCCAACGTCGCGCCGCCGGCCCCGGTCGCCGTCACCGTGACCTCGCTGTAGGGGTAGTCGACGATGAGGCTGGTCCCGGAGTACGCGTAGTTCCAGACCCGGCCGGCCACCAGCGTCTCGGCGGGCACGTCGCCGACGTCCGCATCGGCGTCGGCGTCCGCATCGGCGTCCGCGTCGGCGTCCGCATCCGCATCCGCGTCGGCATCGGCGTCCGCATCGGCGTCCGCATCGGCGTCCGGGCCCGGGCCGTCGGCCTCCACGTCGGCGGGGGTATCGGTGACATCCTGGTCGTCGTCGTCGCCGCAGCCCGTCGCGAGCAGGGCGACCAGTCCGATCGTCATCAGGCAGCGCAGGCCAATCCGTTCCATGATCCACCTCCCGTCCCCTTGAGGGTCGTGCGATATCCTGACCCGCCCGCGGCGACCGTGCAAGGAGGTTCTCGGCCCCGGCGCCCGATCGCGAGCGGCGGCCTTGACGATGTGCGGATCGCCTCGTACAGTTCTTCGTACGGGAAGGAGGGTGTATTGATGGCGAAGACGAAGGCTCCGAAGCGGGTGCGCAGGTCGAAGGTCCGGGAGTTGGAGCGCAAGGTGGCGTTGACGGCGCCGTCGCAGAAGAAGGCTCCCGTGCCGCCGCCGTACGCGCCGGGAACCGACTACGGGCTGATCCGGCGGGCGAACCTGCGCCGGGCGTAGGACGAGAGATGAAAGCCCGTCGCGGAAAGCGGCCCGTCAAGTCGAGGCGCAAGGTCGAGGAGTTGGAGCGCAAGGTGGCGTTGACGGCGCC
>JAFGHH010000504.1 GCA_016930215.1 Deltaproteobacteria bacterium
AGTGCCCAGGGACGGAGTTGAACCGCCGACACGGGGATTTTCAGTCCCCTGCTCTACCACCTGAGCTACCTGGGCTCCGGGGGCGAGGGCGCTTGTACCGTTCGGGCCGACAACCTGTCAAGAGGAAGGCCAGGAGAGAAACGACCGAAGAAAAGCCGGGGAGCGGTGTAGGAAGGGGGTGGACCGGGCCGGCACGAACGCCGACCCGCAAACCGGAGGCATCATGAACCAGACGATCAAGACCACCCTGCTCTGCTCCCTGCTCCTGGCCGGCTTCGCCTGCCACACCCCCGCGGCCGACGACCCGACCGGCCAGACACCGGCCGCGGCGGCGACACGACCCGCCGTACCGGCCGATGCGGCCCCACCGGCGCCGGCCGTGCTCGGCACGCCGCTCGCGCCGCCGCCCAACCCGCCGGTGATGGCGACCTACGACGCGCCGGCCCCGATCGCCGAAAAGGTCGCCGGCGTGCTGCGCTCGCTGGTCGCCGAGGGAGAGAACCCCGCCGGCCGCGTCGCCGCCCTCCCCGGCGGCCGGATCGTCGTCGTCGCCCCGGCCTCGATCCAGGACGGCGTTCGCGACTTCATCGAGCACGTCCGCAGCGGTCCCCTCCCTCCGCCGCCGGCGACGATCCGCATCCGCTACTGGCTGGTCCTCGGCCGCCCGGCCGCAGAGCCGAGCGGCCTGGAGCAGCTGGCGGCAGCCGCCCCCGCGCTGGAGGCCGTGATGGCCTCCACCGGACCGCTCGAGTTGCGCCTGCTCGACCGTGTCGAGGCGATCTCGCTCGAGAACGAACACGCCACGGCCGCCGGCCGACGCGCCGAGATCAACCAACGGGCCGCCCGCGCGGAGAACGGCGTCTTCGCCGACCTGCACATCGGCACGCGCGCGCGCCTCGACACCCGCGTGCTGCTGGAGCCGGGCAAGCTCGTCGTGCTGGGCCAGGTGGGCTACGACGAGCGGGAGAGCGCCGAGCTGTTCGGCGACGCACCCGACAGCACCGCCGCGACGCAGGGGGCGACGCTGTTCCACGTCGTGCAGGCCGAAGTCGTCGCGCCGCCGGGAGCCTGAGCGCCGCTCGATGGCCTCGGCCCCGCCGCTCCCGGAGCGTCCCGCGGCCGCCGCTCCGGTTCCCGCCCCCGCCGCACGCCTCGACGCCGAAACGCTCGAGCGGCTCTACCTGCGCCTCGAACGCCCGATGTTCAACGTCGTCTACCGCTGGTTGTGGGACGCGCACGACGCCCAGGAAACGGTGCAGGACGCCTTCCTCCGGATCTGGCGGCGCCGCGACGACGTGCGGGTGGAGACGTTGGAGCCGCTGCTGTACCGCACCGCGCTCAACCTGGCCGCCAACCGACTTCGAGCGCGCCGGCTCCGCCGATGGTTCCTCGGACCGAGTGTCGAGGAAGTGGACGCGGCGTCGAGCGGGCCCGATGTCGAGACGCAGGCCGCGGATCGCGAGCGGCTCGCCGCCGTGCGCCGCGCGGTGGAGGCGCTGCCCGTGCGCCTGCGCCGCGTCTTCGTGCTGTGCGAGCTGGCCGAGCTGCCCTACGAGCAGGTCGCCGCGACGCTGGAGATCCCCGCCGGCACCGTCGCCTCGCGCCGCCACGAGGCCCTGGGGAGGCTGCGCCACGAGCTGGGAGAAGAACGATGAAGCCACGACTGCACGACGTCTTCGAACGACTCGAGCCGCCGCCCGGCGGGCTCGCCCGGCTGCGCGCGAGGATGGCGGAAGCGGAGCGACCGCGCACGGCCTCCCCCCTGCGACCGCTGGCCTGGGTCGCCGCCGCCGCGGCCGCCGCCTCGCTCGTCGTGGTCGCGGCGCTGGCGGCGCGGGAGGGGACCGTGCCGCGTCCGGGTCCGGTCGCCGCGGCGCCGGTCCCTGCGCCGACGGTGGTGATCGCCGCGGCGCCGCCGGCCCGGCTGCCGGGTTTCCATCCGGCGTTCGCGGCGCTGGGGCTCGAGCCGCTGCCGTCCGAGCCGGTGACCGTCTCGGCCGAGACCGCCGCGTCGCTGGCGCTGCAGCGCGTGCCGCTCGAGGACGACCGCGTGGTGTTCTATCTGGTGGCGACGGTTCAGGGCTCTCGCAGCGCCTGCCAGAACGGCTCGGATTCCTCGGGGCGCAGCGGCTGGAGGTAGCCGACGTAGGCCGGCAGGGCGCCGAGCTTCAGCGCCATGCGCCGTGCGCCCCCATCGCCCTCGAAGGCCTCGAACAGCGCCCCGCCGAAGTCGTCCGCGGGGTAGTCCGGCCACTGCCGGTCGAAACGGTCGCGGATCCGCAGCAGCAGGTCGCGCGCGTCGGACAGCCGGTCGAACCAGCGGCTCCAGGTCGCCCGCGCCTGCGCCTCGGACAGGCCGCAGGCCCGCACCAGCACCTGGAACGACACGCCGTCCGCCTGCCGCTCGTCGGCCATCGCGTGGTTGGCGACGGCGGCGATCGCGTCGTGGCCGCCCCAGCGCCAGAAGCAGGCCTGTTCGAGCGTGTACAGCGCCTTGCCGGCGTCGGACCAGCTCGCGCGCGCGTCGCGGTCCTCGGGTGCGAGGTGCAGGTTGACGTAGGCGCGCTGCAGCGCGTGCGTCAGCTCGTGGTACACGGTCTGGCGCAGGCCGAAGTCGCGGCAGTCGCGGTGCCACGCGCGCAGCGCCGCGGGGTCGGCGGGGGCGGGACCGAGGAGCCGCGCCTCGCGGCACATGTCCGAGCCGTTCCACAGATCGACACCGTGGACCTTCAACGTCAGCCGCGAGTAGTCCTGCTCCTGCGTCGCCTCGACGACGACCAGCGGCTCGGTCGCGGTCGGCCTGGCCTGCGGGTCGTTGTCGGCGAGGTAGATCATGCGTTGGGGGTCGCCGGGCAGCACGCGGTCCAGCTCGTCGAGGTACTCGGCCCGCACGCCCCGCTCGCGAAGGAACGCGACGTACTCGACGCGCGCCGCCAGGATCTCCGCCTGCACCTCGGCCCTCGCCGCCTCGCCGACGAACAGCTCCTCCCGCTCGGCCGGAATCGTCAGCTCGCGGTCCTTGCGCTCCTCGTCGGCGATCATCCGCCGCAGCTCGGCGGGATCGATGTCCCCGGCGGAGAGCGGCAGCGGGTCGCCCCACGCGCCGTTCCACCCTTTCGTCTCGAGCACGTCGAGGGCGAGCCACATCAGGTGCAGCTCGTTGAGCACGATCTGGTCCGGCGACGCCGCTTCCGGCACGGACGAACGCCCGAAACGTCCGGTCCCCGGTTCGGGGAAGGCGATCTCCGGCGCGGCCGCCGGCGCGCCGGCGGGGTCGGCGGCGGAGCCGGGCGGCGACCCGGGCGCCGCGGGAGGCGTACCCGGCGCGTCGCCTGCCACTGCCTCGGCCGACGACACCCCGGGAAGGTCCGGCGCGGGTGCGACGGCGTCGGCGACGGACGGCGGAGCGGCCGGCGTTCCGCGGTCCGGCGCGGCGGTCGGCGGGGCATCGGTGCCTCGGCGGGAGCAGCCGGAGAGTTGCGGGCCGCCCGCGGCGACCGACCCGAGGGCGGCGAGGGCGACCAGGCATCGGAACGGCGCGAGCAGCGACATCGGGTGCTCCCTCGACGGTACCGGACCCGCGGTGCGGTCGGCGTCGCTTGACGGTTCCGTCGGCCGGATGCTACGTGAGGACCATGTCATCCGCCAATCACCGACTCGCCCGTCCTCGCCGGGCCGCTCGGGCACGACCCGACGTTCGGTGGTTCACCGCGGCCGTGCTGGCCCTCGCCGCCTGCTCGACGGGCGGCTCGACCAACCCCTGCGACGGCGTCGCCTGCTCGAACCGCGGCTTCTGCCTGGCCGAGGGCGACCGGCCGTACTGCGCCTGCATTCCCGGGTACCACCCGGTGGGCACGACCTGCATCCCGAACGACCCGGGGGACCCGTGCGGCGGGATCGATTGCTCCGGCCACGGCACCTGCCGCACGGTCGGTGACGAGCCGACCTGCGACTGCGACGACGGCTGGCGGCACCTCGGCGGCGAGGGGTGCTCGAGCGCCTCGTGCGACCTGGTGTGCGTGGAGGACGAGGCGACGGACGGCGGCGGCGACCGTGCGGCGGACGACGCGGCGGCGGACGACCCCGGGACGGCCGAGGACTCCCTGCCGGAGGTCGTCGAGGACGCGGGGCCCGGCGTCGAGCACTGCGCGAACGGGGTCGACGACGACGGCGACGGCGCGACCGATTGCGCAGACGCGACGTGTGACGGGCAGGACTGCGGCACGAACCGGGTCTGCCGCGGCGGGGCCTGCGTCTGCCGCGGCAGCGGGGAGAACTGCACGAACGGCAGGGACGACGACTGCGACGGGGCCGTCGACTGCGAGGACGACGACTGCGACGGCCGGGTCTGCGCCGACGACGGCACGTATTGCGGAGCCGAACTGCGCTGCCACGTCTGCCGCGGCGGGGCCTGCGTCGTGGACGACCCGCACTACGACGCCTCGTGTGCCCCGTCGTGCGGCGCCGCGCAGGGTCTGTGCGGCCGCCCGACGTTCTGCTGCGCCGTCGGCTCCGCCTGCGCGGGCGGGGCTGCGGACGGCGCCTACGGCTGCGGCGTGTGCTGTTTCGACGGCTGCTGCGACGCCTCCGAGACGAGCTGCGACGACGGCGTCGACAACGACTGCGACGGCGCGACCGACTGCGGCGACGGCGAGTGCGTCGAGCTATCCTGCGGGGGGGGCGGCGCCTGTCGCGGCGGCGTCTGCTGCTACCCGGCCGACCCGTGCGCCGGGTGCGAGTGCGGGACGCGCTACGACTCGTGCGGCAACGGCTACACCTGCGGGTACTGCGGCGGCAGCCCGTGCATGGACGAGTGCGAGTGCTACTGAGCGCGGGACGCGTGAAGCGGGAGGACCGTGTGATGGGCGACGAGCGGAAGGCGTTGCGGGTGACGAGGGACGGCGCGGTGGCCGAGGTGGCGCTGTGCGGGCCGGGGAAGGGGAACGCGATGGGCCCCGACCTGTTCCGCGAGCTGCCGCTCGTCTTCGGCGAGCTGGACCGCGACGCCGGGGTGCGGGCGGTGGTGCTGCGGGGCGACGGCCCGCACTTCTGCTACGGCCTCGACCTGCCGGCGATGCTCGGCAGCCTCGGACCGCTCGTCACCGGCCGCCCCTCGGCCGGCCGGCGCGCGGCGCTCCTGGACCTGATCCACGAGCTGCAGGGGGCGATGGAGGCGGTGGCGCAGTGCCGCAAGCCTGTCCTGTGCGCGATCCACGGCTGGTGCATCGGCGGCGGCCTGGACCTCGCCGCCGCCTGCGACGTGCGCCACGCGTCGGCCGACGCGAAGTTCTCGCTGCGGGAGGTCAAGGTCGCGATCGTCGCGGACCTCGGCTGCCTGCAGCGGCTACCGCGGATCATCGGCGAGGGGCACACGCGCGAGCTGGCGTTCACGGGAAGGAACATCGATGCCGCCGAGGCGCTGCGGATCGGCCTGGTCAACGCGGTGCACGAGTCGCCGGAGGCGCTGCAGGCGGCGGTGCGCGCGACGGCGCGCGAGATCGCGGACAACCCGCCGCTCACGGTCCAGGGCGCCAAGCAGGTTCTCGGGTGGAACGACCGGCTCGGCGTCACCGACGGCCTGCGCCTCGTCGCCCAGTGGAACAGCGCCTTCCTCCCCTCGGACGACCTGCTGGAGGCGTTCACCGCGTTCTCCGAGAAGCGCCCGCCGAAGTTCACCGGGGAGTGACCTACCCCACCATCAGCCGGGCGATGATCTCGCGCATGATCTCGGAGGTGCCGGCGACGATCGTGTGGGGACGGGCGTCGCGGAAGAAACGCGCGGCGGGGTACTCCTCCATCAGGCCGTACCCGCCGTAGCACTGGAGACACTCGTCGGCGACGCGCTTGGCGGTCTCGGTGGCGTAGAGCTTGGCCATCGAGCATTCGCGGACCGCGGGGTGGTCGTGCTCGAGCAGCCACGCCGCGTGCAGCGTGAGCTGCCGGGCCGCCTCGGTGACCGTCGCCAGCTCGGCCAGCCGGTGGCTCATCGTCTGGAACTTCACGAGCGGGCGGCCGAAGGCCTTGCGGTCGCGGGCGTAGGCCAGGGTCTCCTCGAGGCACAGCAGGGCGGAGCCGACGGCGAGCGCGGCGGAGCAGAGCCGCTCGAGCTGGAACCCCTCCATCAGGTAGCGGAAGCCGGCGTGCTCCTCGCCGACCAGGGCGTCGGCGGGGAGCCGCACGTCCTCGAACGACAGCTCGGCCGTGTCGCAGCAGTGCCAGCCGAGCTTCTCGAGGCGGCGGTTGACGCGAACGCCGGGAGTGTCGGCGGGGACGACGAACAGGCTGATGCCCGCGGCGCCCTTGTCCGGCGCGGTCTTGGCGGCCAGCGTGAAGAAGTCGCCGTCGGCCCCGTTGGTGATGAACGTCTTCGCGCCTTCGATCCGCCAGCCCCCGTCGTGCCGCTCGGCGCGCGTGCGCAGCGCCGCGACGTCCGAGCCGGCGTCGGGCTCGGTGACGGCGAGCGCGCCGACGGCACGACCTTCGATCGAGGGGACGACCCAGCGCCGCTTCTGCTCCTCGGAGCCGTGGGCCCAGATGTGGCGGTCGGCCATGAACTGCTGGACGGCGACGGCGGCGCAGAAGCCGCCCATCCGGGAGCGCGGGAGCTCCTCGAGGAAGGCGACGGCGTGGAACAGGTCGCCGCCCGCGCCGCCCACCTCGGGCGGGTGCAGGATCCCGAGGAACCCCAGCTCGCCCATCCGGCGGAAGATCCCGCGCGGGATGCGCCGCTCGGACTCCCACGCGTCCGCCTGCGGCGCAACCTCCTGCTCGACGAAGCGGCGCACGGAGGCGCGGAAGGTGTCGTGGTCGGGGGTGAAGTACGTCGAGTGCATCGTGGCGAGTCTAGTCGAGGCCTCCGGGAAGAGTCGAGCGTGGGGGAGGGTGAGCCCGAGCGGAGCGAGGGCGAGTCCTCCCGAGGGAGTCGAGAAGCTGGTCAGAGCTCGCAGAGGTAGCCGTCGAGGCCGTCGACGGCGGCGCGGGCGGCGGCGCGCAGGGCATCGGCCTGGGCCGCCGGGAGCTCGGCCTCGGTCAGCGGGCCGGTGCGGCCGCGGGCGTCGCCGTCGCCGCGCACCATCGCGCGGAAGCTCTGGTCCTCGTCGAGGACCAGCATCGACAGGGCGGCGGAGACGCCGGAACGGCTGCGGCTGAGGCGGATCACGGAGCCCTGGAGCACGATCCCCTGCAGGCCGCGCTGCTCCAGCGCGGCCGCGAATTCGTCCGGGGCCGGGATCTCCGCGTGCGGCTCGACGGACGGCAGCCGGGCCAGCTCGTCGAGCAGGAAGCGGCGGGCGAGCTCCTCGACGTCGTCGCGGCCGGCGCCGGTGGCGTCGTCCAGCGGGCCGACGGCGACGTAGTAGCGGGGCGTGTGGTCCGCGGCGCTCTTGCCGGCGGGAGGGCCGGGGAGCGGCGGCTCCTCGTACCACGGGCCGGCGTGGAGCAGGACGGCGAGCGGCGCGACGACGGCCAGGCCGACCCGGGAACGGGGGGCGAGGCGGACGTTGCGGCGAGGGAACCACATGCTTCCGTCCCGACCATGGGGCAGGCCGGCGGAGCGGTCAAAAAAACGGCAGGGACCCTAGGGCCACTCATCGATCGCGGCGGACATCACCAGGTCGAGGGGGTACCTGGAGTAGACGCGGGGGACGATCGAGCCGGGCGGCTGCGCGGGGGGGTGGGCGCCGAAGATCACGAGCATGAGAACGGCGACGCAGACGGTGAGGCTCCAGAAGAACCCCTGGGCGCCGATGAAGTAGATCGCGAGGCCGCCGACGGCGGGGCCGAGCACCGAGCCGATGCCGTAGGCGGCGGTGAAGCGGGAGTTGGCGTACGCCAGGGTGTGGGAATCGACGCGACGACCGACCTCGGCCAGGCCCAGCGTATACAGCGACCCGACGCCGGCCCCGGCCAGGATGCAGGTGACGATGAGCGTGGCGTCGTTCACGTAGAGCAGGGGGAGCGCGACGCCGGCCAGGGCGACGACGGTGGCGATGCGGGTCAGGCGCATCGGCCCGACCCGGTCGGCGATCAGGCCGACAGGGATGTGGGTCACCAGGCCGGTGCCGACGATCAGCATCAGGAAGAAGCCCGAGGTATCGGTGGAGTAGCCGACGCGGACGCAGTAGACGGTAATCAGCGCGGTGACCACCGCCTCGCAGAAGCCGTAGCTGAAGCCGACGACCAGGGTGGCCTTGAGATCGACCCGGGCCTTGCCGCGCCGTTCGGGGCGGTCGCGGCGGGAGGGGCGGGCGTCGGTGAACAGGAACAGGGCGAGCACCGCGCCGAGGGCGCTGGCGGCGGACGCCGCGTACAGCGGGGCCCACGGGCCGAGCAGCTCGAACAGCGGCCAGGTGCCGGCGCCGGAGCTGAAGCCGACGGAGAAGGCGATGCCGTAGAACGCCAGGTTGCGGGCCCGCTTGCGCGGGTCGCCGATCAATCCGACCGCGACCTCGGTGGAGACGAAGAACAGCGCCGCGAACAGGCCGGCGAAGGCACGCAGCACGAACCACGCGGCGAGGTTCGGCAGCGCGGGGAACAGCGCCGCCGTCACCGACAGCCCGGCCGCGCCGACCAGGAAGGTCCAGCGCGCCCCCTGGCCCTTGACCATCCGACCCGCGAGCAGCGCGCCGAGGCCGATCGCGAAGTACATGACCGTGCTGGTCAACCCGTTGACCAGCGGCGAGACCCCCCAGGCGTCCAGCTTCGCGGCCACGGCGGGGGTGAAGATGCCGATCGAGAACCCGAGGCCGACGGTGGTGACGAGCAGCATCACCAGCGCGGCGAACGGATACCGCCGTCCGTGCTGGGTCGTCTCCCCTCCGGTGGGCTCCTCGATCGGGGTCAACGGGTCATCCTGCCGGCCGCCCCGGCCCCCTCCCCCGCCGGGCGCGGCGGGGCGACCCTAGCACCGGCGCGGGGCCGTCCGCCAGCCGTCCATTCAGCGCCGGACAATCAGCCAGGACGACAGGCGGATGTGGGCGCCGGACCCGGGGTACGGGGCGCCGAGGTAGTCGGCGGTGTACTCGAGGGTGTTGTCGCCGCCGAGGACCACCTGGTCGGTGACATCGACGACGTGCAGCGGCACCTCCCTGCCGGGGCACCAGCCGGAGCGGCCGTACCACCAGGTGCCGTACTGATTGGGCACCGTCCCCTCGGACACCTTGCTCATGCAGTCCGACTCGGTCCCCGCCTCCGGGAAGCGGCGCACGTTGTCGTGGCCGTTGACCCGGAAGTGGTGGTTCATGTCGCAGAACTCGGAGCAGTTCCCCGGGTCGGCGCCGCCGTGGCCGGTAAGCACCGTCGCCAGCTCGACGCGCACGGCGTCGGCCGGCACCGGCACCGTGACCGGCGGGTGGAGCGCGTCGTAGTCGGCGTTGAAGTCGCCGCCGCCCCACAGGAAGTGCGCCTCCACCGGGCGGGTGTCGTCGCCGCGGCGCAGGAAGCGCAGGTCGAGCGTCACCTCGTATTCCTGCGTGGTGTAGAAGGCGAAGCGGCGCGTGCCGCCGTCGGCGAGCAGCGGCAGCAGCCCCGAGACGTCGTGCACCCAGCGGCCCCAGCGGTGGTAGGTGGTGATCCAGTGGCCGAGCCAGGTATCGCAGCGGTCCGGCTCGGCGACGTCGCAGAGGTACAGCAGCACGTCGTAGTCCCAGGCCGGGCAGTCGCCGTACTCGCCGTCGCCGACGCAGGCGAGCGTCAGGTCCAACTCGAGGCCGTCGAAGCCGGCCATCGTCGCCGCGTCGGGCAGCTCGACCTCGGCGTAGCCGGGCGTGCCGGTCCAGCCGGGGTCGGAGATCGCGACGCCGTCGAACAGCCGCACGACGACCGCGTCCTCGGCCGCCAGCCGCGCCTCCCGCTCGGCCTCGAAGTTGTAGTACCGAACCTCGTTGGCGGCCATCGCCAGGTTCGCGCGGAACCAGCCGTGGGCGGCGTCATACCGGCCGGAGTCGCCGTAGCTGCCGAGGAAGCGGAGGCGCTGGAAGCGGTCGACGGCGACGCCCCAGCCGGGCGAGTTCATCAGCGTGCCGAGCCAGCCGGGCAGGTCGCGGGCGCGCGCGGGCAGGTAGTGGACCCGCTCGGACCACCACGCCCGGTCCTCCTCGGACATCCCGCCCAGCGCCGTCTCGACCTCGGTCTGCAGCGCCGCCAGCGCCTCGAGCCGGGTCGAGCCGACGACCTGGGTCGAGACGAAGAACCAGTGGGTGTTGCGGGGGGAGCGGGACAGCAGCGACCGGACGTCGCGGCCCCACAGCGGCCCGGCCCAGTCGTCGACCTGGCGCGGCTCGTCCTGGACGAACATCAGGGTCTCGCAGCCGCTCCAGTGGTCGCGGAGGGTCCACACGTCGTCGAGCGTTTCGAAGGTCAGGTCGGCGGCGACGGCGAACAGCGACGGGTCGTCGGGGGCTTCGACCCAGGCGCGGGCCGGCAGGCCGAGCTGCTCGCAGACGGTCGGTCCGGCGTCGGCGCCGTCGCCGTCCGCATCCTCGATCTCGACCGGCACATCGGCGGCGTCGGCGTCGGGCTCGACGTCGGCCTCCGGGGCGACGTCCGCCTCGGCGGCGTCACCGACGTCGCCGGCGTCGCCGTTGCCGTTGTCGTCGCCGCAGCCGGCGAGGAGCGCCGGGAACAGGAGCAGGACGTTGCGGATTCCCATCGCGTCCTCCTTCCCCGCCGGGGTGGAGTCTAGCCTGCCGGGGCCGGAGGTGCGAATCTCCGGGGGTTCCCGGGCGTCCAAGCCGACGGCCGGGAGACGAAGGGAGCCGGCCCCGCATGCGATCCATCCCCCTCACGCTGACGTTCCTCGCCGCGGCGCTGACCGTCGCCGGCTGTCCGGTCCCGGCGGACCGGCCGACGGTCGTCCAGCCGCCGACGCCGGCGCCGACGATCGAGCCGACGCCGGCGCCGCAGTACCCGCCGCCGGAGGGCGTCGCGGTGCCGGTGGAGACCGGCCCGCTGCCGCCGAACCCGGCACCGACCGACCCCGACCCGACGACGACCGCGGCGACCACGACGACGACCACGACGCCCGGACCGCTGGTGATCGGGACTCCGGCGCCGCCGCTGCCGGATCCGCCGCCGGACCCGATCATCGATCCGTACTCGGCGGTGACGGCGGTGCCGGGCGGGGCGCGACCGGTGCGGGTGACGATGCACGGGGTGATCCTGCCGGGGGCCGGGCGGCCGGCGTACGTGCCGCCGCCGCCGACGGCGATCGGCTACGCGGCGAGCCGGCTGATCCTGTCGAACGACAGCGGCCTGACCATCTGCCGACTCTGGCTGTCGCCGACGGCCGACGGGGTCTGGGGCAACGAGCTGCTGGGCGGGCAGCCGATGCCGCCCGGGAGCGAGCTGGCGGTGTCGATCGACCCGTCGTGGGCGGCCTGGGACCTCCTGGCGCAGGACTGCAACGGCTTCGCGATCCACGACCAGCGGGGGCGGCCACTGCCTTCGGACGGCGTGTGGTCGATCCGACCGATGGCGGCATCGGCGCCGGCGATGCCGGCAGGCCCGCCGCCGCCCACCGTGGTGTACTGAGGCGACGCGAGGACTCGGGAACCTAGAACATGTCGCTCGAATCGCAGGACTCGGCGACGGGACGGCAGGTGCCCTGGCACTCGCCGCTCCGGCACCAGTGGTCGAGCTCGCAGGCCGCGCCGTCGTCGAGCTTGGTGCGGCACAGCTCGCCGTCGCAGTAGTTGCCGGCGGCGCACAGCGTGTAGAAGCTCCCGACGGCGTAGCACGGCTGGCCGCTGCCGGGCAGCTGCACGCACTGCAAGGTGCCCGGGTCGCAGAACAGGTTGTCGAGCACGTCGCAGAGCGTTGCGGTGCCCTCGCCGCAGGGGGTGCCGGCGGCCGAGGAGAACTGCACGCGGGTGCAGACCAGGTTGGTCGGATGGCAGGTCGTCCCGGGCGTGCACTCGGCCGTCCCCTCGCCGCAGGCGGCGCCGGCGTCGAGGTACGCGCGGCACGACTCGGTCCGCTCGTCGCAGTACAGGCCGTAGCGGCACTCGGTGTTCACGGCACCGCAGGCCTGGCCGACGTCGGCCAGGGCGGCGACGGTCTTGGGGACGCAGGTGCCGGTGTCCCCGCACGTGTAGCCCGGCCCGCAGCGCCCTCCGTCGATGCCGCCGCACGCGGCGTCCGGGGCGACGTAGGTGACGCAGGTGCCGGGGCAGGCGGTGTCGTTGTCGCACCAGCCGTCGACGCAATCGATGTCGAGGTAGCAGGCGCTGCCGGAGGCCACGCTGCCGTGGAACATGTCCGCGCACTCCGGATGATCGACGTCGATGGCCCCGGTCTGGAAGTCGTCGCACGCGGCGTTGCGGATCAGGGTGAAGCAGTCGGCGGCGAGCACGGCGTCCCAGGTGCCCGCGCCGCGAGCGACCGCGGCCTGGAACGCGACGCCCGGGCTCGACGCGCCCAGCGCCAGAGCCTCGCGCATCCGGGACACGCACGTCGACGCGTCGGTCGACCCGGCAGTCATGTAGAACAGGTCGTCGCCGCCCGTGGCCGGGCAGCGCGCGGCGAAGGAACAGAACACCTCGATGTACGCCTCGTCGTATTCGTCGAGCGTGATCTGTCCGTCGCCACCGGGTCCATCGCCGTCGTCACAGGCGACCGACACGGCGATACCGGTCGACAGCGCAACCCCGAGCAGCCAATACAGTCTGAACCGTCGCATGATACCTCCTCCCGCCGGCCCTTCGGCCGGGACGCGCTGTCTTCTACGATGCGGCCAAGGCTCGTGCAAGTTCGCGCCCGGGAATTCGCACCGCCGTCCCCGTACGAACCCCGTCACGCGTTCCCGATCGTGCCGGTCCGTGAACGGCGATTGACACTCCATGACCCGGACATGTCCGTCACAAGGACCTTCTCCCGTCACAGGTTGACACAGCGGAATTCGGCACCAGGAATGGTCTCAACCATTCGTTATTGAAGCTACTCATGGTCGCCTCCAGGGAGCGTCTGGTTGGCACGTCGCGCGCTACGGCTGGCCGTCGCCCCCGGACGGGCTGCCGGGGGCAGGAGGGACGACAAGATGAAGGCTCACTGGTTGGCGCTCGGGGTGGTTCTGGTGGTTGCGGCGTTCGTTCCGGGGTGCGTGGAGAACGAGGAGTACCACCCACTGGTGCCGGGAACGTCCGACTTCCAGTCGTCGGACCCGAACCAGCCGGGCGAGCGGGGCTACCCGGGCGGGGAGTACGCGGACGCCTCGGCGTCCGACGGCGGGGCGGACGCGGGGTCGGAGGCGGGGACGCCGGAGGGTCCGGAAGATCCGGAGGACCCGGCGCGGGAGATCGAAGAGGCGGACGTCGTCAAGGTGGTGGGCGACACGCTGTACGCGCTGTCGGCGTATCGCGGGCTGGTGGCGATCGACGTCGCGAACCCCGAGGACCTGCGGGTGCTCGGGCGCTACCCCACCACGGGGATGCCGTTCGAGATGTACGTGCGCGACGGGGTGGCGTACGTGATCTACTCGTCGTTCTGGAGCTACGTCTACGACGAGGCGACGGGCACCTCGGACTGGCAGTCGACGAGCCGGATCCTGGCGTTGGAGGTGACCGTTCCCGGGGAGATGTTCGAGCTGGGGACGTACGACCTGGCGGGGGAGATCAGCGACTCGCGGATCGTCGGCGACGTGCTGTACGCGGTGGCGTTCGAGAGCGGGTGGTGCTGGCGGTGCGACGGGACGCCGCGGACGACGGTCACGGCGTTGTACGTGGCGGACCCGGCGTCGATCGCGCTGGTCGACCGGCTGTCCTACACCGAGGAGGGGAGTTGGGGCTGGCGGCGGAGCATCGCGGTGACGCCGGAGCGGATGTACGTGTCGGGCGCGACCTACTCCGGCGACTGGTCGTCCAGCCACTCGACGATCCAGGTGGTCGACATCTCGGACCCCACCGGCCGGCTGCACGAAGGCGCGGCGGTGGAAGTGGCGGGGCGGATCGACAACCGCTGGCAGATGGACGAGGTCGATGACGTGCTGCGGGTGGTGAGCCAGCCCGGCTGGGGCTGGGGCTCGGGCGAGCAGCCGGTGGTGGAGACGTTCGCGGTCGTGTCGGCGAGCGACGTGCGGCCGCTGGGGCGGCTGGAGATGGTGCTGCCGCGGCCGGAGGAGCTGATGAGCGTGCGGTTCGACGGGCCGAAGGCCTACGCCGTGACGTTCCAGCAGACCGACCCGCTGTTCACGCTCGACTTGTCCGACCCGGCGAACCCGGTGCAGCGGGGCGAGCTGGAGATCCCGGGCTGGCTGTACCACATGGAGCCGCGGGGCGACCGGCTGCTGGCGATCGGCTACGACGAGGGGTGGTCTTCGGGGCTGGCGGTCTCGATGTTCGACGTCGGCGACCTCGACCACCCCGTGCTGCTCGACCGCGTGGCCTTCGGCGGCGACCACGGCTGGATGCCCGAGGACCAGGACCGGATCCACAAGGCGTTCCGGATCCTGGACGACCTGGGGTTGATCCTGATGCCGTTCGCCGGCTGGTCGTACGACGACGAGGGGTACTACGGCCGCTACGACAGCGGCGTGCAGATCATCGACTTCACCCGCGACGACCTGACGCTGCGCGGGACGATCCCGCACAAGGGGTTCGCGCGGCGCGCGTTCCTGCACCGCGACCGGCTGTTCGCGATGTCCGACGAGCGGGTCGAGACCTACGACATCGCGGACCGCGACCGGCCCCGGTTCCTCGACGCGGTGATCCTGGCCCGTTCCGTCTACCGGATGGCGGTCGTCGGCGGGCACGTGGCCGAGCTGGTGAGCGACTGGTGGACGGGCGAGGCGCGCCTGGACGTCCTGCCGCTGGACGACCCCGACGGCCTCGAGCCGGTCGGGACGCTCGACCTCTCCGCGTTGCGGCCCGACGCCGCCCGCAGCTACTACTACTGGTCCTCCGGCTTCGGCTACTACAACTCGCGGATGTTCGCCCACGGCGACTCCGCCTACCTGCTGTGGCGCGAGTCCGGCTGCTCGTACTGGAGCGACTGGGACTGTTCGAGCTACGAGGCGCAGACCGGCGTCGCGGTGTTCGACCTGTCCGACCCCGCGAACCCGCGGCTGGCCTCGCAGGCCCGCTTCCCGTTCCAGTTCCCCGGCCAGTCCGGCTGGTGGTACTCGGGCGCCGTCGAGGCCGGCGAGACGATCGCCCAGGTCGGCTCGACGCTGGTCGTCCGCCCGGCCACGGACTACTACTGGTACTACGACGACTCCGAACCCGACCCCGCGACGCTCGAGCTCCTCGACCTGTCCGACCCGGCGGAGCCGCGGCACGCCGCCACCTTCCGCCTTCCCGGCGGCGAGGAGTTGGGCACGCTGCAGGTGGTCGACGGCCTGGTCGTCACCTCGCACGCCGAGCCGGTCTCCGGGGCCGAGGGCCGCGTGCGCTACTACCTCGACCGGCTGGACGTCTCCGACCCGGCGCGGCCGCGGCGGCTGCCGGCGATCAACATCCCCGGCTCGCCCGTCCGGTACGACGCGGGCGCCGCGCGGCTGGTCACCGTCGATTACCAGCGCGAGGAGCGGACCGCCACGAGCTGGGACGACTGCTACGCCGTCTCCGGCTGGGGCTACGACTCGTGGTACGACTACGAAACCGGCCTGTGCTCCCGCCTGCGCAAGAGCCTCAACCTGCTCCGGGTCGAGGGCGACCGCGCCGTGCTGCTCGACCGCGAGGAGTTCGTCGAGGACCGGCTGCGCGACGTGCGCGTGACGGGCGAGCGGGTGTTCGTGGGCACGGAAGCGAGCGGCTGGGGCTACTGGTGGGGCGACACGCCCGCCGGCGACCCGCGGCCGAAGCTGCTGACCTTCACCGGGGTGCAGGGCAACGACCTCGAGCGGCGCTCCGAGGTGCGGATGGGCACCCCGGGGACGTGGCTGTACGCGGCGCGCGGCACGCGGGCCTACGTGCTGTCGGACTACCCGCCGAGCCTCGAGCTGTACGACGCGACGCGCCCCACGTCGGTGGCGCGGCAGCGCCAGACGCTGCTCACCGGCTACGGCTACGACGTGCAGGTCTTCGACGACTTCGTCCTCTCGGCCAACTCGATGTGGGGCGTGCAGCGGATCGGAACGCCGTAGGACGGCTACTCGGCGGCGGCGGTGGGTCCGCCGAGGTTCTCGAGGTGTTCGACCAGCTCGCGGCGCAGGGGGACCTGGATCGGGTTGGCGCCGAACCACAGCTGCCACACCGGGCGGATGATCGAGGAGGCGTTCTCGATCCTGGTCTCGCCGTGCCGGCTGCTCTTGACGTAGATCGTCGACCCGCGACTCCAGATCTGCAGCTCGTCGCCGTCCTCGCTGTCCTGGCACGTGGCGTCGACGTAGTCCTTGAGCGGCGACCGGGTGACGGCGACGTCGAAGTCGTCGACGAGGGCGCTCATCACGTCGTTGTGGAGGTCGATCACCTGCTGCTTGGTGACCGAGCGGACCATCTTGATGTGGATCCCCTTGCCGAAGGAACCGGAGTGGACCCACTGGTAGAGCGTGGAGCTGCTCTTGAGGCCGCCCCAGTCCACGACGCCGTCGTGGACGAACGAGGCGCCCTGCCGCTCGAGGAACCGCTGCCAGGACCGCGCGGACGCCTCGGTGTCCACGTAGAACCCGGCCCCGTAGACATCGATCGCGCCGAAGGCCTCGAAGGCCCCGACCCCGATCAGGGTATGGGCGTTGCCGCCGAAGGCGTGCGACGTCTCGAAAGTCTTCCCCGTCTCGGGCTCCGTAACGGTCCCGGTGGTCTGGGCGGCGAAGGCGGCGGCGCCCAGTGCCAGGGCGACGACGGCGGCAAAAGCGATCCTGCGCATGCGAACCTCCCTCCGGTCCGGTCGGCGGACGGGCATTCGACGCCGGCGCCCCCGGACCATTCACTCGGGACCCTTGACGCCCCGGCCGTGCCCGCCCAACATCCGGGCATGCGCATGTTACTCGAAACTCGCCCTCCTGGAACCGTGTTCGTCACCGCCTTGCTCGCCCTCGCGCTGTCCGGCCCCGGCTGCTACTCCTCGACCGGCGGAGACGACGACGACACGGGCGACGTCGTCGACGCCCGCCCGGACGACGGCGGCCCGGACGTCTCCGTGCCGCCGTTCCCGACCCGCTTCGTGCTGCGGCTGGTCTCGGACATCCCGGAGACGCTCTACGTCGCGGCCTGGGAGGCCTCCTCGGCGTCCGGCCACTGGCTGACGCTGCGGGACGGCGGGACCGCGTTCCGCAAGGCCGAGAGCTGCGGGATCTGCGACTGCGACGAGTGCCCCGCGTGCGCGCTGTGCGGCGCGCCGTGCGCGGAGCTGAGCGAGCTGGTCGCCGGCACGGCCGGGGTCGAGTACCTGTGGGACGGCCGACAATGGACCACGGACGGCGCGTGCGGCACGCTGCCGTGCGAAGGGCCCGAGCCGGCGCCGGCGGGGACCTACTCCGCCCGCTTCTGCTGGGGTACCGCACGCGGCGGCACGCTGCCGTGCGACGAGATCCTGGTCGGGGAAACCTGCGCGGACGTGTCCTTCACGTTGCCGGACCCGGACGGGGTGGTCGAGTACGCGATCGACAACGGGGGTTGAGCGGCGGATGACGGAGGAGCTTCGGCGGGACGGCACGGCGAGCACGGCGGGCGCAGGGCCTGCGGTGGGCGCGGCGCGCCGCACGCTGGTGGCGGTGTTGGCGCCGGCGGCGCTGGGGGCGCTGGCGGCCTTCGTCGACACCGTCGCCCGGCAGCTCGTCCTGCCCTGGGTCCACGGCCTGGACCCGTGGTCCTTCACCGTCGCCGGGCAGTCGTTCCTCGGACCGCACGCGCCGGCCTCGTGGCTGGTCGGCCTCGCGGTGGCGGTGGCCGGCGCCCTGGCGCTCGCCGCCGGCCGCGGCGCCCGGCGCTGGCTCCGGGTCGTCGCCGGCGTGCTCGGGGGCCTGGCCCTGGCGCTGCTGGCGGTCGCGGTCTGGGAGCTGGTGCGACCCGGCTACGAGCGGGTCGGCCCGTTCCCGTGGGACGTCCTGGCGGGACTCGCCGCTGCCGTCCTCGCCGGGGCGCTCGGCGCGTCC
>JAFGHH010000505.1 GCA_016930215.1 Deltaproteobacteria bacterium
CAACGAGCCGCGGTCGTAGACCCCCAGCAGCTCGTCGCGCAGCGCACGGTACTCCTCGGGCGTCGAGGCCGGTCCGACCGAGCAGCGGAAGTCGTGCCCGCCGAAGTGCAGCACCGCCAGCGTCACCTCCTCGGACTCTTCGGTGTGCCGCGCGGTCACGCGGCATCGCTCGACGCCCAGGTGCGTGCCGGCGTGCTCGGCCGCGGACCGCTCGAGCGTCCGGACGGTGTAGGCGTAGACCGAGCCTTCGGCCGTGCCGTTCGACTCGAGCGCCCCCGCGATGGCGTGGTGGGCCGCCACGCGGCGCAGGTCGGTCGCCAGCGGTCGCACCCGCCGCTCGTACAGGTCCGCCCCGGTCCAGTCGCCCGGGTCGTTGCAGCGCGCCTCGGCCAGCGCCCGCACCAGCGGGCCCTCGAGGTCCTCGCCGGACAGCTCGCCGGCCAGCCGCGCGGCGCGGCAGGCGTACTTCAGCACCTGGACCGCCTCGAGCCCCGCCAGGTCGTCGAAGAACCAGCCGCAGCTCGTGAACATCAGCATCCCGTGGCGCTGCAGCTCCAGGGCCCGCAGCGCCGCGGTGCGGCCGGCGGCGTCGAGCGGTCCGCGGGCGTGACGGGCCAGGAAGCCATCGACCGTCGCGGGGCTGCGGTCGAGGAGCACCTCGACGTAGGCGTCGCGCGCGGCCCACGGGTCGGCCAGCACGCGTTCGCCGTGCGCCTCGAACACCGCGTCCAGCCGCCGCTTCAGCTCGTCGAGCGCGGCCCGCAGCACGGCGCGCCAGGCCTGGTTCCAGCCGGGCCCGCCGCCGATGTGGCAGCCGCAGTCGGCGCGCCAGCGCTCCACGCCGTGGACGCACGACCAGCTCGACCGTTCGTGGATCCGCACCCGCCGGCGCGGCGGGCACAGCTCGAGGAACCGGCCGTAGTTGATCGGCGCGACCCCCAGCTCGGGCAGCCGCCGGAGCGCGAAGGCCAGCGCCATGTCGCCGAAGCGGTGGTGGTGGCCGTAGGACTCGCCGTCGGTCGCCACGTGCGCCAGCCGCCCGCCTCCGCCCTTGGCCGGCACCAGCGCCGCGAGCCGTCCGGCGAAGGCCCCGCCGTCGTGCAGCAGCCGCTCGAAGGCGATCCCCTGCGCGATCGGTCCGTCGTAGAAGAACAGCGCGATCGAGCGGCCCGAGGGCAGCTCGCAGCGGTAGGCCTGCGTGGCGTCCAGCGACCGCTCGTCGACCCGCGTCCACTCGTCCGCCTCGAGCGGCGCGACCTCCTTCGCCTGGCGGGGCGAGAGGATCGTGAAGGCGATGCCGTGCTCGGCGAGCGCCTCGAGCGACGGGGTATCGACGGCGGTCTCGGCCAGCCACATCCCCTCGGGGTCGCGCCCGAAGCGCTTGCGGAAGTCGGCGAGGCCCCAGCGGACCTGGGTCGCGCGGTCGCGCGGGGACGCGAGCGGGAGGATCACGTGGTTGTAGACCTGGGCCACGGCGTTGCCGTGGCCGCCGAGCCGCAGGGCGCTCTGCCGGTCGGCCTCGAGGATCTCGCCGTAGGTCTCCGGGTCGTGCCGTGCGAGCCACGCCAGCAGGGTAGGGCCGAAGTTGAACGAGACGTGGTCGTAGTTGCGGACGATGGCGGTCAGGCGGCCCTCGGAGGTCTGCAGCCGCGCGGCGGCGTTGGCGGCGTAGCACTCCGCCGTGATCCGCTCGTTCCAGTCGTGGTACGGCGCCGCCGAGTCCTCGACCTCGACGGCGTCGAGCCACGGGTTCTCGCGCGGGGGCTGGTAGAAGTGGCCGTGGATGCAGGCGTAGCGTTCGGTGCGCCGCGTCATGGCCGGTCAGCATAGCGCGGGGCTGCCCGGCGGCCAACGGGCGCCGCGGTGCCCACCAGGTCGTGCGGCCGCGGCCGGCTCGGGAACCCGAACGCTTGGGAGTCTCGCCCGCCCGGACCGGCCGTGCGCGACGGGGGATCCTCGCGGGGTCGCACCGGGCGGGTCCGCGGATTCCCGCATCGTGAACCGCGCCGCAGACGACCGGTTCCTCTTGACGGACGCCGCCGTGTCTGTCATGAGTGCTACGGAAGCAGGAGTCGTAGCACCGGGTCGACCTGGTGCGTGCGTGCGACGTCCCCGGCGTCCGCCCCACGGGACGGACGAGGAAAGGAGTTCGGAATGCCGGCGAATCCTCCGACGGGAAACCCGTTGCGCGAGAGCATCGAGACCATGATCCGGGAACACGACCTTCGCGGGCTGCTTCGTCATGCTGGCGCCCTGCACGGACATCTCTGCAACTACCTGGCGTACGGCGTGATGGCGGGCGCCGCCGCCGTCCGCGATCTCGAGGTGAGGAGCACCGGCATGGAGGAAGTGGTCGCCGTGCTGGAGACCAACAACTGCTTCGCCGACGGCGTCCAGATCGCCACGGGCTGTTCGTTCGGCAACAACGCCCTCGTCTATCGCGATCTGGGCAAGACCGCCTTCACCCTCGTCCGGCGGGACGGCCAGGGCGTTCGGTACCTGCTCGACCCCGACTTCGAGGACAGCCGTCCCGACGCCTACCCGGAGGCGTACGGCCTGTGGAACGAGCTCATCGTGGCGAAACAGCAAGGCTCGCCCGAGAAGTACGCCCGCATGATGCAGCTCTTCCACGAGCTGAGCCTCCGCGAAATCGACCAGCCGCTCGACCGCGTGTTCCGGGTGCAGAAGGGCCGGTTCGAGCTGCCCGCGCCGTCGATGATGTTCCCGTGGGTCCGCTGCGCTCGGTGCGGCGAGAACGTGATGGAGACACGAATCCGCCGCGTGCGGGGAGATCTCGTGTGCCTCGATTGCGCCCGGGAGAACATCGCCTCCATCGACAGCAGGGGGATCGGGATCGAGCCCCCGGTCCGCAAGTAGCGGAGGGTCGCGATCGACGAGCGGCCGGCGGGCCGGACGGTGCATCTCCGCCGCGTCGCCGCGAGCGGGGCCGGGGTTCGCTCAAACGCAGGCGTGGTCGGTGTCGCACGAGAAGCCGGGGATGCAGTCCGCGTCGGTCCGACAGCCGATGCAGACGTCGCTCGCGACGTCGCAGATGCCGGCGGCGGCGTGGGGGAACGCCGAGCAGTCGGCGTCCGCGGCGCAGCCGCAGGCGTGGGTCGTCATGTCGCAGACCGGGCGCTCGGGCGCGTGACGGAGACAGTCGCTGTTGGTCATGCACTCGACGCAGAGAGCGCTGTGGGTGTCGCAGATCGGGGTGGCGGGAGTGGAACGGCAGTCGGCGTTCGTAGTGCATAACCGCCGGCAGATCAGATCGACGCACTTCAGAGGAGTCGAGCAGTCGCGGTCGGTGCGGCAGCCCTCCACGCAACGCCGCTCCTGGCAGATGTAGCCCAAGAGACAGTCGACGTCCAAGCGACACCCGGCGGTGCACAGGTAGTCCTCGCAGATCTCGGACGTGCCCCGCTGGTACGGAGGCGAGGGGTTCGGGAGCGTGCAGTCGGTGTCGGACAGGCACATGACGCAGCGGTTGGTCGTGGGGTCGCAAGTGTGGGAGGGTGCGCAGTCCGCGGCCTCGCGGCATCCCGCGACGCAGACCTCGTCCAGGCAGATCTGTGTCGACCCGTCGGCGTAGGGAGGCGAGGGGTTCGGGACGGTGCAGTCGGTGTCGTCCGTACAGGGCGGCACGCCTCCGTCGCCGTCGGGTGCGTCGCCGTCGGGTTCCGCGTCGGCATCGGGGTCCGGGACGTCGCCGTCGGGTTCCGCGTCGGCATCGCCGTCGGACGCGGCATCGGAGTCGGGGTGGGAGTCCGGGACGGTGTCGGCGCCGGTCTCGGCCTCCGCTTCCACGACGTCATCGACGCCGGCGTCGTCGCGAGCGCCGTTGCCGTCGTCCCCGCACCCCGGGGCGACCACCGCCGCGGACCCGAGCAGCGTGACAACCACGAGCGCAGAACGCATGCTTCATGCTCCTCTGTCGAGGGCAACCGCGATCGCTGCGCGACCGTCCATGTGTTGTGGCAGGCCAGCGCGAAGAAGCGCCGGCTGTCCATCCCCGTGTCGTCCTTGGCGCGCCGCGCGGTTCCTCCCAACCCGCTTGAATCGGGGGGCCGATCGGAGTATCCCCGGGATGGGACGGGGAGCGAAGGAGCCGCGCGATGACTGCTCGCCCCGCGCACGACTGGAACGACGACCGCATCGAAGCGCTCAAGCGAAGATACCCGGCCAGGTTCGGCACCGAGGAGCTGATCTTCGGGCACGTGCACCCCGGGGACCGGATCTTCGTCGGCACCGCCTGCGGCGAGCCGCAGTACCTGATGCAGGCGCTGATGCGCTACGTCGAGGCGCACCCCAAGGCGTTCCTGGACACCGAGGTGATCCACGTCTGGACGCTGGGGGTCGCGCCGTACGCCGACGAGCGGTACAAGGACAACTTCCGGCTGAACTCGTTCTTCATCGGCAACAGCACGCGCCAGGCCGTCGGGCGCGGCGCGGCGGACTACACGCCGATCTTCCTCTCCCAGGTCCCGGGGCTGCTGCGCAGCCGCCGGGAGCCGGTCGACGTGGCGCTGATCCAGGTCTCCCCGCCCGACGAGCACGGCTACGTGAGCCTGGGGGTCAGCGTCGATATCGTCAAGGCGGCCGTCGAGGCGTCGAAGTTCGTGGTGGCGCAGGTCAACCCGCGGATGCCCCGCGTGCACGGCGACACGTTCCTGCACGTGGAGGACATCGACTACCTGGTGTTCCACGAGGAGCCGCTGCTCGAGTTCGAGGCACGGGCGGCGGACGACGTGGTGCAGCGCATCGGCGCCCACGTGGCGCGCCTGGTCGAGGACGGCGACACGATCCAGGTCGGCTACGGCTCGATCCCCAACGCCGTCCTCACCGCGCTCAAGGACAAGAAACACCTCGGCGTCCACTCCGAGCTGCTCAGCGACGGCATCGTCGAGCTGATGAAGCTCGGCGCCGTCGACAACACCCGCAAGACGCTCGACCGCGGCAAGACGGTCGCCTCGTTCTGCATGGGCAAGCCGGCGACCTACGAGTTCCTCCACGACAACCCGTCGATCGAGTTCCGCACGGTCGACTACACCAACGACCCGCGGATCATTTCCGGCCAGGAGCGCATGACGGCGATCAACTCGGCGCTGGAGGTCGACCTGACCGGGCAGACCACCGCCGAGTCGGTGGGGCACACGTTCTGGAGCGGCATCGGCGGGCACGCCGACTTCATGCGCGGCGCCGTCCTGGCGCGCGGCGGCAAGACGATCGTCGCGCTGCCGGCCACCGCCGAGAACGGAACGATCTCCCGCATCGCGCCGTTCCTGCAGGAGGGGGCCGGCGCCACGCTGATCCGCGGCGACGTGCAGTACGTGATCACCGAGTACGGGATCGCCTTCCTGCACGGCAAGAACATCCGCGAGCGGGCGATGGCGCTGATAGGGATCGCCCATCCGAAGTTCCGGCAGCAGCTGATCGAGGCCGCCCGGCAGCACCGGCTGATCTACCGCGACCAGGCCTTCATCCCCGGTCGGCACGGCGAGTACCCCGAGCACCTCGAGACGCGCCGCACGACCCGCACCGGCGTGGCCGTGCTGCTGCGGCCCGTGAAGATCTCCGACGAGCCGCTGCTCAAGGACTTCTTCTACTCGCTGTCGCAGCGTTCGATGCAGCGGCGCTTCATGTCCGAGCGCTGGGACATGCCGCACGAGCGGCTGCAGGACTTCGTGGTGATCGATTACTCGAAGGAGACCGTGATCCTCGCGGTGGTCGGGGACGTCGACCACGAGCAGGTGGTCGGGATGGGCCAGTACGCGATCAACGAGGCGGCCCACACCGCCGAGCTGGCGTTCGCGGTGCTCGACGAGTTCCAGAACAAGGGCATCGGCTGGGAGCTGATCAACTACCTGACCTACCTGGCCAAGCGCGAGGGGCTGCTGGGGTTCACCGCCGAGGTGCTGGTGGAGAACCGCCCGATGCTGCACCTGCTCGAGAAGATGGGCTTCGACATGGAACGGCACAACGACGGCGGGGTCTGGGAGCTGCGCATGCCGTTCGGAGGCAAGTCGTGAGCGGGACCCCCGAGATCGCCCGGCTGTTCGAGCCGCGCGGGGTGGCCGTGGTCGGGGCCTCCCCGCACCCGGAAAAGGTCGGGCACAAGCTGGTCGACCGGATGCTCGACAGCCGCTACGCCGGTCGGATCTACCCGATCAACCCCAAGGGGGGCGAGGTGCTCGGCGTGCCCGCGCTGCGCTCGATCGACGACATCGATGGCCCGGTGGACGTGGCGGCGATTGCGATCCCGGCCGAGCGCGTCTTCGACGCCGTGCAGGCCTGTGCGCGGAAGGGCGTCGGGCACCTGCTGATCGTCACGTCGGGCTTCTCCGAGGTCGGCAACACGGCGGAGGAGCGCCGGATCGTCTCCTTCGCCCTCGACCACGGCATGCGGGTCGTCGGGCCCAACATCTTCGGGCTCTACTCCGCCGCCGCCAGCCTCAACGTCACCTTCGGCCCGCGCGGCATCCAGCCCGGCGGCGTCGCCATCATCACCCAGAGCGGGGCGCTCGGGGTGGCGATGATCGGCAAGACCGCGGTGGAGAGGATCGGCCTGTCCGCCATCGTCTCGGTCGGCAACAAGGCCGACATCGACGAGGCGGACCTGCTGGCGTACTTCCGCGAGCAGGACCGCACGAAGGTGATCCTGATGTACATCGAGGGGGTGCGGCACGGCGCGCGGCTGGTCGAGGCCTTGCGCGCCACCACCTCCCGCAAGCCGGTGATCGTCATCAAGTCCGGCCGCTCGAGCCGCGGCGCCGTCGCCGCCGCGTCCCATACCGGCTCGCTCGCCGGCTCCGACGCGATCTTCGACGACGTGATGCGCCAGTGCCACGTGCTGCGCGCCGACACGGTCAAGGACGCCTTCTCCTGGTGCAAGCTGTTCGGCGGCGCCCCGCCGCTCGGGGGCGAGAACGCCGTGATCGTCACCAACGGCGGCGGCGTCGGCGTGATGGCCACCGACGCCTGCGAGCAGTACGGCATCCCGCTGTACGACGACCAGCAGTCGTTGCGCGAGACCTTCGCCGGCGTGATCCCGTCCTTCGGCTCCACCAAGAACCCGATCGACCTCACCGGCCAGGCCGGCGAGAAGGAATACGGCGCCGCGTTCGCCGCCGCCGTCGGGAACCCCGCGATCCACGCCGTGATCGGCCTGTTGTGCGAGACCGCGATGGTCGACGTCTCGCGCATCGTGCCGATGCTGCAGCAGGCCGAGCGGGAGCTGCGGGCCGCCGGCAAGCCGATGGTGTTCGGGATGTTCGGCGGGGCGACGATCGAAACCCAGGTCGAGGCGCTCAAGCAGGGCGGCTCGTCGGCCTTCACCGACCCCGACGAGGCGGTCCGGACGCTCGCCGCGCTCTACCGCTTCCGCCGCTGGTCGCTCCAGGGACTGCGGCCGGCGGAGGAGGCCGAGATCGACGGCGACCGCATCACCGCCGTGGCCGCCGCGGCCCGCGCCGACGGCCGGCGCTTCCTGCTGGCCCCCGAGGCGCAGGCGGTGCTCGAGGCGGCCGGCATCCCCCGCCCGCAGGTCCGGACCTGCCGCACGATGGACGAGGCGGTGCGGGCCGCCGAGGCGATCGGCTATCCGGTGGTGATGAAGGTCGTCTCGCGCGACATCCTGCACAAGAGCGACGCCGGCGGCGTCGTCCTGGGGCTCGACGACCGGCAGGAGGTGCTCGACGCCTACGAGGCGATCCTGCACAACTGCCGCGCGCGGGTGCCCGACGCGCGGATCGACGGCGTCGAGGTCTGCGAGATGGTGGCCAAGGGGGTCGAGACGATCGTCGGCGCCCGCCGCGACGCCAACTTCGGCCCGGTGGTGATGTTCGGCCTGGGCGGGATCTACGTCGAGGTGATGAAGGACGTGGTGTTCCGCGCGCTGCCGCTGGACCGGCGCGAGGCCGCGGGGATGCTCGAGCAGATCAAGTCGTACCCGCTGCTGCTGGGCGTGCGCGGCGAGCGGCGGAAGGACACCGAGGTCGTGGTGGACACGATCCTCCGCGTCGGGACGATCCTGCGGCGCTGCCCGGACGTCTCGGACATCGAGGTCAACCCGCTGGTGGTCTACGAACAGGGTCACGGGGCGCGCGCCGTCGACGCCCGCATCCTGCTCACCGAAGCGGAGGGAGGTGGCGGTCATGGATAGGTTGGTGATCGGGTCGACGTCCCGGGGGGCCGGGAAGACGAGCCTCGTGGTCGGCATCGGCCGCGCACTGGGCGGCAAGCTGGCCTACCGCAAGCCGTTCGGCGACCGGCTGGTCTACCGCCGCAAGGTCGCCCGCGACTACGACGCCTCGCTGCTCGCCGCGCTGTTCGGCCTGCCCGGGCGCCCCGAGGAGGTGACGCTGGGGTTCGAGCACGCCAAGCTGCGCTACATGTACGACGACGAGGCGCGGGCCAAGCGCCTGCGCGAGCTGGTCCCGGCCGACGACCCCGGCCCGCTGCTCGTGGAGGCCGGGGCCGACCTGGCCTGCGGCGCCTCGATCGGCCTCGACGCCGTCTCCCTCGCCCGCGACCTCGACGCCCGACTGCTGCTCGTCGCCGCCGGCTCCGAGAACCAGGTGCTCGACGAGCTGTCCTTCGCGCGCCGCCGCGTGGACTTCCAGGGCGTCGCCCTGGCCGGCGTCGTCGTCAACAAGATGCGCGACGTGGACAACTTCCGCGCCACCCACGTGCCGGAGCTCGAGCGGCTCGGCCTGCCGGTGCTCGGCGTGATCCCGCAGCACGAGCCGCTGACGCGCCCGTCGGTCGCGTTCGTCGTCGAGCGGCTGTTCGGCAAGGTGCTGACCGGCGACGCGGCGCTCGGCCGACCGGTCCAGAACGTGTTCATCGGCGCGATGTCCGCCGACGTGGCGTTCCGCAGCCCGGTGTTCCGCCACCCCGGCAAGCTGATCCTCACCTCCGGCGACCGCAGCGACATGGTCCTCGCCGCGCTCGAGGGCGACACGGCCTGCGTGGTGCTGACGAACAACGTCATGCCGCCGGCCAACATCGTGTCCCGGGCGGCCGAGCGCGGCGTGCCGCTCGTGCTGGTGTCCCAGGACACCTTCCAGGCCGCCAAGCAGATCGACGACCTCGAGCCGCTGCTCACCGCGGGCGAGCCGGAGAAGCTCGAGCTGCTCGCCCGCAGCGTCGCCGAATCGGTGCGCCTGGACCGGCTGCTCCCCGGGACGACGTTCCCCAAGGCCGCGGGGGGCGCATGACCGGACCCGCCCCGGGGGGAGCGGTCGCGACCCGCCCGCGCTACGTCGCGGTCGCCGGCAACATGGGCTCGGGCAAGTCGAGCCTCGTCGAGTGGCTGCGGCAGCAGTTCGACATGGTGCCGTTCTTCGAGCCCAACGAGCAGAACCCGTACCTGGCCGACTTCTACGGCAACATGAAGCGCTGGGCCCTCAACTCCCAGCTGTTCTTCCTCGTCCGCCGCTTTCGCATCCACCGCGAGATGGAGCGCAGCACGGCCCGCGACCCGCGCGCCGTCGTCCAGGACCGGACGATCTACGAGGACGCCGAGGTGTTCGCCGGGCATCTGCACCGCAGCGGGTGCATCGACGAGCGGGACTGGGGGATGTACCAGGACCTGTACCGCACGCTGTGCGCCGAGATCCGCCCGCCCGACCTGATGATCTACCTGCGCTGCCCGCTCAAGACCCTGGTCAAGCGCATCGCCCAGCGGGGTCGCGAGTTCGAGAAGGCGATCCCGCGCAAGTACCTCGCGTCGCTCGAGCAGCTCTACGACGAGTGGTTCGCGCGGTACGACCTGTCCCCCACCGTGGTGATCGAAACCGACCGGCTGGACTACGTCGAGCGGATGTTCGACCGGCTGGAGGTGGTCCAGGCGATCCGCCGGCACCTGGGGTAGGGCGTCCGGGGCTTCGCCGCCGGCGCGATCGGCTTGCGCAACTCCGAATTCCGTGCTTGGTTTCGCCGCTTGGTGCCGGGACCGCGCGCGGCGGCGGAAGCCCGGTACGCGGAGGACGAACGACGATGCGTGGACTTCGGACGGTGGTCGGGTTGCTGCTGCTGGCCGCGGCGGGCGCGGGCTGCTCGGACGACGACGGCGCGGCCGACGACGGCGGGATCGAGGACGCGCGTCCGGACGGCGACGTCGAGGCCGGGGACGTCGCCCCTGACGTCGAGGCGGACGCGGAGGACGTTCCGGACACCGGGGACGGGCCCCCCGGCTTCTGCGACGACGAGACGCGCTGCGACGACGGGCTCGAGTGTACCGTCGACTCCTGCGACGAGGCGCTCGACCGCTGCAGCCACACGCCGGATCACTCGGTGTGCCAGGACGGGCTGGTCTGCAACGGCGAGGAGCAGTGTCAGCCGGGCGTAGGTTGTGCGACGGGGACGCGGCCCGACTGCCGCGACGACTCCGCCTGCACCCTCGACAGCTGCGTCGAGGAGCGGGGCGGGTGCGTCCACGACCCGCGCGACCTCGACGGCGACACCTACATCACCGACGCCCGCTTCGGCGACGAGGAGTGCGGTGGGGACGACTGCAACGATGCGGACGCCTCGGTCCACCCCGGCGCCGTGGAGATCTGCGACGACATCCGGGACAACGACTGCGACACCTTCGCCGACTTCGCCGACTCGACCTGCCGCCCGGCCAACGATTCCTGCGCGGGCGCGCTGCTGCTGACGGAGGGGGTATCCGTCAACGCCTCCACCCGCGGCACCGTCTGGGACTACAGCCTCTCCTGTTCCTGGGAGAGCAGTGCGGACGTCGTCTTCCGCATCGACCTGACCGGGACGCGCGACGTCATCGTCACCGTGACCTCGACCAGCGGCGGAGCGCCGTACGTCGATTTCGAGACGACCTGCGGCGACGGCGCAAGCTCGCTGCGCTGCACGTCCGGAAGCGCGGTGACGCTGCGCCGCAACTCCCTCGCCGCGGGCAGCTACTGGGTGGTCGTGCAGGGCACCTCGCTGGACTTCAGCATCCAGTACACGACCGCGGGGCCGACGCCGATCCCGGCCAACGACGTCTGTTCCGGGGCGACGGACATCCCGGCGGCGGGCGGCTCCGTGCCCGGTTCGCTGCTCGACACCAGCAACCACTACAGCCCGACCTGCTCGCGCGGGGCGACGTACCCCGACGTGTTCTACCGTCTGGTGCTCGCCGAGCCGAAGAAGGTGACGCTCGACCTCGACCTGCGCCTCGGCGACTGGGACGACTACAGCTACCTGGCGCTGACGAGCACGTGCGGCGACCCGGCCACCGAGCTGGCCTGCGCCACCGGGGACTACTGGTCCGGGACGCAGCCGCAGATCGTCCGCAACTTCCTCGACGCGGGCACCTACTACGTCGTCGTGGACTCCAACGTCGAGAGCGATTTCACGCTGTCGGTCCGGTTCGAGCCGCCGATCCTGCCGCCGGCCAACGATCGCTGCAGCGGGGCGATCGACATCACGGGCGGCGGCTGGTTCGTCGGCGCGGTGGCCGACACCTACCGCGACTACCCGCCGAGCTGCTCGCTCGACCCGTTCGCCGACGTGGTCTACTCGTTCACCACGACCGAGCCCCGGGACGTCACGTTGCGCGTCACGCCGCTGGGTGCGGACGCGCGCTACGTCGTGGCGCTGCGGACCGACTGTCCGGACGGCGCCACGGAGCTCGGCTGCCGCGCGGGCAATCCCGCCGAGCTGATCCGCCGTTCGCTGCCCGCCGGGACGTACTACGTGATCGTCAGCGGCGACGCCGCCGCGGCCGGCAACCGCTTCCTGCTCGAGGCGACGTTCGGCGCTCCGACGCCGGTGCCGCCGGGCGACACCTGTGCCGACGCCGTGGACATCTCGGCCGGGGGCCGGTTCACCGGGACCACCCTGGCCTGCGGCGACGACTACGAGCCGACCTGCGCGCCCGGCGTGACCTACTACGACGCCGTGTTCCGTTTCCGGCTCGCCGTCCCGCGCGATGTGACCCTGGCCGTCGGCGGCTCCTCCGCCGCCGAGGCGTACCTCGACCTGCGGATGGGCGCCTGCGGCACCGGCGGCACCTCGGCCCGCTGCGTCGGCGCCCGCAGCCCCTCGGTGTTCAGCCGCAACCTGCCCGCCGGGGACTACTGGGTGCTCGTCGATACCTCGTCCGAAACCGCCTTCACCCTCGACGCCGCCTTCGCCGAACCGACCAGCGCCTGCGACAGCGCACCCGTGATCACGATCGACTACTCGGGCGGCTCCTCCTTCCACACCACGGTGACCGGCGACACCAGCGGGCGCGCGGACGAGTTCACCTCGGAGTGCTTCACCTGGAGCACGGCGCCCGACCAGCCCTACCAGCTGGTCGTCCCGGTCCGTTCCGCCGTCTCGATCTCCTCGGACCACACCGTCGACTACTTCGACGGTACGCTGTACATCCTGACGGACTGCGACCTGCCCAGCAGCGAGTTCGACTGCAACGACGACTGTCCCTACGTCGGCCTGTCCTGCCTGCCCGGCACCGGCGGCACGATGACGCTCGAGGCCGGGACCTACACGGTGATCCAGGACGGACTCGGCTCGGACGGCGGCGCCTTCACCCTGACCGTCGACGCCACCCGCCTGTAGTCGCCCATCCGACCGTCCCGCGGCGGCCGCTGGACGCGGACCGGGCGGCGTGCCAGGATCCGGACGATGGGTCCGCGTCCCTCCCGCCTCCGGCTGCTGCTCGCCGGCCTCGCCTGGCTCGCCGGCTGCGGTCTCGAGACCGGCGGCACGGACGGGTCCGACGTCGTCGAGGTCCGGGACGAGGGTTTCGAGGGCGGCGAGGTGGACGTCGTGGACGCCCCGACCGACCGCGACGACGGCCCGGCCGAGGACGGGACTTCGGACGAAGTCGAGGAGGACGCCGACGCGGCGGACCTGCCGGATGCGGCGGAGACGGAGGATGCCGGCGAGGCCGACGGGGAGCCGGAGACCGTCGAGGACGTCGGCCCCGGGGAGGCCGTCGATGAGGGTCCCGACGACGCCCCGCCGGCCTGCCCCATCGGCTTCACCTGGTGCGGGGACGCCTGCGTGGACACGAGCAGCGATCCGTTGCACTGCGGCGGTTGCGGTCACGTCTGCGACGCCCCGCCCCACACGACCGCGTTCTGCTCCGCGGGAGCCTGCGGTGTCGTGTGCGAGGTCGGCTGGGCCGACTGCAACGCCGATGCCGCCGACGGGTGCGAAGCCGACCTGGCGAGCTCGGTCGCCCATTGCGGCGAGTGCGGTCATGCCTGCGACGCTCCGCCGAACGCCGACCCGCGCTGCATGGCCGGCGTCTGCGGCTTCGCCTGCCGTCCCGGCTTCGTCGAGCTGGGGCCGCGTTGCGCCGCGTTCGGCGGCGCGCACCTCCGGGCCGAGTGCCGAGGCGAGACGTGCCGGAACCCCAATCCGTTCACCGGCGACTGCAGCTGCCCGCCGGGGTTCGTTGGCAGCAGCACCTTCCGCATCGTCAACGACTGCACCGACCCGACCTACGTCTGGGCCGACCTGCGCTTCTGCTCGGCCCCGAGCCTCGCCGCCGGCTCGGACTGGGGCGGCGCGTACCACCTCCACGACTCGGGCCTCTGCGCCGTCGGCAACCCGTACACCGGCCGCTGCACCTGCCCGGCCGGGTTCGTGCCCATCTCCTGGCGCGTGGAGACCGCCGACTTCCGCTGGTCCTCGGTCGGGCTGTGCTGGTCCCCGTCGGCGACCGAGGTCACGTTCGCCGGCGCGTTCGAGGTCGGCGACGTCGGCTCGCCCTGTCTGGTGTCGAACCCGGAAACCGGGGGCTGCAGCTGCCCGGCCGACGCGATGCGCGTCGATTATCGCGGCATCTTCGCCCACGGCTCGCCGTGGGGCAACTGGGGCACCCAGATGCCGATCTGCTACCGCTGAGCGCGGCGGCGGAAGACCGGGAGGAACGATGCGTCGAGGAGATCGCCGCGTGCGGGAAAGGGGACGCCGGGCGGCCGCGGCCTGCGGCGCGCTGCTGGCGCTGGCCTGGGCCGGCCCGGCCGAGGCCCAGGGCCTGCCCCGGGACGGCCTGGTGCTGTTCCACCCCTACGACGAGGCAGGCGGGACCACCACGAACGACGCCACGGGACTCGGGCACACCGGCGCGCTCCACGGCGGGGCCGTCCTGGGCGCCGGCACCGTACAGCTCGACGGCGGCGCGACCTCGATGGTGCGGATCGCCGACGCGGCGGACCTGCACGTCGGCTCGTTCACCTGGGAGCTGTGGGTCGACTCCGGCGGGCTCAACGTCTACGCACGGCTCGCCACCCAGGCCGAGCGCGTGGGCGGCACCGGGCCGGAGTTGTTCGTCGCGGCCGGCCGCGTCGCCGTGCGCATCAACAACAACGGCGCGGTGTTCGACGTGCCGACGGTCGGCACGCGCACCAACGACGGGCCGCCCGACCACTGGGGCGTCACCGCCGACGCCCTGCCGACCGGCACCCGGTTCCACGTGCTGCTGGTCCACGACGCTCCCGCCCGCCGCGTGCGGATCTACGCGGGGTCCGAGGGCGCCGCGCTGCGCCTGTCCTTCGACGCCGGCTACACGGGCAGCTTCGCGGTGTCGTCCTCCGGCATCACCGTGGGGAACATCGTCGACGGAGGCCGCGGCTTCCTCGGCCGCGTCCTGCAGTTCGCCGTCTGGAACCGCGCGCTGTCCGCAACGGTCGCGGCCGGCTCGCGCGAGGTCTCGGGCGGCGAGGTGCAAATGGTGCACGAGGCCGGAGCCGACGGGGCCGCAATCTGCGAGGCGACCGAAACGTGCAACGGCCGTGACGACGACTGCGACGGCACCGCCGATGAGGGCGCCACGTGCGCCGACCCCGGCGCGAGCTGCATCGACGGGGTCTGCGTCGGCGGCGCCGATGCCGACGCGGATGCGGACGCCGACGCGGATGCGGACGCCGACGCGGATGCGGACGCCGACGCGGATGCGGACGCCGACGCGGAGTCGGACGTCGGCGCCGACGTGCGTCCGCCGCCCCCCTGCGAGGCGATCGCCTGCCACGCGACGTGTCGCGAGCAGGGGTACTACGGCGGCGAGTGTCGCGGGGCCCTCTGCATCTGCGAGGGTCTTCCCGGCGAGGGAGGCGACGGTTGCGGCTGCGCCGTGCCGGGCCCGGGTCGGCTCGCGTGGGCCGCGGCGTTGCTCCTCGCGCTGCTCGGCCTGCTGCGCCGCCGCCGACCTCCCGATCCCCGGCCGCCGTCCCCTGCCCCTTGACGTCCGGCGGTCAAGGGTGGCCGAATCCGCGCATGACGCATCGAACACGCTTCGGGGTGGTGGGTCGAGGGACCGTCGCGGCGCTGTCGATCGCGCTGGCGCTCGGGGGCTGCGACCCCAAGCGGCCGGGCGGGCGCCACGACGACGCGGGGTATGAGCCTCCCGCGGTTCCGGAGGGCGCCGCGCCGCCGGTGCTGGAGCCGGGGACGACGGTGTTCGTCGACGACTTCTCGGCGGGACGGCTGGACCCGGCGGTCTGGAACGCCACGCGCCCGGTCTACGAGGTGCGGGACGGGGCGCTGCACGTGCGGGAGGCGAAGAACCACCCGCTGTGGCTCGGCGTGCCGTTGCCGTGCAACGTGCAGCTCGACTTCACGGCACGCTCGGGGTCGCCCGACGGCGACATCAAGTTCGAGGTGTTCGGCGACGGGCGGTCGTTCGCGCGGCAGGCCAGCTACGCCGCGACGGGCTACGTGTTCCTCTTCGGCGGCTGGCGGAACAGCGTGAGCGCGATCGTGCGGCAGGACGAGCACCGGGCGCGGATGGTGACGGACGAGTCGCGGCGGGTCGAGCCGGGTCGGACCTACCGCTTCACGGTGCGGATCCGCGGCGGGTCGATCGACTGGTCGATCGACGGCGAGCCGTTCCTGCACGCGGACGACCCGGTGCCGCTGTGCGGAGCCGGGCGCGCGCACTTCGCGTTCAACGACTGGTCCGTGCCGCTGGTCTTCGACGACCTGACGATCACGGCGCTCGGGGAGTAGACGGCCGTCAGGACTCGAGGAACCGGAGCAGGGTCGGGATGCCGAAGCCGGTGCCGCCGCGCGGCGCGTAGCCGGTGGCCTTCTCGGCCCAGGCGGGCCCGGCGATGTCGACGTGGAGCCACGGGGCGGAGCCGACGAAATGGCGGAGGAACAGCGCGGCGGTGATCGCGCCGCCGTACTGCTCGCCGACGTTGCGCAGGTCCGCCACCTCGCTGTGCAGCAGCTCCTTGAGGTCCTCGGCCAGCGGCAGTCGCCAGTACTGCTCGCCGGTGAACTCCGCGGCGCGCAACAGGCGGGCGGCCTCGGCGTCGTCGTTGGCGAACAGCCCGGCCGCGTTGGGGCCCAGGGCCACCATGCAGGCGCCGGTGAGCGTGGCGTGATCGATGATCACGGAGGGCTTCAGCTCGAGCGCGACGCCGAGGGCGTCGGCCAGGATCAGGCGGCCCTCGGCGTCGGTGTTCAGGACCTCCACCGTCTTGCCGCCGTAGGAGCGAACCACGTCGCCGACGCGCATCGCGCTGCCCCCCGGCATGTTCTCGGTGCACGGGATCAGCGCGATCACCTCGACCTTCGGCTTGCGCAGGGCGCAGGCCAGCATCGTCGCCAGCACCAGCGCCCCGCCGGACATGTCGCACTTCATGTCCTGCATGCTCTTGGACGGCTTGAGGCTCAGGCCGCCGGAGTCGAAGGTCAGCCCCTTGCCGACCAGCACCACCCGCCGCTTGCTCGGTCGCGGCGGCCCGTAATCGATGCGGATGAAGCGGGCCGGGTTCTCCCCGCCGCGGTTGACCGCCAGCAACAGGTTCAGCCCGCGCTGCGCGAGCTCCGCCCCGTCCCAGACGGTGATCTTCAGTCCGACGCGCTTCGCCGTCGCCTGGGCCCGTCGCGCCAGCTCCACCGGCGTCAGCACGTTGGGCGGCTCGTTGACCAGGTCGCGGGCCAGCTGCAGCGCCTCGGCCGCGGCGCTCGCCCGCCCCAACTGCTCGACCAGCCGCGGCCGCGGCGGCAGCCGCACGGCGGGCGGCGCGCAGAGCGTCACGGACTCCACGCCGTTCCTCGGGCGGCGGTCCTCCGTCAGGTAGTCGAGGAACCGGTAGGCCCCGGTCTCGGCACCGACCACCGCCGCCTCGAGCCAGCCTGCGACGTCCAGTCCGTCGAGGTCGGACCAGGCCAGCGCCACCCGTCGCAGGTTCAGCGCCAGCGCGTGGCGGACCGCCGTCACGGCGAACGTCCGGGCGCGCAGGTACGCGGACCCGGTCGGGTCGACGCCGACCAGCAGGATCCGGCGCGCGGGGAGGCGGTCGCGGCCGCTGAGCGCCAGCTGCTGCTCCACCTTGCCCTCGAACAGCTCGTCGTCGGCCGCCGCCGCCAGGTCGACCCCGAGGGTCTTCATCAACGGTCCGAGGACGGGGTCGCGGGGATTC
>JAFGHH010000506.1 GCA_016930215.1 Deltaproteobacteria bacterium
CCAACTCGCGGTCGAAGAGCGGATGCCATCGATACCGCACGTGACGAACGTCCGTACCGTGCGCATTGCGTCCGGGCCTTGTACCACCGGTCGCGCACGCATCTGTCGCTGGGCAAGGACGCACCGATCCCCCGGCCGATCCAGCCGCCCGAGATGGGGAACGTCGTCTCCATCCCGGTGCTCGGCGGCATTCATCACCGAGATGCGCGTCGGGCGGCCTGACCGCCCGGCGCCGATCGCGCGCGTCTCGAACTCCGGCCGGTCGTCCCGGCGCGCGCGTGGTGTGCCGCCGGCAGAACGTGCAGGCCCGTCCCCGCGCCCCCGCCCGCTCCCCGACGCCACTCGCTGCCGCCCCCACGGTCACCCTCACCCCGGCCGCCGGCGGTTGGCGCGCTCCATGACGCGCCGATCGAGTTTCTTGTAGGGACAGGGTGTCGTGCCGCGGACTCCGGGCCGCGCGACCCGAGCTTCACGAGGGTCGTGCCGGTGCTCCTCGGCGTGGGTGCTCGGGCGACGGATGTCCCGCTCGCCGTGACCCCACAATCGCTGGGCGGCGAAGGGTCCCGGTCCTCGTCTCCCTCGGGTCGCGGTGCGTGTCGGTCAGTTCAGTCCGGAGGCGTCCATGCAGGCGCCGAACTGCGCGCAGTCGGTGATGGCGTCGCACGCCAGCGCGGCCTTCGCCTCGGGCGTGTCCTTCTGCTCGTCGCAACTCTCGATGAAAATCCGCTTGGCCGAGGCATCGAACGACTTGGCGCCCTGGTAGTCGCAGGCGATCCGGTGCTCGACCAGCTTGGCGCACGGCGTGAGCGCCTTGGCCTCGTCCTTCTTGCAGCCCACGGCCACCGTGCCGCCCCACAGTCCCGCGAGCGCCACCAGCACGACCAGCATGGTCCACTTCATCCGATTGCTCCTTTCCTGGGCAGACGTTTCGCGCCTGATGGCATGGATCGCGGCGAGATGCAAGAGGGGCCTCCTCGTCCGGATCGCGCGGGAACTGGCGAGTCCGATTGCCGAGGACTGGGACAGGGGCCTGGGGCAGGCTTCATGCGTCCTCCCGCCGGGCACGACGACGGCCGAGACGGCTGCGGGTTCGTCGCTGCCGTCGGCGTTCGAATCGTTCCTGCACCTCGAGGCGTCAGGCGCGGCCCCGCCGCCGTCCCGGCAGGCACCGCCCGGCCCACGCCCGTCGCGCCGTTGCCCCGAGCCGCCCGGATGCTACCGTTTCGACCGTGGAGGCCGGATGGGCGGATGGCTCGGCGGAAACCAAACGGGCGTCGGATTCCCTGCGCTCCTTGCAGTCGAACGGCGTTCATCCCACTATGGATGTCGCCGATGGTTACCCCATGCCCGATGCTGCAGCGACACGATTCGACGAACAGAAGACGGCTGGTGCCGCTCGTCGCGGGAGCGGTCCTCCTCGCCGCGGCGTGCGAGCCGGTGGAGCCCGAAACCGGCGAGTCGCGCCTCGCCCTGGGCGAGCCGCGGGACGGTTTTCCCAATTGGAGCGAGCGGGTGATCCACCAATGGACGAACCGGGCGCGCTGTTCGCCGTCCGCCGACCTGGCGGCGTGCGCCGACTGCCCAACCGCGGCGCTCTGTTGCGCCGAGGCCGACTGCTACGACCCCGTTCCGCCGCTGGTCTGGAGCCACAACCTGGCGCGCTCGTCGAGGTTCCACAGCGCGAACCTGGTGCGGACCGGCGCCTCCCTGCGGCACGACTCGCCCTGCACGCTGGTCCCCACCATCCGCGCCGACTACGTCCCCGGCCCCTGCAACGGCGACGAGAGCTGCGCCTGCGTCGGAGGCGTCGTCGCCTGCCGGCCGACCTGCACCACCTGGGACGAACGGATCGAGCTGTTCGGCGGCACGCCGGCCGGGGAGAACGTCGCCTACGGCTCCGCCGACCCCAACATCATCTTCTACCTCTGGCTGCGTGAGACGGACACCAACGCCGCCTGCGGCTTCCGCCACGCCAACGGCCACCGCTACTCGATCCTCTCCTCGGCCAACCACGCGATGGGGTCGGGACTCCATTCGACGACCTACACCCAGGACTTCGGTCCGACCGGCACCCCCAGCGGGGTGGTCAGCGGCGTCCACTACCCGCAGACCGGGACCTCGCTGCAGTTGTGGGCCAGTTGGTATTCCACCGCCGGCGCACCGCTCGCGGCCTGGGTCAACGTCGACGGCACCTGCCACGCGATGACCCGCCGCCGCGGCACCGGCACCAACGGCGCCTGGCGCGCCGACGTGACGCTTTCCGCCGGCGACTGCCACCGCTACTACTTCCGCTTCACCGGCCCCGATCGCACCGTCTACGACTACCCCACGACCGGCTCGTTCGGCATCAACTGCACCGACTGGACGTCCACGCGCCCCGCGGCCTGCTGCCTGCCGATCTGCACCGGCCGCGTCTGTGGGACCGACGGCTGCGGCGGCTCCTGCGGCGCCTGTCCCACCGGCAGCGACACCGCCTGCCGCCGCAACACTTGCCGCACCGACGGCACCTGCGCGATGACCAATGTGGCAGACGGCACGGCGTGCAACGACGGACGGTTCTGCACCGCCACCGACGCCTGCACCGCGGGCGCCTGCACCGGCACCGGCTCTCCGTGCCGGGCGGGTCCGTGCCTCGACTCGTGCAACGAGACCACCAACCGCTGCATCTACGACCCCGCCGGTACCGTCTGTCGCGCCGCCGCAGGGGCGTGCGACATCGCCGAAACGTGCAGCGGCACCGCCTCCGCCTGCCCCGCCGACGCCTTCCGACCCGCCACCCGCGTCTGCCGTGCCGCCACGGGAGACTGCGACCTCGCCGAAAACTGCACGGGCACCGTCGCCGCCTGCCCCAGCGATTCGTACTCGCCGATCGGCACGCCCTGCGGCACCGACCTCGCCTGTGACGGTGCCGGCGCCTGCGTCCCCACGGGTGCCGACGCGGATGCCGATGCCGACGCCGATGCGGAGCCCGACGCCGAACCTGACGCCGATGCCGAGGCCGACGCCGACGCCGACGCGGATGCCGAGGCCGACGCCACCGACTTCGGACCCGGCTGCGTCCCGGACGAGTGCGACCGATTCTGCCGCGAGCTCGGCAGCTCCGGCGGCACCTGTGTCGACCGCGTCCGGTGCGTCTGCGCCGGGACCGGCGACGCGACCGGTGATGCGCCGATCGATGGCGGACCCGACGGCTACGCGAGCACGGGATGCTCCTGCTCGTTCCCGGCCCGATCCGCCGATGAAGGCTGGCTGCTCCTCGGCCTGACGGCGCTCGCCGCCGTCCGACGCCGACGGCCGAGCCCCCGAAGCGCATCATCTCCCGCGGCCCCCACCACACCTGGCTCGTGGACCTGACCGTGATGCCGACGACGGCCGGCTTCTGGGTCCCGTGGCTCCCGTTCTCGTTCCTCCAGAGCTGGCCGTTCTGCCGGTGGGTCGTGGTCCTCATCGATCACTTCTCGGGAGCGGTCGTCGTCGGAAAGGTCGAGGCCGGGCACACCCGACCCCGGCGGCAGGTCGAAGACGGAAGCGGGCAGCGCGGCGGGTCGTCACCCGAAGCGGGCGGCTTCACCCGGCGGTGTGCCACAACGTGTCGGATCGGCGGTCGAGGCGCTGCGGCGCGTCCGGGACTCCGCAGCGCCAACCTCCCGCGATCGTTCGGGACCCGGCCTGCGCTGCGCGACCGGTGGAGCGTTGTCCGGCGAGCGGACCCTGGCATGTCGTTTGCCACGCCGAGGCGCACGGAGGTGCGGGAATGCGCTGGACGCCGACCCTGTTCGTCATCGCCGCCTGCTTCGCCATCGTCGGTTGCACGGGGGGCACGTCGCTCAGCGGGGACGAGGACGTCGCGGACGGAACGACCGCCGACCGGACGGAGACCGCGGACGACGCCGCGGCCGACGACGCCGCGGCCGACGACGCCGCCGAGACCTCGCCCGCCTGCGAGCCGCAGGACGTCCGGTCGCTCGACCCGTTCTGCGGCGCCCGCAGCTTGGTCGCCTGGGACGGGCGACGCTGCGTCGATTTCCCGAACTGCGGTTGCGAAGGGGCCGACTGCGCCGCGCTGTACGAGACGATCCCCGAGTGCGTCGAGGCGCACCGCGCCTGCTACGCGGTCTCGTGCGAGGCCGACAGCGTGGCCGACGACGCGTGCATCGACTGCACCGCGGAGATGCTGCTCGGCGTGTTCTGGGACGGCCGGGAATGCTTCGAACTGCACGGCTGCGACTGCACCGGCCGCGACTGCGACCGCGGCCTGGGGAGCCTGGCCGAGTGCGGGATGGTGCACGAGGCGTGCGACGGCGCGTCGTGCCTGGCCACGGGCGGGCAGTGGTTCCCCGCGGCGGCCGGCACCTGCGGCTTCGCCTGCGGCGCCGAGCTGCCGCTCGCCTGCGAGAGCCCGATCGATGCCTGCCGCTGCCCGCCCGGCGAGACCTTCACCGGCGGCCTCGGCTGCGCGCCGGATCCGAGCTGCACGCCGGCCGACCTGTGCGCGGCGACGCGCGGCATCTGGCACCCGCTCGAGGAATGCCGCTGCGACTTCCGCTGCGGCATCGAGGAGGACTGTCACGACTGCCTGGAGAGCTGCGAGTGCGGGCCGCACCGCACCTTCGAGCCGCTCGGCGGCTGCGTCTTCGACCCGTCGTGCCCCGCCGCC
>JAFGHH010000507.1 GCA_016930215.1 Deltaproteobacteria bacterium
CCGAGCGGCGGGTTGCGGCGCCAGACCAGCTCGTTGCGCAGCGCCGCCTGCCCGAGCGCCCCGTCGAGGTGCACGCGGACGTAGGCGGCGACGCGCCAGTCGAGGTGTACGTAGAGGCTGCCGCCGGGGCGGAGCGCGTCAATCGCGACGGCGAGGCGAGGCGCGAGGAAGCGCACGTAGTCCTCCGGGCGGCGGTGGGACGGGTCCCGGAACGCGGGTCGCCGCACCGTCATCGACGAGGAGCCGCAACGAACCGTCGTCGACGAAGCGTACCGGTAGCCGGAGGCGAACGGCGGGTCGAGGTACGTCAGGTCGACCGGAGCGTCGAGGACCGCGCCGGCCTCGACGGCGTCGCCCTCGAGCAACGTCGCCGGGGGTGCCGTCGCGCCGGGCGGCTCGAGCGAGAACAGGGTTTGCATCTTGCAGAAGATCGTCGCGGGGAGTGCAGGGAGAGGAGAACGAAGGGGTATGGCTAGTCGTCGTGACGATCGCGCCCGCCGCCGCGGGGGCCGCGCCCGCCGCCGCCGCCGCCGCCACCGCCACGGTCCTGGGCGAAGTCGACGCGGATGCGCCGTCCGTCCAGCTCGGTCCCGTCGAGCCCGGCCTTCGCCGCGCTCGCCTGCGTCTCGTCGTTGTACTCCACGAAGCCGAAGCCCCGCGACCGATTCGTCATCGGGTCCCGGATCACGCGAACGTCCTTGATCTCGCCGTAGGTGCCGAACGCCCCCCGCAGGGACTCCTCGTCGGTCGCCCAGGCCAACCCACCCACGAACAGCTTCTTCTTCATCGGTCCACTCTCCCGATCCCTTCGCCCGCCACGGCGTCGCGAGGCAGGCCCTTGCAACCCCCCGCACGGCCAAGCGACCATCGACATGCCGCACCACGGGGACGGCGCCGGAATAGCGCCGCGCGGCTAGAATTGCAAGGGAATTCTCGGCGCCCCCCCCGAACCGCGGGACGCTTGCGGAGGACGCCCCGGCGGTGGGAAACTGCCCTCCATGAAGCAGGACATCGACCTCCGCATCCCGGTACTGGGCCCCCCCAGCATCAACTCGCCGCTCGGGCTATCGACCGTCGCCGACGACCACGTCGCCGACTACACGTCGGACGACGCCACCGTCGCGCTGGACCTCTCGGGGCGGGACGGCCGCGTGCGCTTCGAGCGAGCGGGGGCGCGGGAGAAGCTGTACTTCGAGGGTTCGCGGACCTTCGCCGGGATCGTCACCTGCGGCGGGCTGTGTCCCGGCATGAACAACGTGATCCGCGGCCTGGTGATGCAGCTCTGGCACTCGTACGGCGTCCACCGCGTCTTCGGCTTCCAGTACGGGTTTCTCGGGCTGACCCCCGCCGGCGCGCCGCCGCTGGAGTTGACGCCGGACCTGGTGCGCGACATCCATCTGCAGGGCGGCACCCGCCTCGGCTCCTCCCGGGGACCGCAGTCGCCGGCGGTGATGGCGGACACGCTCGAACGGCTGAAGGTCGACGTGCTGTTCTGCGTCGGCGGCGACGGCACGCTGCGCGGCGCCCTGGCGCTCAGCGAGGAGTTGCAGCGGCGGGGCCGGAAGGTCGCGATCGTCGGCGTGCCGAAGACGATCGACAACGACGTGCCGTTCATCGAGCGGACGTTCGGCTTCGAGACCGCGGTCGCGGAGGCGACCCGCGCGATCACCGCGGCGCACGTCGAGGCCTGCGGGGCGCCGAACGGCGTCGGCATCGTCCGCCTGATGGGACGCCACTCGGGCTTCATCGCCGCCTCGGCCACGCTGGCCTCGGGCGAGGTCAACCTGTGCCTGGTGCCGGAGCTGCCGTTCCACCTCGAGGGCCCGCGCGGCGCGCTGGAGTTCCTCCGTGACCGTCTGCGTCGGCGCGGCCACGCGGTGGTGGTGGTGGCCGAGGGCGCCGGGCAGGACCTGCTGGCCGCGGTCGGCTCGAAGGACGCCTCGGGCAACGTCAAGCTCGGCGACGTCGGCACCTTCCTGCGCGACACCGTGGCCCGCCAGCTCAAGGACCTCGAGGTCACCGTCAAGTACATCGACCCGAGCTACATCATCCGCGCCGCGGCGGCGAACCCCGCGGACGCCATCTTCTGCGGCCGGCTCGCCGAGAACGCGGTGCACGCCGCGATGGCCGGGAAGACCGCGATGGTCGTCGGCCTGTGGGGCGGCCTGTTCACGCACGTGCCGCTGGCCGCCGCCACGTCGGGGCGCAACACCATCTCCACCGACAGCCCGTTCTGGCGCAGCGTCGTGGAGTCCACCGGCCAGCCCGCCCTGCTCGTCAACCCCTGACCCTTCCTTCTCTCCGTGGGTGTCGGCGTCGGCGGTCTACGGCAGGATCTTCACCGGCTGCGCCACCGTGTGCTCCTCGCGGCCCGGGATGTTGTGCTCGCGGTTCTCGCCCCACGCCCAAACCTCGCCCGCGTCGTTGAGCGCGTAGCGGGCGCCCATCAGCGTCCGCGTGAACTTGACGACGCGGCCTGGAACGGCCAGCGGCACCGGCGGGGCGCCG
>JAFGHH010000508.1 GCA_016930215.1 Deltaproteobacteria bacterium
AGACGCCGCGACGCTGGGCGGGGTCGCGGCGGAGGACTACCGGACCACCTCCGGCACGGTGGACTGGACGGACCTGGCGGGCGTGCCGCCGGGCCTGGCGGACGGCGCGGACGCCGACACGACCTACACGGCCGGCGCCGGCCTGACGCTGACGGGAACCGCGTTCGCGGCCGACCGGGCGACGCTCGAGGGCTGGGCGCGGGCCGTCTGCTACGACACCGAGGCCGAGCTGACCGCGCTGCTCGACGACAACTACCGCGCCGCCGGCTGGGTCCCCGCGTGGACCGACGTCACGGGCGTTCCGGCCGGGTTCGCCGACGGGACCGACAACGACACCACCTACTCGGCCGGCGCCGGGCTGGCCCTCGCCGGAACGGTGTTCTCCGTGAACGGCGTCACGTCCGCGATGATCGTGGACGGTGCCGTCACGGGCGCCGACATCGCCGTCGGCGCGATCGCAGGGTCGCACATCACCACCGGCGCCGTGGGTTCGGCGCAGCTTGCGACGAGCAGCGTCACCCCCGCCCACCTCACCGACGGCACCGCGCTGGCCGAGATCGGCGACGACGACGGCGCCGGCTCCGGTCTCGACGCCGACCTGCTGGACGGCGTCCACCTGGCGTCGGTGCGCAGCGGCATCGAATACATCGGCTTCGGCAGCTGGAGGTCGAGCCCCACGCGCCTGGTGCGCACCGCCGGCACCATCACCGTCCCGGCGAGCGGCTACGTTCTCGTTCTGGCGCAGGGCGAGAAGAGCGCAGACGCGGGGGAGACGTGGGCGGGCTTCATCCACTGGAACGGCTCCGACCACAACGCCGACTTCGACTACAGCGCCGCCGCCGGCTGGTCGCTCTGGTCGCTCCAGAACGTGTTCCCGGTCTCCGCCGGCACCACCTACGTGTTCGGCGTCTCCGACTCGATGGGCGGCGGCGACGGCGCGATGGACGTCAACTGCACGTCCGTGGCGGCCGTCTTCTTCCCCGTACGACTGTAGCAGGCCCCTCGACTCCCTCGACTCACCTCCCCCCTCGCGATAGGCTGCCCGCCGTGACCGCCCCCCGCGCGACGCTCGCCGAACGCCTCGCCGACGGACCGCTCGACTGGAGCACCGCCGCCCGTCTGGCGCTCGAGGTCGTCGAGGCGCTGACCGAGCGCGGCGGTGCCTGGGCCGGACCCGACCGGCTCGACCCGGCCGCCGTCCTGCTCGAAACCCCCGACGCGGGCGGCCCGCCGACCCTGGCCGCCCTGGGGACCGGCGAGGCCGCCGCGGAGCCGGAATCGTCGCCCGTGCCCCGCGGTGTCCGCGCCGTCGCCCGCCTGCTGCTCGCAATGCTCGGCACCGACGAAACGACCCTCGCCGGCACCGAGGGGTCGTTGCCGGCCCCGCTGCGTCCGCTGCTCGACCGTGCGCTGCGCACGAACGACGCCCGGGCACTGGCGACCTGGGGCGGCCTGCACGAGGCGCTGTGGAACGCCCTGCACCTGGCCGAGCCGGACGCGGCGCTCGTCGGCACGACCCTGCCGTCCGCGCTGGTCCGTCGCGTGCAGCTCGAGGCCCGCGGGCGCACCGGAACCCGCGATGCCGTGTGGTGCGTGATCCGCCTCCCCGACGGCGCGACGGCGCAGGCGGTGCTGACCGTCGACCCCGAGGACTCCGGCACGACGCACCACGCCCGCACGTTCCGCGGCCTGTGGCCCGGGGCCGAGCTGGCGGCGTGGGGCCTGCCGGCGCCGGCCGAGGGCTCCACCGCCGAGCGGCTCGTCTTCCCCCTGCGGCCCGAGACGCTGCTGGTGCTCGAGCCGCGGCGGCTGTTCGAGGTCACCGCGGTGGCCTCGGCCCACGAGGCGGGCTGTCCCGCGAACTTCCTCGCCGGGCTGCTCGAGGGGACCGGTTCGATCTCGCCCGCCCTGCTCGGCGGACGGATGGCCGACACGGCCCTGCATCTGCTGCTCGAACACCCCGAGCGGACGGATGCGGCGGTGGCCGGCGAGGCGCTGCGCGCCTCGCGGGTCGATGCGGCGTGGATCCGCACCGAAGCGGGCCTGACGCAGGCCGAGGCGATCCTGCGCAAAGCGGTGCCGCAGCTCCGCGCGTGGCTCGGACGCCGCGCGGCGGGACCGGAGACGCTGCACGAGGTCTCCCGGCTGTCGCTGCGCTTCGGTCTCTCGGGCCGCTCCGACCTGGTCTTCCCGCGGCCGGACGGCCCGCCGGCGGTCGGGGAGCTCAAGAGCGGCCAGGCGCTGCGCTACGACGCGCCGGCGCCCGTTCCCGGCGCCGAGGTCGCCGCGCTGCGCCCGAGCCACGCGACGCAGGCCCGCCTCTACGCGCTGCTGTGGACCGACGCCTGGCGTCGCGCCCGCCCCGACCGCGCGGACGCCGCCGCCGCGAACCGGATCGCGACCGAGCTGTTCTACGCCGGCGACGGGAAGGCCTTCCGCCTCGGTCCCGAGGCGCGCGAGCTGGGCCGCAGCCTGGCCACCCGCAACGCCATGCTCGACCTCCTGCGCCGCGCGGCGGACGGCGAGCCGCTGCCACCCCCGTCCCGCTTCGCCGCCTGCGATCGCTGCTGGCGACGCGCCTCGTGCCCCTGCCCGCCGGACGGACGCCCCGCACTCCGGGGTGCCGCCGCCGGTTCCGGCGCGGCGCCCATGGACGTCTCGCGCGCGTACCTGGAGCATTTCGCCCGCCTGCTGCTGCGGGCCGTGTGGCACGCGCAGGGCGAGCGCCGCCGGTCGCTCGAACCGCTCACCCTGCCGGCCCGTGCGGCCCGGCTCGCGGTCGAAACCGGCCTGACGCTCGGCTTCGACGCCGCCGACCCGCGCACGGCCCGCCTGCGCGGCGAACTGCACGGCGCCCTGCACCCGGAGGACGGTGCCCGCGTCCGGGCGCACCGCGGGGACCCGGGGGCGCTGGAGGCGTTCGAGGCGGAGCTGGCGCGGGCCGGCCGCGACGGCTACGAGCTGCGACTGGACGGCCCGCGGCCGCCGTGGGTTCCGGAAGGACCCGGCTGGCTGCTCGAAGCGGCCGGCGGCTTCGAGAACGAGCGGGACGGATTCGAAGGGCTGCTCCGGGCACGACATCGCGGCGAGGCGCCGCTGGTCGCCGACCTGCTCGGCACGCCGACCGCCGGCGGCGGCCCGAGCCCGCGGATCGAGCTGCCGAGGGCGCCGTTCCCGGGCGGATGGCACCCCAGCCAGGCGGCGGCCTTCGAACGTGCGCTCAACGGCGGACCGCTCGAGCTGGTCCAGGGCCCGCCGGGCACCGGCAAGACCACCTTCGTCGGTGCCCTGGTGGCCGCCCTGGTCGCCGCCGGACGCCGCGTGCTGGCGAGCGCGCTGACCCACAACGCCGCGGACCTCGTCGCGCGGCGCATCGTCGAGGCGGGGGCGACCGACGTGCTCCGGATCGGCGCCCGCAACGACGCGACCGCGCTGCGCGACGCGCTCGCCGCCGCCGGCGTCGACCCGGACCGCGCCTTCCTCGAGTCGTTCGCCCGCCGCGCCCGCGACGCCCGCGCGGTCCGCGCCCGGCTGCACGAGGCGCGGGTCGTCGTCTCCAACTGCCACCGGCTGGGGCGGCTGCCGTGGCGGCACGAGTTCCGGGCGGGCGGCGACCCGCCGTTCGACGTCGCGGTGCTGGACGAGGCGACCCAGATCTCCGAGCCGCTGGCCCTCGGCGTCCTGGCCCTCGCCCGGCGCGCCGTCCTGGTCGGCGACCCGCGCCAGCTCTCGTGCGTCGAGCCGTCGGCCCGGGAATGGCCGCCCGACCCGCCGCCCGATCCGACGCTCGCCGCCGCCGGCGTCGGTCCGCTCGACCGCAGCCTCCACGAACGGCTGTGCGCCACCAGGCCGTCCGCGATGTTGCGCGAGCAGCACCGGATGCACGAACGGATCATGGCGCTCCCGAACCGGACGTACTACGGCGGGGCGCTCGAGGCCGCCCCCGAGGCCCGGACCCGGCTGCTCGAGCTCGACCTGCCCGGCGACCCGAACCGCCCGGCGTGGCTCGACGCCGCCGCTCGTCCGGACGAACCGCTGGTGCTGGTGGACGTCCCGGACGGCGCGGACGGTCGCCGCAACGAGCGCGAGGCGGCGCGGGTCGCCGAGGCCGCGGCGCTGCTCCGCCGGAGCGGCCTGGCCCCCGAACGGCTCGGCGTCGTCACCCCCTACCGGGCCCAGGTGGCGCTGATCCGTCGCCTGCTGGCGTCGGAGCCCGAGCTGGCCGCGATCCCGGTCGACACCGTCGAGCGGTTCCAGGGGGACGAACGGGATGCGATCCTGGTGTCGCTGGTCGGCGCCCGCCCCACCGGCCACCTGGCACATCCGAACCGGCTCAACGTCACGCTGACCCGCGCCCGCTCCAAGCTGGTGGTGTTCGGCGACGCCGCCGGCCTGTCGGCCGACCCGGTGCTGGCCGAGCTGGCGACCCAGGCGGAGACCACCGTCGTCCGCGCGCCCTGACGACCGACCGCTCGCCGGGTGCGCCGGAGCGGCGCGCGCGAACGCCACGGCGATGCCGGTGTTGCCGCCGGTCGGTCCCACGCGGCGCGGGACCCCGCGAGGCCGCCTACCAGTCCCAGCTGTCGCCCGTCGAGGCGCCGCTCGCGACGAGCGGACAGTAGGCCTCGAGAAGCGCCTCGACCTCCGCCAGCTCGAAGTCGTGGAGCGCCGCGACGCTGTCGCCGACCAGCGCCAAGGCCGATTCGCAGGTCTGGACCGCCGCGTCCCGCTCGCCGCGGTCGACCTGCACGGAGATGCGCATCAACGCCTGCGCGTAGACGACGAGCGCGTCGGCCTTGCGCATCTCGGGGACCGGCCGGCGCACCAGCGCCTGCAGCGTGTCGACGGTCGAAGCCGTGCGCTCGACCGCGCCGCCTCGGCTGAAGTACTGCACGCGCACGCCGATCACGTCGTCGGCGTACACCCACTCGGGACGGATCGCGCGCAGGATCTGGTGGTAGACCATCGCATCGTTCGGCGCCAGATGCTGCGGCTCGACCTCCTCGGGGATCGCCGAGTACTCCTCCCCGTGGAACTCCTCGATGCGGAACACCCCCGGCAGCGTCAGCTCGACCCGCACGTCCCTTACCGCCACCTCCATCACCTGCAGGAAGCGGTCGACGAACATCCGGCGGGCCTCCTGCGGCGTGTCGAGGAACACGTAGGCGCCGCGGCCCGCGTCCGTCACCTCGTCCATCAGCTCGTCGTTGTACCCGCTGCCGCAGCCGACGCCGACGAGGTAGATCCCCTCGCCCTCCATCTCGTCCGCGCCCGCCGCGATGAGGTGGATGTCGGTGATGCCCACGTTGGCCTGGCCGTCGCTGATCAGCACGACCCGGTTCATCATCGTCTGGCGGTAGTTCCGCCGCGCCAACGCGTACCCCAGCTCGAGGCCCGCGTGGAGGTTCGTGCCGCCGTCCGGCGCCAGCGCCTCCACCATCGTCAGCACGGTCGGGTCGTCCGGGCCGACGACCGCGTGCGAGTCGAGCCGGATCGCACGCTCCGTGTCCCACTCGACCGCCGACACGATGTCGCCCCCGCGCAGGCTCGCCGCGATGGCGCGGACCGCCTCGCGCAGCAGCTCGATCGGCGTCCCGCTCATCGAGCCCGACGTGTCGAGCACCAGCGTCAGGTTCATCGGGCGCCGGCCCGCCGGCGTCAGCCCCTCGGACTGCACCCCGAGCTGCAGCGCGTACAGCCCCTCCTCCGCATTGACCGGCCGGAACTGCGAGATCACGCGCACCGTGCCCGGGTCCGCCGGCGCGTACCCGATGTCGTAGTAGTTGAGGAACTCGTAGATCCGCACCACGTGGTGCGGGACGAGCGAACCGTTGCGCATGTACCAGCGCGCGACCACCGGCGAGGCCATCGAGTTCGAGTCGTCCGCCGAGAGGTACATCACGTACGGCTCCTCGGGATCGACCGACTTCGTCACGCCGTCCGGCTCGCCGCCGTCCTCCCCGGCATCCGGGTCGGCCGGCTCCTCGACCGCATCGCAGTCGCCGCCGTCCTCCGCGTCCGGGTCGCACGCGCCGCCGTCTCCGGGGTCGACCACGTCGGGCTCCGCATCGACGTCCTCGCCGTCGTCCTCCGCGCCGTCCGCATCCGCGCCCACGTAGTCGTAGTCGCCGTCCGCGTCCGCGTCCGCGTCCGCGTCGGCCCCGGATTCCCTGCCCGTGTACGAGTCGTAATACCCGCCGCCGTCGGCGGCGCTCGCGTCGGCGCCCGAGCCGTAGGGGTCCTCGTCGCCCGGACCCCCCGGGTCGGTCAGGTCCCCCTCGGCCGCCCAGTCCGACGACGGCTGCCAATCGCACGTCGGGTCCAGCGGAACCCCGGGCCGCCGCGTCAACTCGTCCTCTCCCATGCACCCCGCGACACCCAGCACCGCCAGCAGCACCAGTCCGATGGCCTTCGTCGGTTTCATGGCTCACCTCCCGTCGCCTCGGCACCCGCCGAATTCCCGCCAGGACGCTGCGAACCACGTACCAAGGCCCCCCGGACCGAAGGGCGTTTGAATCCGAGGTCTTCCACCGCGGAAGGCTCGGTGCCCCCGTGACATCCTGTGCCGCAATTCGTGCCAGGTCCCACGAACCCGTCCGGCGTCCCGCGGCGGCCGGGGCGGGGCTCTACAGTACGGCCACGACCGAGCCGCCGAAGGCGAGCGCCATGGCGAGGGCCTTGCGCGGGTTCATCCGTTCGTGGAGCACCAGCCACCCGAGCAGCACGGTCCACAGGGTGCTCGACTGGTTCAGCACGGCGGCGGTGCTGGCGAAGGTGTACTTCATGCCGAGGATCCAGACGATCATCGCCAGGTAGGCGCCGAGCACGGCGGCGGGGAGCGTGACCGCCCACTGGCGGCTCGGACGGAAGCAGCGGACGATGGCCGACCGCAGCCGGGGACGCACCAATCCCTGGCCCGCCAGGAAGACGACCCCGCCCAGCAACCGCACGGAGGCGGCCCACCACGCGTCGGAGCGGTCGAGCACCGGCTTGGCGTAGACGATCGCGACGGCCATCAGGAACATCGCCAGCGTGCCGATCGACACGCCGGACAGCACGCGGGAACGCTCGGGCCGCGGCCCACCGGCACGCGGCTGCCAGGTGTTGAGCACGATCGCCCCGACCATCATCGCCGTCGCCAGCAACAGCAGCGGACCGATCGCTTCGTGCAGATAGGCGAACGACGCCAGCACGGCGAACGGGGCGTAGAGCGCGCTGACGATCGCGTTGCCGCCGGCGCCGAGCCGGTTCAGGCTGGCCAGGAACAGCGAGTCGGCGATGCCGATCCCGACGGCGCCGCTCGCCAGCAGCACCAGCCACTCCCGCCAGCCCTGGTCGGACGGGGCGAACGGAACGCCCAGGAGCGGCAGCGTGACCAGGAACAGCAGCAGCGCCACCGTGTCCTTGAACAGGTTGAGCGCCACGGGCGGGACGTGCTCGCCGCTCTTGCGGAACAGGATCGTGGCCCCGGACCACAGGACGGCGCAGCCCAGGGAGAACAGCTCGCCGGACTGCAGCACGCCCAAGTCAGCGCCCGCAGCTGCCGGACCCGGTGGTCGGGCTCGCAAGCACCCCGCGCGGGTCGAGCCGCGTCGGCAGGCGCGGCGGCTGGTCGGCGATGCACAGCCCCGGCTCGCCGTCCGGCCCGAGCACCAGCAGCTCGTCCGGGGCGCGCGATACGGCCAGCGGACGCGTGCCGGACGGCAACGCCAGGCGCGCCGTCACCCGGCCCCGCACGTCGTACACCACCGCCAGCAGCCCGCCGCCGGCGCGCGGCTCCTCGCGCACCAGCCGCTCGTTGCCGAACCGAATCGCCTCGCCCGGCGCCGGCACCCAGCCGTCCGCGAAGGCGAACGGCGCCCGACGCGGAGGAGCGGGCACGAGCACCGGCGTTCCGGCCGCCGTCATCCCCAGCGCGGTGCCGCCGAGCGGCCCGACGTAGCGGACGAGCTCCGGGCCGGCCGGCGACTCGAGCCGCCAGCGACCGCCGCCCGGACCTCCGGATTCCACCGCCAGCCTCCAGGCGAAGACGTCCTCCGCCGCCGGCGCGCCCGTCGGCGTCCGCACGACCGCGGTCCCGACGGCCGGCTCGGCCTCGAGGAAGCCGGCGCCCAGCACCACGCCCCTCGAGTACGCGTGCAGCAGCACCGTCGGCCGGGCCTCCGGCGTCGGTGCCGGCAGCTCGAGCACCGGCGCGCCGTCGCTTCCCGGGGCGCCCGGCGCGTTGACCGGAATCAGTCGCCCGCGAACCGCCGTCACGGCCCGCAGCCGCAACACCACCCGCTCGGGCCCCGCGGGGCCGTAGGCCACGAGGAACCGATCGCCGTAGGAGGCGACCGCGCCGGCCGGAGACCCTTCCGCCGGACCGCTCGGGTCGGGCCAGCCGGGCAGCGACACCGCGAGCATCTCGGGCGGGTCGCCCGCCGCCATCAGCAACACGAACCCCTCGCCGACGCCGTACAGCAGCGCCGCCACGCCGCCGGCGAGCGCGCCGTCCAGCAGTGTCCGGTCCGGCGCGGACGCGACGGTCCAGCGGAGCTCGCACGGGCGTTCCGCGGCCACCCCGGAATCCGTCCCGGTCTCGCCTCCGCCCGCATCCGTCCCGGACGGCTCGGGCACCGCCGCGACCGCCTCGGCACCTTGCGGCGCGGGAACGGCGTCGGCGACCGGCGACGACGACTTCCGGCCACAGGACACGACCAGCAACAGGAGCGGAATGAATGTACGATATGACACGGCTCTGGACCTCGGGGCGGAGGATTGTCATACTTGCGCCGCGGAGGTCAAGCCGATGACGATCGGAAGTCGAAAATTGCCCGTTTCCACCACGATGCTCGCCGGGCTGGGCGGACTGACGCTGGCCCTGACGGCCGTCTACGGCGCCTGTGCCAACGAGGGGGACGACGACCCGGACGTGATCTCGGGCTGCACCCTCGAGTCCTGCATGTCGTCCTGCCTGGCCGGCGGCCTGCCCGGCGGCCACTGCGAGGGCGACCTGTGCCTGTGCGACCCCCCGCTGCCCGACGCCGACGGTGACGCCGACGGCGACGGCGACGCGGAAGACCTGCCGGACGAGACCCCGGACCGCACCGACGTCCGCGAGGACGTCGTGGTCGATGTCGAGGTTGCCGACGGCGAGACCACCGACGGCGAGCCGCCCGACGGCGAGACCACCGACGGCGACGTGGTCGAGGTGGTCGAGGACTTCGTCGGGCCCGAGGACGTGGGTCCGCGCTGCACCGAGCTGGCCGCGGCCTGGACCTTCAACTCGGGCGCGTCGGGCTGGACGCACGAGGCGGTCCTCGCCCCGCCCTCGGGCAGCTTCGACCCGTGGGAGCTGGGCACGCCGACCACCGGCCCCGAGGCGTGCCACGGCAGCGCCGCGACCAACCTGTGCTGGGCCACCGGCCTGGACGCCGCGTACCCGAGCTGCCAGCGCGGCGCCCTCCGCTCGCCGACCCGGAACCTCGCCCCCTGCGCCTCCAGCTCCTACACGGTCGATCTCGTGTTCTGGCACTGGTACGACTTCGCCGCCGCCGCCGGCTCGCTCGACGGCGCCCTGGTCGAGCTCTCCGGCGACGACGGCGCCACCTGGACCGCCATCGCCCCCGCCGGCGGCTGGGACGGCGCGATCGACATGGACTCCGGCTGCGACGGCACGCTGTACACCGACGGGCGCGACGGATTCCTCCGCACCTCCGGCCGCTGGGTCCAGGAGACGATCCGGGTCCCCCTGGAGCTGCGCACCGAGGAGTCCGCCTTCCGCTTCGTCTTCGGCAGCGACTCGGCCACCCAGGCCGCCGGCTGGTTCGTCGACGACGTGGCGCTCGTGGTGCGCTGACCCATGCCGGACAAGAAGACCATCCGCGTCGTCGCCGCCGTCATCGAGCGGGAGGGACGCTACCTGATCACCCAGCGGCGGCCGACCGCCGTCCTGCCGCTGTTGTGGGAGTTCTGCGGCGGCAAGGTCGAGCCCGGCGAGTCCGACCCGGCGGCGCTCCGGCGCGAGATCCTCGAACGGCTCGGCGTCGCCGTGAAGGTCGGCAACCTGCTGTCCTTCGTCCGCCACCCCTACGAGCACTACGAGGTCGAGCTGTACCTCTACGAATGCGTGCTGGTGGACGACAACCTGCAGAAACTCGGCGTGGCCGACTGGCGCTGGGTGCGCTCCGACGAGTTCCGCCAGTTCGCCTTCACCCCGGCCGACGAGGCCTCGATGGCCAAGCT